>JBHPCZ010000003.1:0-69577 GCA_042573625.1 Thermodesulfobacteriota bacterium
AAACACTTGGCCCCTTGAATCCTTGAATCCTTGAATCCTTGTCTGCCTCAGACAGGCTTATATGCCTTGTAGGCAGGATTTTCTACAACTAATCTGGAGAAGAACCAACAATATTAGGGATAAAAACATGGCAAATCAATCCATCATTACCGAATTCTGGGAGTTTTTAAAGATTAGAAAGCGCTACTGGCTGCTTCCCATCGCAATTGTGCTTATTCTATTCAGTACACTGATTGTTTTTGTTGAAAGCAGTGCCGTGGCGCCGTTCATTTATGCGCTGTTTTAACATGAGATATCTTAATAGAAGAACACATTACCCTGAATGATCGTCGTATAAAGGATGCAATAGATTAGAAGCAACATGCAATGCCGCTGCGTGTCAATTTTAAGGATAACCTGAATACTGAAAAACAGAATAAATTGCCGGACAATAATGACAATAGACATTATTATTCCAACATATAATCGCAATGCGATCCTTATAGAAGCACTTGAAAGCATTCAAGCTCAAACTTACACCCATTGGCATTGCTGGATTGCGGAAGATGGAGAAACCCAAGAGACTTTTAAAGCGATCCAGCCGTTTTTAGAGGATGACCGTTTTCAATACTTGCCCGGGAAACATTCAGGGACTCCGGCGACTCCGCGCAATCGCGCTATTCTTCAAGGAAATGCACAATACATCGCTTTTCTCGATGACGATGATCTTTGGCTGCCGGAAAAACTTGAAAAGCAGATAGAATTCATAAAACGCCACCCAGGATGTGCGTTGTTGGCCTGCAATGCTTTCACATGGTCGGGCACAAAAAACTGGAACCGATCATTGCCTATGTATTTTCAGAAACCCCCTTTGGGAAAACTAAAATATGAAGATCTGTTATGGAAATCTCGTTTAATAAATTCTTCCGTAATGATTCCAAGAATTGTTTTAAAATATTCTGGTTTACAAAATGAATCTCTTTTTTCAACTCCTTTTGGCGAAGATTATGAACTATGGCTTCGTATCGGCGCCCTTGGTGAAGTTTGGCTTATGCCTGATGCTTATGTGGTGTACCGGGAAGCTGCCAATAGTTACACTTCGAAATTGAGTCGTCAGGAAAAATATCAAATAGCAGCAACGGTTTTTGATGCCGCATTAAATGGTGTGGAAGGTATTCCGAGCCCGCTTACTTATCCGGAAAACAAGCCTTATGCTGATGCCTGTCGCCGTGCAAGAGATTTCTATCGTTCCGGGCCTCGCCTTCTGGGAAAACTAAGATACAGAATTGCTCTGGCAATAAATAAATACGCATCCTCCCGTTCGTGACACTTTAGAGTATTTTATGCTAAAACTGATTCAATCAACAATCAACTTCTTGCTAAAACCATTGGGTCTGTCACTCCAGAAGAGTTCAATAAAATGGGAAAGAGATGCGCTATTGGCTTTGTATAAATCCCGGGCGCAATGGACACCCAAAATAAGTAAATACCCATCTGAATGTATCGTTTTTTCAAAGGACAGGGCGCTTCAACTCCATGCATTATTGACTTCATACCTTGAAAAAGCTTCATCTCCGGTACCGCTCCATGTTTTGTATCACACCACAAATGCATCTCATCAGAAATCCTATGAAGAATTGATTGAATTATTCCCAACGCAACAAGTTACATTTACAAAACAGTGCCGTGAAGACTCGTTCAAAGAAGATCTCATTCAGTTGCTGACATTACTTCAATCAGAAAAATTTTTCTTCCTTGTGGATGACCTTGTATTTATCGAAGATTTGGATATCCTGGACTTCAGCAAATTTGATACTGATAAATTTGTTCCCAGTTTACGCATGGGGCTTAATTTAACAAAAACTTTCCACCTAAAACAGCCCTTACCAGAGCTTCTGTCAAGTCCGGAAGAAGAAGGTAAAATTTTTTGGAAATGGAATGAGGGTATGTATGACTGGGGGTATCCGCTTTCGGTGGATGGCCACCTATTCTCTACCAGGGAGATTTTAGAAATTATTAAAATGGTCTCCTTCCACGCGCCGAACACTTTGGAAGATAGCCTACAACAATTTTCAGAAATTTTTTTATCTCGTGTTGGGGTAAGCTATCGCAAATCCATAGTTGTCAATATTCCCTGCAATAAGGTTCAATTGGAAAATGAAAATATTTTCGGCAACATACATCAAGATTTTTTACTGGAACAATGGAATAAAGGTTTTCAGATTGATTACAAACAATTATATGGATTCGATAATATAAGTGTTCATCAAGAGATTGCATTTGATTTAATCAAACGGTAGTATTAACTCAACTTTATTTTTTGGTGGGAAGTTCCATTGCCGTTTGAATCGCAGACCTCAGGGACTTAATAATTGACCTTTATCTTTACATCCTTTCCAGTTTCTAATAGTTCAATTGATTTTCTTTTTGACAATTTCGATTATTTTGGAACCAACTGTTCTTCTGAAGAGACCAAAATTCAAAATGCCATGGCGCGGGCTTTCAGTTCTACCGATTCATCCTGTATTTTTCATCCAGAACTACCTTTCCGGGCATTTCGAAGTATATTATTTAAAAAAGCAACGCCTGTTTCAGGTTTGTAATGGAAAGAATCACCTGGCATAAATCCATCCTTAGCAGAATATTGACTATAAGCCAAATCTACTAAATCGGGAAAAATAACTTTTAATTTTTGTTTCCAATCAACAAATAATTTGTATGAGTCCATCCTTTTGAAAGCCTCGTATATCTCTTCATGAAACGGATTGACAAATATTAAGTAATCGATATTTCTATCTTCCAATAATTTTTTAGTTTTTTCAATAAACTCCATTCTTTTATCTGAAAACCGCACATTACCATAATGGTGCCTTTTTAAGAAATCTATTGCCCGTTCTATTCCTTGGGGATCCGGGGGATTAGATGATTTTGGCAAGACTTTTTGTCCGTTTTTCATTATTGAATAGGGTTTTTCGTTCTTCAGCCATAACGAAACAGCCTTTTTTGAATCTCGTAGAACTTTCCCCCCTAAAAGATATTCGATCGTTGAATAACTTTTATTATGCCATTCACTCATAATCTTTAACGGAAACTCTCTTTCATTGAACATAAAAAAATCGAGGCCTACAAGAATAAACTTTTCATGTACGGCATATTTTTCTAGATAAAAATAAATTTCTTCAGGTGTGGCAGCATCAAAGGAAGCATTGTAAAACGTGAAAAAATGAAGCTCATCAGGATTGATTCGACCGGTCTTGCTTGATCCAATTAAGATGGCATCATGATTAAAAAAGATAATTTGATTTTTAATATCTCTATCAAGTGAATGAAAAAGACCAATTCTATTGTTTCCCATTCTGTTATACGGATCAATCATATAGTTTATGGTTGCCACCGAAAACAATAAACTGACGGCAACTATTAAAGACGTATTAAGATAAATTTTATAACTACATTTTAACATAATATCTCTCAAAATTGAAAGTACAGGAATTCACTGGCTTTGCTCAAAGAAAGGATCGATGCCACCATAATTATAATGATTGTTGCTGCCCAATGATAGGCGGGTTGCCATTGTAACCATTTGTAACTACATGGTTTAATATCACTTCTATAGGTATCAATCGCTGGGGAATATTGCCCCATGATCTGGTGCGTGTTGGGTGCAAACCAGACTATCAGAAACAGTATAAACAAAAAAACAGCCTCGTTGCTTCCCTTGAAATAGATCAGGTCACGAAACGGCACTCCCCATTCTGAAAGTTTGGGAGCAAACAAGCTAAATTTGCTCAGATATTTTCTAGGCAAAGCAAAACCATTGATTCCTATCATCGATTTTAATATGCTCGATGCCCCACTAAAAGTTTCCGCCCGAAAGAACACCCAGGCTACCGTTACGGAGAGAAAGGTCAATAATCGAGAAAAGTGGATTTTAAACATTCTGTTTTTGAAATCGTAATCGAATATTTTAAATAGTGCCTGCCAGGCGTAATTGACAATTAAATATAAACCATGCAAAGCGCCCCAAGCCACAAAAGTCCAGGCTGCTCCGTGCCATAAACCACCGAGCAGCATTGTAACCATTAGATTAATGTAGCGGCGAGATTGGCCTTTGCGGTTACCTCCTAATGGAATATAAAGATAATGTAAAAGAAACCTGGATAGCGTCATATGCCAGCGCCGCCAAAAATCAATAATGTTGACGGCTTGGTACGGCGAATGAAAATTCAGGGGGATTTGTATACCAAATAAGAATGCCAACCCTATAGCCATATCTGAATAGCCTGAAAAGTCAAAATATATCTGAAATGTATAGGCCAAAACACCTTCCCAGGCCTCTAAAAATGTAAGCAGGCAATGCTGTTCCGCTGCTTTAAATACTGGTGCGGCATATACAGACAGATTGTCTGCTATTAAAGCTTTCTTAGCCAAACCTATAAAAAATATTGTCAACCCGATAGCCAAATTGCCTGTTTTAACGCGACAAATTTCCCTATCAGAGAATTGGGGCAGCATTTCTTTGTGATTGACAATGGGCCCGGCAATGAGTTGGGGGAAAAAGCTAACAAACAAACAATACTGTAAAAAATTGTATTCGCATGTCTCGCCTCGATATGTATCAACTATATATGCGATTTGCTGAAAGGTGAAAAAAGAAATGGCCAAGGGTAGAACAATGGGAGAAAGATGAATTTTGTTATCTATAAACCAAACAAAATTGTCCATAAAAAAGTTGGCATATTTAAAGTACCCTAGCAAGCCAAGATTGGCCGTTACACCAACGACCAATAGCCATCTGTCTGGTCTGCGCCTTAGTGTTGTCCCTACAGAATAATTAAATAAAATCGATGCCAATATGAGAACAAGGTACGGTGGATTCCACCATGCATAAAAAAAGAGTGATGCACAAACCATCCACCCTACGGAGCTTAAATAATTTCCCTTCAGACCAATCAAATAGAACACAAAAATTGTTATGGGAATAAACAGAAAAATAAATACATAAGAGTTAAATAGCATTGGAGGTTAATACTCTTCTACCATTGATGCTTTAGGTGTGATTTTTAAAGTTTTCTTTGGGTCATATCTTCATCAAACGACTTTTATTATATTACAGGCCTGCTCTAATCTTGTTTTCGTTTTACTGTGGTTCTAAATTATCATATGCGGGTAATAGCGAATATATCTTTCAACTTGTGCCTTTAACAATTTCAAACTATTCAATCAACTTTCTTATTGACAATTTCGAATATCTTTTCCCCGATTTTAATACCTGTGTATGGACCGATGTGCCCAAGATCAAAAAAATCATTTCTTTGACTGTCATTAAAAATATCCGACAGATCATAAAAATCATCGTTATTTTTCATTCTTTCTCTAACCATTTCATAAAACTTTTTCATGAACTTAATTGTTCCTATGTTTGATTTGGTAATAAATTTTTGTTCAAACTCGGTAAGTTTGGCTTTGGTGAAAAGCATCGGCTGTAAAATAAAGAAAGGTTTAATATCAAACTCCTTACAAATGCCTCTGACCATCCTTGTATTCGATTCATATATATCCACGGCTTTGAGGAGATTTTCAGAATTATTCTTTATTAAATCTTGCCCAAACAGGATTTTTGTACTGAATTTGTAAGACAGGCGATCACGCCAATAATGAGATATTTTACCTAAGAGATTCGACAGAGAGTATATCAACAATTTTCCGTGGTAACCATTAACCAATGCCTCCATCTTTTTTGACAGATCTTCCTGCAAGCTTCCGGCCTCAAATACAAAGGCAGTACCTGCATCGTTGAATCCGTCATAGAAAATAACACCATCGGGACGCTCTTTTTTATTAACCTTCCGTAGCAATTCCTGGAATTTTATACTTTCCAGGGTCGATTGAAAAGCTCCCATTCCGAAGTTAACAACTGTTGCTTTGATTCCGCTCTTTTTTAAATTGACAGCCAATTGGTTTGCAATTGTTAACTCGTCGATCGTTTCCGCATTTTGCATCGTTGAACCACCAAAGAGCCATATGGTTATATCTCCTTTGCCAATCGGATAACTGCCGGGCACATTTCTTGAAGCTGACACGTTGCTTCTTGAGGGATAATATGAAACATAATTTATTGTTTTAGAGGAAGATTGTCCTGGAGAAAAAATATAATAATCATAATAACCTGATCGTCGTTTTCTACCTTGCCTTTTGACTTCTTGCCGATCAGAAAGAACCTGCTTAACCTGATCAAATTTTTCTTTATATAATATTTCCACATGTCTACCACTTTCGTGTTTGTCTCTATATCTTGCATAAACTTCTAAACAGATTGCCAGTAAAAAAAGAGTGATCAAACATGGCAGAATATACTTTTTCAGGATGTTCTTAATTTTCATATCGATTTCCCACTGTAGTTAATTTAGAGGAAGATATTCATCAATGGACACAAACATTTACTGCAAAATCCAGGACAGACTAAGCTTTTGCTGTTTTGGTCAATTCTAAAATAGCGCATCCATAATCGCATGAATAATTGTTTTCAATTTCCTTCGTATCTAAAATTACATTTTTAAACAAATCTCCTTCATCATCGACATAAGAAAAAGAATCTATTCTGTATCGCTTTTCAATTATCCCGATGAGATATTTGACAGAAAAAACTCGATGTGCATTAAATTCTATCCTCTGCCGACCAATAGGGGCAGAGAAATAAAACTTCCCTCCATCTTTTAACATTTTATAAATGTTATCCAGACCTTTTATATGGCCATTATAATCCAGTTCGTCGCCATATCTTCCAAGGCCAAAATGTTCTATCGCATGCAGTGAAGAAATTGAATCACAATACTGTCTCAAACCGAACTCAGGATTCATAAGATCGGCCTGCCGAAATATGATGTTATGAATTGTGTTACTTAATGGTCGCACATCAAAAACCTCGATTTCCCTGAAAGAGGCAACATGAGCTGCAAAACCATCGATTCTAGATCCAACATCAACATGTTTTTCTGGATTATTGACAAATATTCTGTTTGCGACAAGCAGGTCTTGATGAAAATAATGTCCATACGCCGAACCACTTGTATCGAATCGATCATCCAAACATGGATAAAGCTTCCCAAATGGAAACTCGTTATGAAACTTCCTTGCTTGTCCCTTAAATTCAACATATTCCTTTAAAAAAAGAAAATACCGAATTAAACGCATTGCCCCTCTCTCCAAGACCACGTTTCAACCAATCAAACTGTCTATAATGTCAAAACTTTCAGTCTCATTGTTTTATCTAAACAACACAAGTATTCAAAATTTAATTATTTTCTATGTGCCAGGATAATATCATCTTTCACTTCAACGATAAAATTGTGATATCTGCTCAATATTTGATCATTTAATTCTTCTAACGTTGGATAGTCATTCTTTCCTGTAAAAAGTCTGGCATCATCAATAAGGATGACGGGGTCTTCAACTGAGTGTTTGGAGATATGGTTTATTTCTTCCTTTATCGGCGTCTCTTTTTCTCCTCTGGCGGTAATGCCCTCTGAATAGTGCGCATCAAACCAGAACAGGCAGGGTTCATCTATTTTATTAAGAATATGTGGCAATAGTTTTGAACTATCGCCATGAAGTATAGAAATGTGCTTATACTTTGAAAATTTATTGACCGCCTTCTCATACAATTCAGTGCTCAATTCGATGGAAATCACTTTATTGAAAACATCTTTTACCGCAAATACCATCTCTCCCAGGTAAGTCCCGGTTTCAATAAAAACAGGTGTCCCGTATCTGGCGGCATATTCTTTGACCACCATCTGTTTAACAATATGCGGCGCTGGAATCGGTTTGCCCGAGGACAACCATTTTTTATAATCTTTTCTGTGCTGGAAACCCCGAATAATATCTTTGATTTTTTGCTTCAACATGCGATTCTTTCATTCATAAAACGCCTATCTGATTGCTATGATATGTTGTCTAAAATATCCTGGCCGTCAAAGGTGACCATTTTGTTGATACAGACAACCCGTTTATTTCCAGAATAAGTTTGGCATAAGGCTCTGAATTTATCCTTATCCGCTTCAATCAAAACACCTGAACATCCTTTTTCCGATAAATGAAAATGGGTGTTGCTCAGATGCTTACCGTCCCATGCGCCAAACGCGACACACTATTCACAACGATGAGGCAAAATGGAAAATATTTTTCAATGATCCCGTCTTTTCCAAACTGTGAGAAAATATTCTTTGCGTATATATACAGCCAGTTGCCCGTATTATATTTATATTTGTTTGATTCTAAATCTTGACTTTTCATAAGCCGGCCTCTTTTGCCCGCCATCAATTTGTTCCCGCCTTGATACCACCAGAATGGGATTAAGTCAAAGTTGCATTAAGCAAGTTCCAAAACACTTGACATCATGGATCATGCATGGCATTTTTGGCCGGTTTTATAATTTTCATCCTTCTGTTTAGAAAACACATATCTCCAAAACTGGAGAAACCAACTATGATAGGAGGTCAATCCAAAATTGTCACCTAATGAATGCCCAAAAATATCGATTATCAGCTTCTGTTTGAATAGCGGACAATTCTTAAGAGACACTGTCGAATCTGTGCTGAACCAGTCATACACAAATTTTGAACATATTATCATAGATGGGGGCTCAACCGACGACACGATTAAAATATTAAAAGATTACCCACATCTGAGATGGATATCGGAAAAAGAAGAAGGCGATAATACCATATTAGATGCTATATGGAAGGGTGTTAACATGGCCAGAGGAGAATACCTTGGTCTTTTGGCTATTTCCGATGGTATTTATGACAAGGATTGGTTTAAAAGATCCGTTGAAGTTCTTGATACGGATAATCAGCTATCTGCCGTATGGGGCCTTAGTCAGGTTATTTCGGAAGAAGGGCATCTTGGAAAGGTTTTTTTCCCGGAATATCTCGAAAGCCATCCGCCACAAAAAATGGATTTTTTATCCCTATGGCTCTCAAACGGACATGGATTGGAATGTAATGCTGTTTATCGTCGAAATGTTTTTGATATCTGTTTTCCCAAAAACCATCCAGACGAACCGTATAGATTTCACCCCACTCTGGGATTTAACTACCAGCTTAATACCAGGGGCTATCTGCCTTATTTTATTCCAATAATCTCCTTTTGTGGCCGCACTCACAAAAGTCAAATACAGGAAGTGTTGTATGATTTGGTGGACTCAACAACCAAAAAATATGATAATGATGTTAAATTATATCGAAAAAAATTTCTATCTGGGAAAGTTAGTCATTGCTTCAGAGACGGCTCTTCGGAGATCATTAAAGAGATAACTCTGGATGAATTAAGTTACTATAAAAAGCAAGTTTGGAGATATCGTATAAAAGGTAAGATAAACAGGAATGTAAAAAAGCTGCTTGAGCACATATGACAATTATATGCTTTTAGTTTTTAAGTCCCAGTTCGAGGATTTAGGTATATTAAAATCCTAAAACAATCAGTTACACTGTCAAATATCCAGATCAAACTGATACAGCGACAGATCAAAATGTGCTAAGCGTTGTTCTATTTCCTTAAGCACCTCATCATTGAAGTGTTCACGCCATTTGCCGGTACGGCTATCACGGATGTGTCTATGGGTGGGATCTTGATCGTCGCTCAGGCTGCGACCCATTTTACCTTCAATATTTTTCATTGAATCACGGCTGGCGAGCTGCAGAGCTTCATTAAAATATGTGCCGCTTTCCAGAGTGTCCGGATCATGCCCGAAGTATTTGAGCATCTTCCCAAAATGATCTTTAGGATTCCGCATTAGGGCTTCATAGGTTAACATAAAAATGTTGTCAGGAAATAGTGACTTAATGGCGTAAAAGGTGAAAAACTGTTTGATGTAAGCATCAAGACCTGCAGCCAAAAAGTAGTCCTTGACAGAGGAGGAGGAAAAGGAAAATTCGTTGCCAAGAGCGTCAGTATAGTATTTAATATTGCGTTGATTTTGAGTATGGTGAAAAAATGAGACCGCCTGATCCAGTGGATTTCGGTAAATGTACACAATCCGACTCTGAGGATTATGGGATGGATCGACCATAACTTCGTTGCTCTTGATAAGTCCGCCACCAATATCGAAGCCTGACTTCTCACCTCCCCAATCATTCAGGGCTTTCCAAGGTTTAAGATGCTTGCCTTTATAGCTATTAAAGGCCGGGCAATTGAAGTGTGTTAGAGTAAACGCATCAATACCTATTGTAGCTCCATAATCGTTAATTGAATTCGTTGGAAATGAGTTGGTTAAAATTTCTTCGACAATCTCTTTGCTATTTCGGCCGAGCAGCAACTGATCGTAAAAGTGAAAGAAGTATTTATTGTACACAGTTCCAGAGCGAGGCATGGTGCTTACTACTCCCACGCGGGCTCTTGGATGGATTTTCCTTTTCCTGAATTTCCCTGATATTAAAAAGCGCAATTTATAGATTATACTTCGAATCATGCTCAATTCCTTTACATTTCTTTTTAGTTTTGTTCGCTTCATTCATATCATAAAGCCAACCTGAAAAAAAAATCTTCAGCTGATGCATAGGATTCAGGTGTTCCAATATCGATAAATACGCCCTTACTTTGGAATCCATACAAGCCGTTGCCAACCAGACTCGGAAAAAAGTCCCGTTCCAGAGAAAAAGGCTTATCCAAAGGAATAGATTCAAAAAGGTCTCTATTGAAAATGTAAACTCCTGCATTGATCCATCCCGGACCACGGCTTGTACTTTTTTCATCAAATTTTACAATTTGTCCTTGCTTGTCAATCTCAACGCTTCCATATCGGCTGGTGTCTGAAACGTAAGTTAAAAGGAGGGATGCCTGTAAATCTTTATCAAAATACCAGTCAAGATAATCTGACAGATTGCAATTTACATACGAGTCTCCATTGGTGACAAATACCGAATCGGTGGCGGCTAGCGGCAATCCAAAACGTAATGAACCGCCGGTACCAAGGGGTTCGTGTTCCTGAGAATACCGGATAATAATTTCACGATATTTGTCACCAAAAGCCTCTCTGATCTGTTTTCCTTTGTATCCGACACACAAAATCACATGGCGGAACCCTGTTGAAATTAATTGATCTAGAAGATAAGAGAGGAAGGGGCGGCCTGCAACCGGAGCAAGTACTTTAGGCCGGTCAGGCAAAGCGTGTTGTAAGCGGGTGCCCAAACCGCCGGATAGTATCAAAGCAGTGAATTTTTTATCCAGGTTATGTGGAATAGAATATGACATGGGAGCCTATGTTTTCAAAACGAAATGGCACATTTAATAGTCCTTTTAAACGTTTTTTTACTTTATCCTGTCTTCCTGGCGAGACATATAGTAAAATAAAACCGCCACCACCTGCTCCGCAAAGCTTTCCTCCCAGAGCACCTGCATTCATTGCTTCATCATAAATTCCATCAATTTCTTTTGTTGATATTTTTTCCGTTAGTCCTTTTTTCTGCATCCATGATTCATGTAAGAGCCGCCCAAAATCATCCAAATTCTCATCCCTGCTATTTAATATTGACAGCGCTTCATCAACCCTTGTGTACATCTCTCCCAATTCTTTACTTATTTGAGGAGTTTTTCTTATTTGTTCTTTTGCGATATCTGAACCGATTCGAGATAAACCTGTAAAATATAGTAAAAACCGGGATTGTAATTCATCAAGCTTTTCAGAATTCAAAGTTACAGGCGTTACCCACAATTTTCTGGTGGTATCAAATTCAATTTTATTAAATCCACCAAATGCTGCTGCTACCTGATCTTGTGATCCAACATTTTCCTTTATCATTTCTTGTTCAACATGGATCGCGTCATATGCAAGCTGGCGTTTGGTTACCATCATTCCCTGTAAAGCATATAAAGCGTGAAGAAAGCCGACTGTGAATGCTGAACTTGAACCAATCCCTGATCGAGCAGGAATGTCACCGGTATGGGCCATTTCAATGTTTTTTTCAATATTCAAATAGCGAAGGCACTCTCGAACAGAAGGGTGTTTCACATCATCAAGAAAATTTGTTGTTTCAAATTTTGAATACCGTATATGATATTTGAAGTCAAAAAAGGGTGGTAGTTCCCTACAGTTAATATAACAGTATTTATTTATAGTTGTACTAAGAACTGCTCCTCCATACTCATTGTAATATTTAGGATAATCTGTCCCCCCTCCAAAAAAAGAAATTCTATATGGTGTTCTTGTAATTATCATTTACTAATTCCCCCAATCGAAAGTTGCCTTGAAAGATTTTTTTCCTTTGATTAAATATTATTCTTATTAAAACAATCATCCCCTTGATCAACATAATAATCAACCTAGGGTTAAATGCTGCATCTTTTAACTTTCCCAAAATAATCCTTGGACGAAAATAGAAAGATCGTAAAATAGTTAACAACAAAAATATTGGAATCGCGATCTATCATTGATGCTCTCTCTCATAAATGAAATTTCTCAGGCAACTGAGAAACCAGTCTATATCTTTTTCATTAATTTCGTGATGAACACCGATATGGATGCCATTGGTGCCTATATATTCTGCATTCGGAAAATCACCGATTTTGTAGCCAAGAAATTCATAACCGCCGCATTGAGTGGGAATGGATGAGAAGAGCGACCGACTATCGATACCCTGGTGTTCCAAATAGAGCATCAATTCATCCCGTGTGAATGGCGCCCCTTTCTTGACAAGAAACGGAAAGGCATGGGGACCGATCCGCTCGAATGATTCTTCTTTAAATGTCCATAGATATGTAGAAAATTCCTCGAATTGTTCCATGATGGATCGCAGATTGTGATATCGTTTCCCAAGAATTTCGCCGTAAAGATCAAGATTTCCGAGGCCTAGTGCGGCCTCAAGTTCGTTCATTTTGCATGAATACCCGATACGCTCGAACTGAAAGCGGATATCCCCTCTTTCTTTATTACTGAAGCGCTTCTCGCAAAATCCTGACGTTGTATTCAATATGCACTGTCTGCATTTGCAGGCCCTACCATGTGCCCTTAGAGAACGCAGGATCTCCGCAAATTGAGTGTTATCAGTTACGATGACCCCCCCCTCGCCCGTAGTAATAATATGGGCCACGTAAAGGCTGAAAGCCCCCATGTCACCGAGAGTCCCGATATTCTTTCCTCGATATCTGGCCCCGTAAGCTTCGGCGGCATCTTCAACCACAACCAGGTTATGTTTTTGGGCAATAGCGATAATCTGGTCCATTGCCGCAGGCTTACCCATAAGATGGGTTGGAATGATAGCGCGGGTGCGACCGGTGATGGCCGTTTCAATCATTTCCGGTTTGATATTCAATGTTTCCGGATCGATATCAACAAAAACCGGAGTGAAGCCTGCGTGAAGGATTGAATTCCCTGTGGCCACAAAGGATAAGGCAGGTGCGATCACCTCGTCGCCGCGCTGTCCTCCAATGTCATGTAAAACCGCCAGAGCCAGAGTATCAGCGTCCGTTCCGCTGCTAACAGCCACCGCCTCTTTCACCCCGACTATATCAGCGAATCGCTCCTCAAATTCACGGACATATTTTCCACCAGAAATGCGCCCCTTCTCCAAACAATCAAGGATCAGCTTCTTCGATTTGTCAGTAATTGTTATTGTTCCAAACGGAATTCTCATTTTCCGCATTAATGTATGCTCCTCAAAGGTTTATTTGTCTCAATCCTGTTCCTTGTTTCAAGCAGTGTCAAGATTGTATGCCCTGTCCCCGCCTCCAGCGACAGCGGCAAATCTGCCGAGACACATCTCAACAAGCGTATCAAAGGAGTGGGTCGCTTCCGTGTTCTTCACGAAAACCCTCGGGATACCATAAAAGTCATAGCGGTTCTGTAGTTTTAACCGAGCTACCTCTATAAACCCCATTTTCTTAAGCGTTTCATCATAGTCAACAGTGTGCATGCCTGGTTTAAGAATAGCACTGTCACGGATGTAGAAATAACCACCCCTGCGTAGGACACGCGAACCTTCTGCCAGAAGCCACAATAAACCAGCGTAGTTGAGCTCGTTCAGAACGTAGCACGCTGTCAGCAAATCCATACTGCCTGCCTTTAAAAGCGGGAATCTCCAAGACGGAACATGCTTGATTGCGTATCTATTGTTATCAAGCTCAGCCTTGATCCGCTCAACCGGAAACTGGAAGTTCTCGCACTCGATAAGATCAAAATATGCCCCTGGTTCTGGCGACAAAAAACGGAAATAGTGCCGCTGAACTCCGTAACTCATGGGACTGGCCTCAAGGGCATAGAATGAAGCATTAAGGAACCTCAGGCTGTATAAAGCCGAACTCCCGAGACCGGGACCTATGTCAACATGATTCGGGTGTTCGGGCAAACTAGTGCAGTGACGTTTGATAAAACTGTAATCCTGGGTTCGTGTTAGAGCTTGGCTCCGCACATTGTGGGCCCATGTTTTAGATTTAGCAAGAAAAGGAAAGAAATGGAGGAAGGCCTTCGCCATTTCTTTCTCGCAGCACTGCTTGACCTCCTCGTAATCGGGCACCATCATCTCCTGAGGCGTATCCTTCTGGACGTAGAACATAGAGAAATAGAATGCCACTGCATACATATTTTCAAGATCGAGTATATTTGCTTTGTGCATATTTTCAGTCCACTCAAATGGTGAACCGAGACGTGCCACCCTGTCGCCGAATATCCATTCTTGTTCAACCAGGGCTCTTTTAAGTGATTCTCTAACGTCCTGCATTTTAAAGTGTACCCCCTTTTTTTTATCTTTGTCTATAGGGCGGCACATCGTCGTAGTCATTGATATGTCGCCGCTCATCCACAAAACGCCCCACTTCAAAATTGCTACTCTCTGGAAAGGCTTTTACTCTATCAAACAAGTTTAATAATTTTTGATACGTCTCAGCTGGATCAAGATGAGCAACGCGATGAACGAGTTGTTCTATTCGCCTGGCTTCTTCCCCCTGTGCCCATGTTTTTAACGCCACTTCCAGGGCAAAATCATAATAGCCGGTCAAGAGTGCACAGGCAAACAGGACATAATTACTCCGATCTGAGAGGGGCTTCTGGCGAACATCATTAGCCAGGGGGTCTTTAAAAAAGACCGCATCAGCCCAGAAAACGCGTTCTCTCCCTGCCTCAACCATTTTATTTAAACGTTTACACGATCTATAATGCAAACCCTGAAAGCCATAAAAATAAAAACCACGTTCGCGTAGAAACATCTCAATTTCTGAAAAAAGCTTCTGATCCGAATAAAAAGGAACGAAATTTACTTCCACAAGAATAGCGACTGTGCGCCCCCATAATGTCTTTTCAGCGCCATTTAAGACCTCCCATTCAACACCCTGTGCATCCAGTTTAATAAATTCGCCACAGGTGTCCACCAGATCCTTCCGTTCAAATAACACCTTGTCAAGTGTTGTGGTTCGAATGGAAGTAGTCCCTTTTCTCTGGAGACTATTTATATTATAGCGCTGAACGATGGCCGGGTTTTCAGGTCTAAGTGAGTCAGTTACCGGGGCGGAAAAACGGTGCAGGGTACCCGGTCCTTCTTGGCCAGCCAGCGCCAAAGGGAGTATCTGGATCACTGAATACGGTGATTGGCGGTGGCAACTATTTCTTAAACGTGTGCATTCGGCCTCGTCAAGATCAAAGGCCAGCACTGCCGTATTTTCAGCCAGCGGTTCGACGAGAGGGTGAATGCCCCCACGAGCACCAATGTCTATAAAGCCGAGCGGATTGGCGCGCAACTCGGAACCTACTGCACTACCCATAAAAAGCGGTTCAGAGGTTAAACAATTAATGCCTTTTAACATCTAAAATACCTCCTGATCAAGTGTCGCCTTTGTCTGGAAAGATGGAGTGTGCTTCTACTCACTTAAAATCTTCCTTTTCAGCTTGATTTTAGTCATGCCTTGGATGTGTTCTCTGGATTCTCTTCCGAACTTTTTTTCTATTAAATTCAAATAATCCTGATTGGTAAAATACGTATTAAACACATGATCGCGGAATCTAAGAATCTCCGCAGATGACAATGACTCAGTGGGGAGCGGGAGAAAATCGTATCCCTGTGAGGCGTAACCCAACCACGATTCAGGCAAAGGAGTATTATTTTTGAGTGCTTTACGGTAAAGGTCGGAACCGGGAATTGCCATGGTGCAAAAAAAGCTGGGGAAAGCGCACTTTAGTTCCAAAGCAAATTCGAGATTTTCCTGCATTGTTTCGAGAGTGTCGCCGGGAAGTCCGAACATGAAGTTGGCACAAAGGTCTATTCCAGCACCATGTACTTTCTTTACAACTCTCCGGATGATGTCCTTGGTGAAATTTCCTTTTTTGCTACGCTTGATTATTTCTACATTGCAGGACTCGATTCCGAGCTTAAACCAATTGAACCCGGCCTTTTTAAGAAAGGTAAGTTCTTCCATAGACGTTTTGTCTAAAATATCCACTCTTGCAAAGGAAGCGATATTGAGGTCATATTTGCGTTTCAGAATTTCTTTCGCAATAGGGTGGTAATGACTGTGCTTGAAGATAAACAGTTCGTCATGCAGATTAATATTCTTAACGTTGTATTTGTTCACCAGCAGATCAAATTGACCTATCACCCATTCTGGATTCCAGGTTCTTAATTTGTGTTCTCCATAGGTTGCATGAATCGCACAGAAGTTGCATCGGAAAGGACAGCCGAGACTGGTGAACAAAGACACAAACCTATTTCTCGAATTCAAATCACCCAAACACATCCAGTTAAATGCCCTATACCTGTTCTCATTCATCGGCAGCAGATCCCAGGCTACCTCGGGCAACTCCCGGGTGAGATCGGCAATATTTTCTGCACGACGGTTGCTTTTAATTTCTCCGTTCTCTTCCCACCATAGGCCACGAACCTCGCGGTAATTTTTCCCGGAGAGCAGATCCTTCAGTGAATAAAAGCCTTCTCCTTGGATTACGAAGTCACAGGCTTCTTCCAGGAGGGTTCTCTCTGGCAATGCGGAAGGATGCCATCCTGTAAGGATAAGGTTTTTTTCGGGAATCTTTTCTTTAATCTTGCGGCATAATTCACCTACACCGACCATTATGGGGGTAGAAACATTTGCCTGCTGACTGTAACAGATAATCGCAATGTACTTTGGGGCATCCCGCTGAATCCGTTCAACGGTTTCATCATAATCGATGTTTTCCGCGTTTGCGTCTAACACTCCAACACTGAAACCCTCTTTGCGCAAATATCCGGCAGTAAGAATTGCCCAAAAAGGCGTATCAACTGCTGAATAATCCTTACTCAATTCCTGATAGATACGTTTCCGGGAACCGCCTGGGTTAATCAATAGAATGTCAGGGTTCAAAGTCACTCCTTGTGCTCATTTGCAGTAGAAAACTCTTCAGGGAATCTCCGTCAATGCCTATTCTGCGTCTCAGTTCTTCACGTCCGGGATTGCCGAGTATAAATGCTTCTGGTGGGCCTCTCCGAACTATTTTCAAATGGCTATTTGTTTCTGATTTCCAAGCACAGATTTCATGATAAAGCCCTCCCTGTGGAATACTCTCCTCAGTGATAATTGCAATGGCATATCTGTCTGCAATTTCGGCAAAGCACTCTCTGTCCACAGGTTTTACTGTGTGAAAATGATAAAGCGCTGGATTTATTTTGCTCCCTTCTAATTCCCGCATCTTCGGGTAAATGTCGGAAACTATGTCACCCGAGGTGAGTACCGCCACCTTCTCGCCATCGATCAATTTCCTGGCCTTCCCCAAGCTAATTGAAGAATCGTGTCCAACTTCCGATTCGCCAAATTTTCCAACGCGCAGATATGATGGCCCCTTAAGCTTCAGCATCTGCGGCATTAATTCCCGGAGTTCATCAGGGCCGCCGGGGGTAACAATGCTCATGTTTGGTAGAGCTCCCATCAGAACCAGATCATCGGCAGCATGGTGAGTAACCCCAGCCTGGGCATACGTGAAGCCGCCGCCAGCCCCGACGACCATTACCGGCAAATTATGGTAGGCTATCCCGAAGCGAATCTGTTCGAACGGTCTGGCCGTAACAAACGACCCGATGGAATAGGCAATCGGCCGCCAGCCCTCCAGAGCCAAACCCACGGCGGTGTTTATCAACTGCGCTTCGGCGACGCCGACATTCACATATCTTGTTGGAAATTGTACGATGAATTCATCGAAGACTTGGAACCCCAGATCCCCCGTCAGAAAAATTATTCTCGGATTTTCTTTCGCTACATTGACTAGCATGTCTGAAAATGCTTTTCTCATTGAAGCAACCTCATTAATAAAAGGGTTCCTCTTCGATTTCAACGAGAGCCCTGTCTAAGTCGTGCTTGGACGGGCTTCGATAGAACCAAACCTGATCTTTTTCCATAAAGCTGACTCCGGCTCCGCTGACGGTATTTGCGATTATCACAGAAGGTTTTTCCGGTGAAAAAGGAAATTTATTAAGTGCGTCAACGAGAACACTAATATTATTGCCGTTTACAGAGATTGCTTCCCATCCGAAACTGCGAAACTTCTCTTCGAGCGAGGTAAAGCCCATGAGTGCATCGCTCCGGCCAACAGCCTGTGAACCGTTGCAGTCAACAATAGCCAAAACGTTGGTAAGTTTCTGCGCTGCCGCGAACATGGAGGCTTCCCAGACGCTTCCTTCGTTACATTCGCCGTCACTCATGAGCACAACCGCCCTGCTTGTCAAGTTCTGGTCAAGTCGTAGACCATAAAGAATGCCCCCGGCGATGCCTAAACCATGCCCAAGACTGCCGGAAGAAATTTCCAGATGCGGCAGCGCATATTTACAGGGATGATTCGGCAACAACGAATCGGTTTGCGCATATTCCTTGAGTACCTCCCGGGGAATGATACTAAATGCGGCCATGGTAGCGTAAAGCGCCGAGCACCCGTGGCCTTTGCTCATGATAAAACGGTCCCGTTCCAATTTACAACTCTTTCCACCATCACAGTAATTGAGGAATCCTCCGAACAAAACCGTCAGTATATCAACACAGCTCAATGCGGAACTTACATGAGTCTCCCCGGCGTTAAATGCCATTTTTACGCATGTAGCGCGAATCCGCCCAGCCATCTTTTCCAGTTCCTTTGTTTCAAACATTGCCATTTCCCTCATTTCAAAAATTTATGTGCCTTTCCCTCAGGTAAGTCTGAACGGTTTCGTGGTTTTCGACAATCTCATCCATACTCATGCTTTCACCGAAAGGCGTAACTTTATCATACTCAAAGAAGTGGGGGGCCTTTTCATCATCGTCGAAACGGCCAAAAGCGAATAGGTATTTATCGAACGGCACGTTTGGATTTATCTTCATTCCAAAGCGTTGTGGATTATTCCATATTTCTGAGCCCGGAATGGGACACAAGATTGAAAGTGATACGTTCGAGGGCTGGACCTCCTCAATGAAATCGATCGTCTGCTGCGCAATGTTCCGCGGTTCCCCTGGAAGCCCCAAAATCAGAAGCAGTTTGATGTCGAGCCCTTCCTGCCGTAGAACCCTGAAGTATTCTTTTGCTTTCACGAGATCAATTTTTTTGTTCATGATGTCAAGCGCGCGTTGAGAAACACTCTCGATTGCCACGGCGATCTCGACACAACCGGTTTCCTTTGCCAGTCTTACTGTATCGGAATGAACCCCGTTAGCCCTGGACTGTCCCCTCCATAAGATGTTCGCCTTTCCGATCGCTTCGAGCATACTGCGGGCACCTTTCCTGTTGGTATGAATGCCTTGGTCATCTTTTAAAAGGATTGATTGGACTTGATATTCGCGCTTGAGATATTCTATCTCTTTCACGATCCATTCTGGTGAGCGTACCCGGATGGGACCTTTGTACTGGTTTGAGCAGAAGTGGCAGTCGAATGGGCAGCCTCTCGAGAATAGCACAGAGGTCCCAAGCAGGTCGTAATACTTCTGGCTCAGCATGCCGACATCCACAATAGCAGATTTTGGCAGATACTTCCGGAGCGGAAACGGGTAATTGTTGATGTCAATTGTGCCGGTCTGACGGTATATTTTCTTGAGTTTCTTATTGAAAATGTCTTGTATCATCTGTTTGATGATCTCTTCACCTTCCCCTATACAGATCGCATCAAAGGTATTTAGACTCTCCTCGGGAAAGATGTTCGCATGCGGGCCACCGGCAAGGTGAAGGGCTTTAGGATAGAAGCGCCTAACCGCCGCAATGATTCTCTGGATCTCGGCAATCTCGGGGGTGGTCACGTAGTGAAGGTAGACTTCCAGTTCCGGGATGTGATAGATCATCGAATCTTCATCAATCCCCCGCAGGTCGGTGTAGCTTAGACTCAGCCGATCGCCGAATTCCTCTTCCAATATTGTTAAGAGGTATAATGGGCCGAGCGGATCGATCCTAAACGGTTTCTCGTTCTGTTTCCCACTGGTGTTTAGGAATCCAACTCTCATGAAGGCCTCCTTCAGAAATTAAGTTTCCGTTCCCGCATAACGGCCTGAAGCTACATATAGATGTTAATTATCTGATCGGGAGCCATCGCACGACCCCATGGCGTCTCGCGATCATACTCGAAGACCAGGTGCGGTTTCTCGCTCTCCTCAAAGCGCCCAAGTGCAGACTGATACTTGTCGAAACCAACGCCGGATGGTCCTTTGCCAAGTAATCATCAACTCCCGTGACCGCTCGCCTATCAGACCAGGTATATTGATCAAAGAATATCGAATTTCGTTCATCCGCTTCGATGTCCTATATGATCGATCTATCAATAAATGTTTTCAGCAGAAAACGTGATATTATTGCGGCAGGAGAGCTCAAATATATTTCGCCACTGACCAGCCTCTGTGCAGCGTCTGTAAAAGATATTGCTTCAACGGAGACGATCTCATTGTCATGTCTTGAGCGGGAAACGAACTCAGACTGACTCACATCCACACTGAAAACGCTCAGAAGGACTGGTATTCTGCCAGGCAGCTCGGAGACAGGCAGCTCAGGGACAAAGCGACGGGGGTCAGTTATACCTATACCTGTTTCTTCCATGAACTCCCGCATGGCAGCCGTCCTCGGGGTTTCTCCAACCTGCGAATCACCAGCTGGGAGTTCTAAGGGACAGTCATCAATCAATGGGCGCTTCACACGAATCATGACGATGAAATCTCTCTCCAAGACAGGAAGTATCACAACCTGAGATCGCTTATATTCCATAGTGTAGTAGGTTCCTCTCGCCATCACCTGAAACCAAGGGTTTTCGTGCGCGAGGGAGACCGGTTGTAATTCAGGACACAACAGTGGAGAGGGGCTGTCTGGATCGCATGGAAGCACTTTTCTTGTCATCTGGACAAAACCTTCCTTCCAAACCTGATTCTATCACGCCAATATTCAAGCAAATCTTGCATAGTTTTTTCAAATGGTATTCTTGGCTCCCATCCGGTATGTTCCTTAAATTTTGAGGTGTCTGGAACCTGAAGGTCGGCATCTAGAGCGCGTAGCCGGGATTTCTCCGTTTCTACCTTGATGTCATTAATGGAGGAGAGAGACAGCAGATAATCCAGCATTTCTCCGACAGTGCAAGAAAATGCCCCACCGATGTTATAGTACTCCCCAGGGATGGGTTTGATCGTTACCAGCATGAAATATGCCTTCACGGCATCACGTACATCTGACCAAGTGCGCAGAGAATTCAAATTGCCGGTTTTAACAATTGGTGGAATTAATTTTTGTTCGATCATTGCGATCTGCTTTGCAAAACTGGATTCCGCAAAGACATCGCCCCGCCTGGGACCCGTATGAGTAAACATCCGGGTCACAACAACCCGTTGACCGTAAGCCTCAGCATGGAATCGCCCTAGAAGGTCGGTACCAATCTTGGAGATGGCATAAGGAGACGCCGGGTGGAATGAACATTCCTCATGAATCGGAAGCTGGTCACGCGGCACACGGCCGAACACTTCCGAAGACGAGCACACGTGAATAACTGGATCAATACCTTTGCATTTTCTCAAGGCTTCGAGCAGCTTTTCCGTGCCCTGAACATTTGTGTCCAGAGTTTGTATCGGAGAGGTGAAACTCGTTTCAGGATAGCTCTGGGCTGCAAGGTGAAAAACATAATCAGGGCTGCTTTCCTCCACCGCATTTTGCAAAGAAATATAGTCGTTGAGATCTCCATTAATAAAATACAGCCTATCTTTCTTGTTAGCCCTGTCCAACAGATGCTCAACATTATCCAGCGGACTCCGCCAGCGGCACATGCCATAGATATCCCAATCGGTCTTTTCCAATAAAAAGTCAGACAGATGGGAACCGACCATGCCGGTTATGCCTGTTATAAGTGCTCTGTTCTTTCTCATTTCAATACGCTTTATTCATAGATACGGCTTCTTTAGCTTTTAACATACTTGAATTCTAAGCAAACTGCAGGATGCTATATTCCAATTAACAAAACCTGTCAAGGTAATGCGGCTATCTTTGGTAAATCAGGCAGGGCAAATTGTCTATTTGTTGTTTCACTACTTAGTCCTGTGATTATTGATTTTCACAATACTTATTTACATCCATAAAATCAAATGGTTTTAAAGCAGATGCCCACGGGCGGAAGCCCGTGGGCATCTGCTAATTTTGATAGGGATGTAAATGCTGACAATGCTATATAAAGTGAAAACAAGACGATTTTAAGACAAAAAGCGGGAAAAATTGCCCTTATCTAAAAAAGATCGAAATAGCCTTACAATTTTAATATAATATTATCATACAAAGTCTGCACATATAACAGCCTCACACCACAGAAAGTTTCGGGTGTAGAGAGTCTTCACTGAAACACGGATGTGCTTATCAGATGCAAGCCGTTTGTTGTAACAACCCTGTGTGAGTTGAAACGCATACAAGCTTTTTTTAGCCTCACGCAAGTATGTGAAAGAGGTAAGTCCATCAACATTGGGCTACGCCTCTTTTGTATGTTTCCGATGGGACTTTTTGGAGATTAACTAAGAAAAAGGAGTTGAAAAATGAAGCTTTATTCAACAAGGCAGGATATAGCGTTAAGTCACGAGAGAAAGCAAGCCTCATTACGGGAAGGATGAAACAGGGTGTCGGTCGTTGGCAGTACGGTCGCCAACAAATCGAAAGATGGCATACTCCCAATATAGATATGATCCTGTTCAAGGTGGAGCCACAGTGGATAACACTAACAGAAATGGTCTTAACCAATTTCAGAATGTTTCTCATACTTTTTGGTCTACTTTCTTCATCTCAACTTCTGTAGAGTACGCTTAACTCTCCATTGGAGCCATGTGCGGGGGGTTTTTAGAACACTTGGCCGATAATTTGCTACGATCTTCACTTTTGAAAGCGTTTCTTCATTCTTTGCCCATATCCTATTATTTTTGTTGTTTTTGTGAAATTCTATGCATTTAAACCGCTTACCAAATATATTTATGATAGGGACCATATCGCTGTCTCCGTTATCCTCATAAATAATACCGTCCTCAGCAAGTATGTCCTCAATAACGTCAACGTATTGGACAACTTGGTCCTTGGTCATCTCTCCGAAGGAGCCGGTGTTGATGACAAGATCGAATTTGTCGGTATTACTCAGATCATTGATTAAAAAGTTTGGCAGAAAAACGAAACCATTTTTTGGAGCGTTGAGCAAATCGGACTTACTTCCGTCATAGACAACTCCGCTTGCACCGTCCAGCCCTCCAGTTAAGGTAAGATAAACCGAAGAGAATGCCAGAGATTCAGGAAGGTCAACTAGATAGTATCCAGAAGGTTTAAGTATCTTCCAAAGAAAATAGGCAAGACCGCCATAACCAGAACCGATTTCTAGGACACGATTTGAGTCTTTCGAGCGAACATAATCCAGCACCCTAGAGAAATATAAGTTTCCTATGTGATTCTGGCACATTAGGACATCTTTATTTACCACACCTCCATTTATTTCCCAGCCAATTTCACCGAGCATGCGTGGTGGTCGAGCAATCATCTCCGAAGGCAAGCCTGCCGTCAACTGATGATACTCCTCCTTAAGAGAGTCAGGAAGTGGATTAAATATATGGGGAGCCGCACCTCCGAGGTAGTGTCCTGTAAACATAAAGGTATGCAACCGCCAAGTGTTTACGATGTCGTAACTAGGATTAAGAACATAGCTGTAAAGTTTAATTAGCTTCCACATAGGGCTAGGAAGCGAGAGCTCTTCTTGAATATCGCCTTGCTCTATTAAACATTCCCGAATATCTAAAAGACCACGAATTTTATTTAAAGTTTCTAAGGCTAACATGAATTCATTCTGATTAATTGGTACAAACACACTTACACCTCCTAACCTGCATATTTCATGATGGTTTAAATATAAATGATTTTTTACTTTCCAAACGTAACAGTGGCGGCGATACGCTTGGCTAACTGTAATCGACGGTCTACTTTTCGTAAAAGCATAACACCGCCATCGGAAGTAATGTCGCCACTTTTAAATTCGGTTTGCACTTTGTGTCTATCGCACTAAATGTTTGGTTTTTAGCAATAAGGATTCTATTTGCTCCTTTACAACAGGAATGACTTCATCAATTGTCAATTCTTCAAGGCAGCGGCTAGTTTCGTCGCCCTCACATCCTTTTTCGTTACAAGGCACACATGGAAGTTCTTTTTGAACAACGCAATGCCCGTCACCTTTAGGAGCCAAGGCAAAAGCTGACGAAGGTCCGAAAATACTTACCGTGGGTGTGCCAACCGCTGCCGCAATATGCATTCCTGAACTGTCTCCGCCAACGAACAAATCACATGCCTTTAATAAAGCGGTAAACGCCCCGATGGACGTTTTCCCGGCAAAATTAAATACATTTCCACCGCACCTTTTCCTTATCTGATCCGCTCGTGTTCTTTCCTCAGGTGATCCTGTAATAATTACAGAGAGTTCGTATTCTGTGTTTATCCATTTAATCAACTGAATATATTTATCAATACCCCATTCCTTATACGACCAAAGAGAAAATGGCTGCACGGCAATAACCGGGTGGTCTATTGGTATGCCTTCCTTTCTAAATAGTTCTGAAACGCACTGTTGCCTGTAAAGGGGAACATCAAGTTCTGGCCAAATATTTTCTATTGTCAGATTAAAGACTTTCAGAATGTCTTGATAGTATTCCACAAAATGCCATCCCCCAATTTTTATCCCAAGTTTATGTAGATGGGTATAAACTTTGTTCCGCCATAGCTTTCCATCTAGTGAATAAAAACCAATTCGTAGACGTGCGCCTGAAAGTAAAACCAGAATTGCGTCGCGGGTTCCTGTTCTCAAATCAATTGCCACATCAAAATTATATTTTCTTAACCGTAAAAAAAAATTTTTTTGATAGACGATTTCCTGATACAATTTTCTTTTTTTCTTATTAACAGAAATTACATCTGTGGCCCATGGGCAGTCTTCTATCAATTCCTTGGCCTTTTCCCTCACTGCAACAATCAAGCTCGAATGTGGGAAATTTTTCCGCAATGCCCTGATAATGGGAAAAGAAAGAACCACGTCTCCGATGTCACCCAGCTGAATTAATAAAATGTTTCGAACATCTTTTTTTATTAAATTATTTCCCTTGCTCAACATAACTTATAAAACCTATCTACTTCAGGACATCCGTCTATATGCCAACGTATCAATCGGACATAAATTCTCAATTTATTTCTTATATTTCTTTGCATACCCAAAGTACCGACAACGCCGATAAGATTTAGGCCCGCATTTATCAGCAGTCGAAAAAAAATGACCAAACGTATCAAATGATAAGAATGTCCATGCCATTTTTTAAAAAAAATATATCGGGATCGATAAAACAAGATCCTTGATCTTACGTTGTGCCCCACGCTCTGACCCTGAAAATGATATATTTTTGCAGATGGCACAAAGCACACTTTCCAGCCAGCCTGATTCATTCTGTATGCCCAGTCTGTCTCTTCAAAGAAAAAGAAATAGTCTTCATCAAAAATCCCGACCGCTTCCATGGCTTTCTTTCTGACCATCAGACAAGCGCCGATACATGAATCCACCTCAATCGGCGCTGAATATTCTTTTCTTTTACCGGGGTATTTTTTTGGAAACAGTATCTGTAAAAGTGATTCATTGCATATCAGGTAAATCAAAGTGGGAAAGTTAGCAATAGAATTCTGTTTGGATCCATCCTGGCTGAGGAGTTGACCGCATGCCATGCCCGCTTCAGGACGATTCTCCATAAAGTTGTAAATCGTTTCAACAGCTCCTTGCGTCAAGGCTGTATCCGTGTTGAGCAGTAAAGCATAACGCCCCTGCATACGCTTAAAGGCCTGATTGTTTGCCGCAGCAAAGCCCATATTCACTTTGTTTCGGATAACCTTGACATCCGGATAAGCGTGCTTCACAGCTTCCGCGCTCCCATCGGTGGAGGCATTGTCCACCAGCCATATCTCAATGGACATATTTTTAACCGTTTCAAAGATTGATTCAAGACAATCAAGTAACAGCTTTTTTGTATTCCAATTAACAATAATAATGGACAGGTCCATACAATTGCCTATATTTTTTGTAATGGTTCAGCCACAAAGGCACGAAGACACTAAAATTATAATATAATTCTTTGGGTAAAGTCCGACAATCCGGACCTAATTTACTACCTTATATACTTCTTTAACAATTTTATTAAGTAGTTTTCTTGCTCTTTTAAATCTAGATGACGGTAGTTATATCGCCAGACATATTCTCCGAGATACAAATGCAATCGTGACTGCCTGATACCACCCTTTGCAGCCAGTTTACGTTTCAGGTAACCCCAAAAGCCTTCAAGGCCGTTGATGTGGTTTCCGTTAGTTACATAGTTATCTCTACTATGCTTAACCAAGCGATGTACATAACCTTTAGCAGCAATGCCAGTGTATCCTCGCCAGGTATCTGATAAAACAGTCGAGCCTTTTTTGACCTGTTTGAAAATCCTTGGCTGTAGCTGTTTGGCTTCAACCCCGTCTATAAAATCGGCCCAGACCTTGCCTTTGCGGCAAAGAATGCCGAAAACAGCCTGTTTATTCGTGCCTCTGCCGCGTTTGGCTTTTGGCAAATTACGTTTAACAGAAAGGCGCTTGTTTTTCCATTGGCCACCGAGATAGGTTTCATCCACCTCAACGGTGCCTTCGAAGATTTCAGGAAGATCCTGAGTCATAGCAACCCTCAACAGAGTCAAAACTTTCAGTAACATGTACTTTGATATGTCAACTCTGCTGAGGATGATATTGGTTGAATGATCAAGCAAAAACTCCTGTATAACGGTTCTTAATTTGGCCGGGGAAATACTAATTTTCCTTCTATGATCACTAAATGTTTTCCTACATTTAGCACATCGGAAACGGCCATCTTTAAGTGACCATAATTTGTTATTTGAGCATTCTGGGCAAATCCGCTTCATACCTGAATCTTTTAGCATTACAGGTACGAATTTTCAAACTTTACCCTTTATTTTTATGCCATTTTTAATAAAAAGTTTATAATTCATACCCCTTCTTTGTGTCTTAGTGGCTAATTTAATACTCTTTTTTAATTATCTTCACAGCTGAGTCCAATACCTGATCTACAGAAATCTCTTTCATGCAAACAGTTGTTTCGCATTCTCTTTTAAAGCAGGGGCGGCATTCCAATTCTGCCTGTACGATTTGATGGCCGATACCAAACGGACCTGTTCTCCATGAAGCTGTCGGTCCGAAAATCGCGACAACCGGCGTGTTCACGGCCGCAGCCAGATGCATGGGACCGGTATCGGTTGAAACGAGAAAATCTGCTTTCTCATATATCGCAGCCAAAGTTTTTAAATTCGTCTCCCCGGCAAGGTTCGCAGCTTTAAATTTCATACCGTCCATTATATCCTGTATCGTTCCGCGATCCGCCAGGCTCCCTGTAAAAACCACCCCGGCATCGTACCGATCAATGAGCGTGTCTGCCAACTCTCGGAACTTACTGTTGTGCCAGAGTTTCGTATGCCATTTAGCCAAAGGGTTTATCGCCACAAGCAGCTTTGATTCCTTCATACCGTGCTGATCTATGAGATCGTCGGCCCGTGCCCGATCCCGATCAAAAACCGGGAGATTGAAAACAATCTCTTTGGAATTTATCCCCACGGATTCAAGCAACATCATATTCCTTATAATAGCATGGTTATCCATATCCACCGGCGGGACCCGCTCATTCAGAAACAGGTAACTGTGTTCCATGTGTTCCATGCCTCTGTCAAATCCAATTTTTCTCTTTCCTCTGGACAATCCGATTAAAACACCGCTTTTGAGCAAAGCCTGGAAATCGATTATCAAATCATACTCCGTATCCCGAAGTTCCTTTATGAATTGATACGCTTCTTTAATACTATTTGTCAGCGATAAATTTCGAAGGTTTGTTAACCATTGTTTTCTTTTGGAAACAAGAATACGATCCAGAGCCGCATGACCTTCAATCAAACCATAAGCATCCTCTTCCACCAACCATGTAATGTGGGCATGAGGATAATACTCTCTGATGGCATTCAGGGCGGGAAGGGTATGGATTACGTCTCCAATGGCACTCAATTTCACAATGAGTATCTTCACAACATTTCCTTGACAGCCTCAAAAACTTTGTCGACACCTATTCGATCCATGCAACTCAAGTGTTCTTCGGGGCATTCCGGTTTCAGGCACGGGCTGCACTCGATAGGAACCCGGACAATCCTGCTTCTTGAACTCCATGGCCCCGTGGTTACAGGGTTGGTCGACCCAAAAATGGAAATTAAAGGCACATCAAGTGCCGCAGCCACATGCATTAAGCCTGAATCATTGGTGATAAAAAGATTACATTGCTGAATCAAAGCCATGGCTTCCCCAAGATCGGTCTTTCCACAGAGATCAATGGGTGGATGTCGCGTTATTTGTGAAATGATTTTTCCGAGCACTTGGTCTTCAGGGCCGCCGAAAAAAATGACGCGAGCGCCAAAAACCTCCTGTATTTTATCTGACAATCGGGCATATCGGTCTGAAAACCACTGTTTGGCAGGCCCAAAAGTGGCACTCGGATTGATCCCTACCAATCTATCTGATTTTGATATGCCAAGCTGATCGAAGATTTCCAGGGCGCGTTGCTTGTATTCCTCATTTACCACAAGGTCCAGGTCCTGACCATCGGTACCCAGCCCCACTCCTTCTATAATACTCAAATAATACTGGGTCTGGTGCACGCTTTTGATCTCAAATCCACATGGAACAGGATGGGATAAAAGTAAACCTCTGGCATCGGTATTGAATCCGATTCTGCATGGAATTCCGGATAGAAAAGCAATCAGGGCGGCTTCAAAAGCGTTTTGTAACAGAATTGCTGCATCAAACGTGTATTGCCTGAGATCTCTTGCAAGCCGAAATTTCCCAATAAGCCCTTTGTGCCTGCTCTCCGAGTTGTACAATATCAGACGATCTATGTGAGGGTTGTTCTCAAAAACAGGGGAAACCCACGGTTTGACAAGAATGCTGATCTCAGAATGAGGAAAGTTTTTCCGGATCGCTCGAATGGCCGGCGTGGTCATTACAGCATCCCCGATCCAGTTTGTAGAACGGATAAGGATGCTTTTTATCTTATCTATATAAAGTCTTTTCATTTATTAACTAGAATTTTTCCTCCAAATCAGATGGGTTTGGGCTATCGCCATTCTACTTTTTTTGGGGCCACGGATAATGCGGTCGGGTTTTCCATCTTTGATGCACCCAGAACCATTGCTCAGGATAACGACAGATAAAATCTTCTATTATTCTGTTATATTGTCGAGTAGTTTCTTCAACATCCTTTGTCAGGTCTCCGGTTTCTATCAAAGGGATTTCCGGTCCAAATTCCGCCATAAAGCCTCTTTGTTCACGAACTAAGAAAACCGGAACCACGGGTGTCCGTGTTCTCAAAGCCAAAAAAGCCATACCTTTATTGGTACAGGCCCGCTTACCAAAAAAATCGACAAAAACCCCTTCATACCAATCCACATTCTGATCCATCAACATGGTGACCGCTTCACCTTTCTTTAAACGTCGTAGAATCGAAAGTGCCGCTCGGGTATTGGGAATCATTTTCATTCCAAATCGACTTCTGGTCTTTATAAAAAAATGATCCAGCGGTGAAAAATCGAGCGGCCTGTAAAGTGTGCTGGCAGGATAACCGGTCAGGACCGGAAGAACCGGCAGCAGTTCCCAATTCCCCATATGGGCGGTAAGGCCCAGAACACCTTTGCCTTTCTCGAATGCAGCTTCAAGGTTGTGCAAACCTTGAATTCGAAAATGCTTGTGAAAATCTTTTGGTCTCAGTCTTAAAAACCATCCGATTTCAAACAAGATTTGTCCAAGATTTTTGAAAACCTTCCTGGCAAGCATTTTAATCTCATATGGATTTTTTTCATGACCAAAAGCCTGGGTTAAGTTATTCAGTGTAATCTGCCGGTGCTTCCCGGCAGCCAGAAACAGGACCTCTCCAATAAAATTGCCCAATCTAACAGCCCATGGTCGCGGTATAAGGCCTAATAGATTGAGCGATGTTTCAATGATTTTTAGTGCAATTTTTTCCAAGTGTGACATGGCGTAGGCGGTTAAGATTTCATTAGAGGTGGTTTCAAAACCTCAAAGTGGCGCCTTTTGACAATTTTGCGGAGCTCGCCCTGTGGAATTTCGCTTTGCGAACCCCTTCGGGGATTCCACAGGGCAGGCTTAGAACTTGTCAAAATTGTCAAACCAGCGAAAGGGAGGTTTTGAAACTGCTTCTATCAATAGAGACTTGTTCGTTTCAACCTACCCTATTTCAAGGTAAATATCTTATCATTTATTTAACGCCAGGCCGATAACATATGTTTTGAATAACGACGCGTCTTAAAACCATTCGATGTTAAATAATCGATTAAAAACTCCATATCCTGGTTGGGTGCCGTTCCCTTGTGAACTTCTATGGCCATCTGCGAAACTCGAAGCAGGTCATTTTGGGGACAACTGTATAATATGTCATACTCTGCGCCTTCACAATCCATTTTCAACAGATCGCAACGTTCAATATGATGCTCATCAAATATCTCTGACAAAGTGACACAGGGAACTCGGATCGTTTCACTCTGAAAGCCCGGTGTTTCAAAAATACTAGCAGATGTAGTAAAAATATCACTGGGATCAAAGCTTAACGAAATTTCACCTGAATTGCTATGTACAGCCTTAGGAAAACAAAATATCTGAGCATCCCTATTTAATCTCTTATTGCGTTGGAGCTGTCTAAAGTTATTAGGGATCGGCTCGTAAGAGAAAATTTTCGCATCTGGAAAACGCGATGCTGCGAATACCGAAAAAAAGCCTGCATTGGCACCGATATCGATGATTGTGGGTTGATCGGGAACGGCTATCCCCAATCCGCTCGTATAGCATTCCTCCATGAAAATCTCTTTGAATTCATGAAGGAGCCTTCTGGGCACCTCGAGGATGATGTTATTCCGTGCTTTAAACTTCAGAGGATCGGCCTGGGTCAACCCTAGTTTGACTGCAAAATGAACCCACCAGTTAGATATGTTTTTAATAAGACGGATATATCGCATCATTTGTTTAATGTTCAACCTCAGCAACCATGGCAACACTATGACCGGAATATATCCTTGCGATGAGGCGTGCAAAAATACTGACGCCTGGAAAACGTTTTAAGTTCTGTTTGACCGTTTCCGAATGATAGTTCTTGGTCTTTACAACACGGAAGCCGCAGGCTCCCAGCATCGCTTTCAACGTTCTTGGCGTAAAATGATAAAAGTGATACGGCAGACTCCATCCGATCCAGTCATTCCAAGTCTTCATTGCGTCAGTTCCTTCATGATTTGGCACATCGACAATCAGGAGACCGTCTTTCTTCAACCATTCTTTTGCCTTAATAATCGCCTGTTTTGGATCCGGGGTGTGTTCAAGAGAATGCCACATCGTAATGACATCAAAGCTGTGCGCTGATAATTCAACTTCATTCAATTCTCCAACGGTAATCGGCAGGCTTAAATGGTTCACGGCATGTTGCACAGCGTAGTCCGAAAAATCCAGACCATGAACATCGTAGCCACGCTCGCGACATGCTGCTAAAAAATATCCATAACCACAACCGATATCCAAAACATGCCCTTTTTTTTTCATTCCTTTAAAAAATCGTATTCGTGAGGATTCAAGACTCAACCTTTTTTTGAATTCTGGTGTTCCGGGGTTGCCCCCTTTTTCAAAATATTCTTCACAATATTCTTCACTGTAAAGCTTTGCCAGTTCGGTTTTTGAAGGTCTTGGATCCAGGAACCCCAAACCGCATGAAACACATCGATAGACATTCCATGGTTCTTTCACTATTAGGAGATCCCTATTAGCATCACCACATAAAATACAATGTTCAGGAGCCCGATCCATTAGAAAAACCCCATTTTCTGCTGATTAATAATTGTCCTGTTTTTCTGATATATCGTGAAATATTTGTAGCATGACTTCATGATTTTTTTCAGTGGAATAGCGTTTGCCCACCTCTGCGGCGAGTTGAGACATTTTTCGGCGTTTGTTACGATCCATTAACGACTTCATCTTAGCCGCCAGTTCAGTTGGATCCGGAGGATGCGATATAACATACCCGTCCCTATTATTGGTTATTATCCCCGCGGCTCCGTTATAAATTGTAGTAATTGGAGGCAGGCCACAGGCCATCGCTTCAATCACTACCAGTGAGCAAGCATCGTAATATGTGGGAAGCACCAACACGTCGCTGTTTGCATAGTATTCTTCGGTGGAACGACTTTTCCCCGTGAATATAATCTTATCATTAAGCCCCAAACTTGATATACGCTTAGATAATGAAGGATAGGGAGACCCTCCCAAAACAACAATCCTGAATTGACCCTCATGCAAATGATTTAATAATTCGACAGCGTCCACAAGGGGAACTATTCCCTTTTTCTTCAGATCATAGGATACAAAAAGAAAAATCACTTCATCCTTGTTAATTCCGAGCTGCTGTCGTAATGGCCCTCTTAAATGCTCTCGCAAGCCGACGTTGTATTTTGTCGTATCGACCCCATTGTACACTATTTCGATTTCTTCGGGATTTACATTAAAGAATAATTCCATATCTTCTTTTATCATTTGTGAGATCGCCACGATCTTTGGTCTTTTTTTTTGTTTGAATGCGGTTGACTCAATCCAGTTCCTCATCCATTGCTTTAATGAAATTGCAATGATTACGCGCTTAATTGCACGTCGAATTTTATTGTTCTCCGCGTATACCTTTCGGGCGGTAGAATATCGATGGACACCGCCGTGACTCTGGTAAACATTCATGTACACTGTGTTTCCGAATCCAACAATCACATCAATGTTCTGTTCCCGGACCATTTTGCGATGGCGCAAAGCAAATAGTAGCATTTTTGCCCAGGCCGGAAGAAATCTTGGAATTGTTATTTTGTGGAAAATGGCGGTCTCTGGTTCACCGTCCCAGTTTTGTCCGAACAGATGCACCTCCCACCCGTCCGTAACAAGTGCTTTCGATAAAGAAACTGCATAGGTTTCTGCACCCCCGGCAAAGCGGCTGAAATTTTCAATTGCAAGTGCTATCTTCTTCACGGTTATATGATTCCCATGCTTTTGCATGTTTTAAAAATACATACCAGGCTGAATTCATGGCGATAATAAGGCCGGGAATCCCATCAAGCAGGCCCAGTTTCCATACATAACACTCCAAAAATTTGCCAAAAGCGTGCGCGACGCCTGCCAGAACAAACCACCCTTGTTTCGGTCCGCTATGTTCAACATAAAGATCTGAGAACTTGTTCATCGTTGTCAGCTGATCTGAAATTCCACGATAAACATAATGAATAATCGGTCCTGACAATCGCTCGATGTCACCCTCCACTGCGAGCTGTTCGTGCAAGCCATCACCTTTCCATGTCCCTCTCCCCTTTCGAACCAGCCGCACTTTACGATCAGGATACCATCCGCCATGCTTTATCCAACGGCCCAGATATCTTGACAATCTGGGCATGGAAAAAGCATTCACACTTGGCGCGGCATTTTTAACTGCTTCCTGTATTTCTAAAGAAAGTTGTTCTGATATGGCTTCATCTGCGTCCAGATTAAGAATCCATTCCGAATTCGTGCTTTCCATGGCAAACTGTTTCTGAGCCGCATACCCTGACCATTCGTGATGCACAACGCTCGCCCCCATTTGTTGACAGAGGTCCTGGGTTCCATCCGTGCTTCCGGAATCCACAACAACCACCTCAGTCGCAAATGCGGCACTTTTCAACAACTGTCCTATTCGGTCCACTTCGTTTTTGGCAATCACGGCGATGCTGAGATTTGTATCCATCATATGTTAAATAGATTTTGAAATGCGGTTATGAAAACAGTTTGGAGTAATATTTTTTTGATTTGCCGAATTTAGTTTTCCAGTTCTTCTCTCTCTCTTTGTCCCATTTCCGTCCGTCAAAATTGGGTCCCTGCCGGGTGCTGCACCAGTTGTGATGCACGATGCTCTTGCCGCAAAAACCGCTTTTCCATTTTTTGTCTACAGGATATATTTCCTCGGTTAACCCGTTTGGAACAAGAAGTCGCTCCATCCTCAGAAAGTACTCGAGATCTTCCGCAATTCCGACCGGAGCGAAATCTTCATCAAAAAACCCAATCTGCCTGATCATCGCGGGTTTAACCATAAAACACACCGCAGAGCGGCCCTCCTTTCGATAGGGGATAAAAATGGGCAACTCCTTTTTTTTGACCTGTTGACAGAACAACTTATGACCACCCCATTTGTTATAAATTTTTTCTTTACTCTCATTGATGTCGGCAGTGGTATACGTCTTGCTCGGATCAATTCGATATTTTTTAGATAAAGAATGGGCTTCGATGAGTTCATCCAGGACCGGAGAACCGTTTTCCATGCTTGAAACCCAACCGATCCGGTGGTCACTCTCCATCGCTTCCACAAGGGGCTGCAGCCAGTCTTCTCCAAAGAGGGCATCGTTGTTTGATATGATATAGTAATCGTAGTAAAAGGATTGTCCGCTTATTTTCTCTGGAGAGAACTTTAAAATTTGATTCCATGCAATGGCCACGCCCAAATTTTGGGAATTTCTCAGATAGTACGTCGAAAATTCGGGATTTTGGAAATCTATTTTGAGAAGACCTTCGATATCTTCACTTGAGCCATTATCAACAATAAGGACATTTACCTTCAAATTTAACCTTTTGGTTTCAGTATATCTGTACAGATGTTGCAAACAAGCTCGGGTCATCTCTTTGTTGTCTAACACAGGTATGCCGATTAGAATTTTGTTCATATTCTTTTTTGTTTTCGCATTCATAATTATGACTCAAATAAATAATAACCCATAAAAAACAGGACACTTTTTTGAGTGCAACAAATACACAAATCATATTTCGATGTCAATTTGTAACCATCTAAAAGTGATATTCGAAATAATTAAGCGGGGTCCATGCCGGCGATATATTCATGAAATTGCCCTCTTTTCTACTGGATGCTTTTCAGGCGGCTTCTAATCACTGCATTAAAAGAATCTTCTTCATCCTCAAAAGTAACATCAATGCCGATAACGACAAGATCAATAGGCCATATGATTCTGTGGGCGATTCGGACATAGTCCTTTTCTGTTGTTACCAGACAGTCAACATTGGTATCCTTTGCCAAGCGAAATATTTTTTCAAGATCCGTGTCCGAGTAACAGTAATGATCTGGAAATTCCAGCATCCCCAACATGTTACACTTAAGGCTTTTAATCGTCCGATGAAAATCTTGATTATTGGCCAATCCGGAAAAAGCAAATACATTACGGTCTTTTATCAAATCAAGATCATGAGAAATAATACTTTCTGGTTCTGCGACACGCGTTGAGTTTCTTCCCATTCGCACCGTACAGATATTCGGAACATGAGAAGATCGAAATATGGGCTTTCCCCGCCCAAATTGCTCAAATTTTGATAACGACGGCGATTTTTCTAAATCAGATCTTGTTAAAATAAACATATCACCCCGTGCGAGTGCTGAAAGCGGCTCTCTCAGGGTACCCAATGGAAATAAGTGGCCATTGCCAAAGGGTAGAGAATTATCCAAAAGTACGATATCAAGATCCCTTTCAAGCTTTCGGTGCTGAAAAGCATCGTCTAACACGAGCACATCCGGCTCAAACGCCTTTACTCCTAACATCCCGGCTTCATATCGATTCTTTCCTACAATTACCGGAACGTTTTTCAGTTTGGATGCTATCATAAATGGTTCGTCGCCAGCCTTGCCAGGCCCCATCAGGATTGATTGCCCGTCACTGACAATTCCTCCGGTTCTTTCCGCCTTTCCCTTATATCCTCTGCTAATAACAGCTGTTTTATAGCCAAGGTTCTGAATCAGTCTCGCCAAATGAATCGTCATCGGTGTCTTCCCCGTACCTCCCACTGTGAGGTTCCCGACGGAAATAACCTTACAAGGAAGTCTCTTTGACCGAAAAATTTTCTTTTGATAAAGACTTTCTCTCCATCTCACGATATAGCCATATAATATCGAGATTATGAACAGGACGGGTTCCAATAGTAGAAATCGCGCCTCTCCTCTATGGGTTATGGCAGTTCCATTTTTTCTGGAATGGTTAATCATGTTTGGTATGTATTTTCTTTTTCTCTTCTTTAATTTAGGAAATACGCTCACTCCTTTTGCCAAAAAACACCCGTCCAATCTATCTTTACCAGTGGAATATCGATATTCCATCTGGACCGATAGTCATCAACGGCCTTTTTGCAGCTGGGAATTTCATAGTCATCAATTATGCAAAACCCTCCCTTTGACAGCTTTGGGTAAAGATTAACCAGCGCATCCATCGTTGATTCATACATATCACCATCAAGCCTGAGTATGGACAGTTTTTCAATTGGTGCATTGGGCAAAGCGTCTTTAAACCACCCTTTTAAAAAGATGACCTGGTCGTCTAATAGCCCATATTTCTTGAAATTAGCTTCGACTTCTTCCTTTGAAACTTTAAGAAATGATTGCGTATAGTTCCGGTCTCCTTTATCTTGGGGATATCGGGTCTCATCCGGCACTGGAAGCCCCTCAAACGAGTCAGCAACGAAAACACACCGGTCTTTAATTCCGTATGCAGCCAATACGGCTCGCATAAAAATAGTTGCCCCTCCTCTCCAAACACCTGTTTCAATAAGGTCGCCTTCAATATCATTTTGGATGATGCTTTCAACACAAAACTGAACGTTATCCAATCGCTTCAATCCGATCATCGTCTCAGCATATCTTGGCCATACCATACCTTCTCTTCTGCTTTTGTCCTCGAAATTGGATTGTTTTACAGCCTGTAAATCGAAAAGCCGAAGTGCATATGAAAATAGTCGGTAAACTATACGCTTGGGCAACGAACATCTATAGATAAATAACTCTAAAGGAACTTCGGGTTCATCCCATAATGTAAAAGATAGTGTTTTTTTCATCAAATCTAAAAACAACAACTCAGGTCTCATCTTCTTTGATTTCTCCTTTATTCACTTCAAAATTGCATAACTCCTCATTGTGCTATAGGCAATCTTCTATTACTGCTAATGTCTTTCCAACAGCACCTTTATTGGTAAAAAAAATTTTAAACGCATTCTCTCCCATCTTTTTGGCTCTTTCTTTGCTTGAGATGAGCATTGCCACGGATTGATAAATACTATCAGCATCCTGAACCAACACAGCCCCCCCTGATTCCAAGAGCATTTCTGATATATCTGCAAAATCGCTCATGTCACTCCCAAATATTATCGGCTTGGAAAACATAGCGGGTTCAACTGGGTTATGTCCTCCGCACTTAACGAGACTCCCCCCCACAAAGGCAACATCTGCCAAAACATAAAGCCTCTTTAAGATTCCGATAGTGTCAACAACGATGACATCTGATTGCATCCCCCAATCTTCCCTTTCCAAATCTTTCATGACAGCCGTTGAGAAACCGGCCGATTTGAACATACGGGAGACAGACCTGGCGCGTTCAGGATTTCTAGGAGCGACAACAAGTAGAAGATCGACAAACTCTCTATTTAGTTTTGAAAAAGCGTCGAGAAGTATCGTTTCCTCTCCTTTATGCGTGCTTCCGGCTAAAAAAAGTTTTTGATACGGTTTTAAATTGATTGACCGTCTCAGGCTTTCTATCTCTCCGGAAGGTATGGAATCACATTCTTGGTCAAATTTAAAATTTCCCGCTACTGAAATCATATTTGGCGGGACCCCGAGACGCTTAAAACGCTGTGCATCCGCAATGGACTGGGTGCAAATTTTTGAAAATGATAGAAATACATGTTTCATAAAAAAATTAAAACGTTTATATCCGGAAAATGATTTTTCTGACAGCCTGGCATTGGCAAAGATCACGGGAACATTCCGTTTTTTCATCTCTAGAAGAAAATTTGGCCAGATATCAGACTCGACAATAATAACGATAACAGGATTTACGCTTTCGGTAACATACTTTACAGAAAATGGCAGATCGTAAGGATAAAAAAAGATAGAACTTGCGCTTTCTTTAAAATATTTGTTCGCCATTTCAAACCCGGTTTTAGTAGAAACTGAAACAACAATATCATAATGTCTGAAACGATTCTTTAAACCTTCAACCAGAGGCACAGCAGAGAGAACCTCACCCACCGAAAGCGCATGTACCCATATGGGTCTGTTTTCAGAATGTCGAAGTCTGCCTTGTCTTAATTTTGCTGTTTTCGATACAAGTCCAAGTCTTTGAAAAACGGTTTTTCGCCGCTTATCCGATAAAATTACAATCGGAATTATCACGGGGAAACAGACAGTAACTGCGATAAAAAGCAGCATATTATATAAAAGAATCACGCAAAAAGCCCTTATTCGAACTCAGAGTCAAAGATTTACTTGGATAAAGATGCATCAATCACCACTACTCTGCATTCATCAAAGTAAGCACCCCTAAACAGAAAAAAACAAGGTTTGACGTCCACGCAGCAATTATTGGATGAAGCATTTCACCGTATCCAAGAGATAGGCAGAAACTATAAAAAATCCAGTACAAAAACGCTATTCCGATACCGTACGCAATGCTGACAGGCAAACCATCCTTTGCCTTTCCTCTAACACCGATACCTGTACCTACAATACACATAATGATGCAAATAAAAGGGAATGCGATTTTTGCATAAAAGTCGACCTTGTAAATCGTCGCATCATAACCTTCTGATTCAACCTTCTTTATGAATCCAAAAAGTTCCTTTAAACTCATCTCTCCAGATAATTTCATAACCCGTTTTAGATCATCTGCCAAAAAGCCTAATTGTTCAACTCGATTTTCATAGAACACAACGCCGCTGGTTCCATCTTTGTTAACAAAATTCTGCTCTACGAGGTCATGCAGTATCCATTTCCCTTCTTTAAAAACACCCTTGCGTGCATCAATTCTTCGGATTAACCTGAAATTTTCATCAAATGTGTTCTGGCTGACACCCAAAATGGTCTTGTTTGAAGAATTATAATACTTAATATGCGTTATAGAACGATTACCCTTGATCCAGATATTCTTTTCACTTGAGATAACGGCGTGTTCTTTTCTGACCTCCCTTAACCATATTCTATTTGACTTTCCTATGGTTATGGGAACGATCACCTCGGAAAGAAAAAAAAGCAAAATCCCGCATATAAGACCTGCTGCAAAAACCGGCCTTAAAAGATAATAGATACTAACGCCGCTGCTTTTTAAAGCGACGATTTCATAGTTTCGTGTCATGAGGCCAAAGACGATAAGAACAGACAGAAGGATGCATACCGGCATGACCTGGGAGATGATCAAGGGGATCTTAAAAAGAAAAAAAGTCAAGGCTTTTGAAAATGGAAGACCTGCTTCGATAAAATCATCTATCTTCTCAAAAAAATCTACGGCAATATATACACTGACAACAAACGTCAATAACATACCGAAATATTTTAAAGTCTCTAAAGTCAAATACTTATGAATAATAGACATAATATTTCAATTATCCAAACCTTGAAATCTGTAATACAGAACCTTATAAGATTCATTGATCACTCCGACCATTTTGTGGCCAAGCCTTGTTCGGTCAAGGTTTACCCGGAAAAACGGGACAATACCCTTCGGACTAAATCCGCTAAAAAATCAACCTTCAACGGCCGGTCATCAGCTGTTCTGACAAGAAGGAATAATCCCAACCCGCCTATAACAAAATTTGGAACCCACATCCCGATTACCGGCGGATAGATACCTGCTTCACCAAAAACCCATCCTGCAGAAAGAAGCAGATAATAAATCAGAAAAAAAATGAGACCCAGACCCAAACCCCTTGATCGCTTTGTAGGTCCCGACTGAATCCCCAGAGGAATAGCCAGAAGTCCTAACGCAAAACATGCAAAAGGGATTGAAAATTTCTTGTGAAATACTACCAGGGCGCCAAAGTAGTTTGCATCGGTTTTTTTTGCAGTCTTTAAATACTGGCTCAGCTCAGCAAGCGCCATTTCCTTTTCGTTTTTCGGAACTTTTTTCCCTCTTGCATAATTTTTTCCTCTTGCATAATTTAAGAGGCCGGTTGTAAGATCAAGGCTTACGTCATAAGTGTCAAAACTGATCGAATTTACTGCCCTGCTCTCTTGATCAACTCGATTGATGGTTCCATTATACAATCGCAAGTGATAATCCAGCTTTTCGGGATTTTTAAAGAGTTCACCTCTTGGCGCAACGATTGTGCTCACAATTTTTTTATTTCTTTGATCTTCAATAAAAACATCTATCAAATCCTTATTTTTCAAATCGATTTTACTGATGTAAAGCATCACGTCCCTGAAGCTATCATTGAAAGTCCTTTCTTTCAGCCCGATGTTGAGATGGGATGCAGCGATTTTAATTGACAGGTTCTTAAACGATAGCCTTCCCCACGGTAATCCATATATGGCTATAAAACTCGTAAGCAGGCAGCCCACCAAGCAAAACGCCATTACCGGTGGCACTAAACCATAAATGCTGACACCTCCGGTTTTAAAGGCCACGATTTCATTGTCGTTTGATAATCTGAGAAAAGTAAAAAGCACGGCCATCATTATCGATATGGGTATTACAAATTCGAGGAAATGGGGCATGGAATAGAGAAGCATCAAGAGAACCGTTGTTAAGCTGATTCTGTAATTGACAATAAAGTTTGTAATATCAAGTATCTTTGCCATCAGAAAAATAAATGTAAAAAAGATCAGGGTGACGACAAAAGGAGGGATCATCTCTCTAAAGATATACCTATTTACAATTGAGTTGAGTTTCATAAAGTTTAGTAATACGGGCCGGATATAAAGATAGGTCCTTCTTTTAAATAGAAGCGTAAATTCATTTGTGCTGTGTCGATTTTATCTTATTGATCTTCTTAAGTTAAGTCAATAAAACATTGATAAGTTTAAGATTTCTAGAAAAATGCAAACCTGATGGGCAAGCAATCTCAAGGAATTCTGGGCGGGCTCTGTTTGAAAAATTATGGCATATGACGCGGAATTGCTCTTTAAGTTTTATTTGACGGTTAGGTTCAAAATTATCTTAGAGCTAAAATCCCTTTATAGGTCTCTAATTGAGCGAATAATACTACAATATGAGAGTTGTCTGTTATCTGTTATTCGTCAATAGAATGTTGTTCAGCCGGGATTCTGGCATCTCTGCTATAGGTGAGATGTAATTTTGTCCATTGATCTTTCAAAACTGTTAACTGATAACCAACCACTGATAACACCGAATCGAGTTTTAACTCGATTCGGGTAAATCTTTAGCGCTGTTATTGAATTGCATCTGATAAAGTTTGTAAAATTCTCCCTTTTTGGCCAGCAGGTTATCCTTTGTTCCCTCTTCTACGATCTGACCATTCACAATAACAACAATCCGGTTCGCATAATCGATGGTTGAAAGCCGGTGCGCGATAACAAAAGTGGTCCGCCCCTTCATCAGGTTTTCCAGGGCCTTCTGAACCAGCATCTCAGACTCTGTATCAAGTGAAGATGTTGCCTCGTCAAGGATCAATATGGGCGCATCCTTCAGCAAGGCACGGGCGACACATATCCTTTGCTTTTCCCCCCCGGAAAGGCGTCCTCCCAGTTCTCCGATATTGGTATCAAATTTGCCCGGAAAACCCTGGATAAAATTGTATGCGTAAGCCGCCTTTGCTGCGTTTTCAATTTCTTCATCTGTTGCATTTTTATTGCCGTAAGCAATGTTGTTTCTTACCGTATCATTAAAAAGTATCGGCTCTTGCGTAACAATTGCAATCTGATCGCGAAGGGATGATATCGAAACTTTCCGGATATCAATATCATCGATCTGGATCGTTCCGTTGCTTATATCATAGAACCTCGGTATCAGATTGACCAAAGATGTTTTCCCGCCACCGCTCATACCGGCCAGTGCCAGAATTTCGCCTGCCCTGACATTCAGGTTAATATCTTTTAGAACCATAACATCATCGTACTTAAAAAACACATTTTCAAAGACTACCTGGTGAGGGTTTCGCTCAATTTTTACAGGATTCTCACACTCCTTAATGTCCGACTCCAGCTCAATAACATCAAAAACCCTGTCAGTGGCCGCAAGTCCTTGCTGAACGGCATTGTTAAGATGGCTTAATTTCTTTACAGGATCGTAAAGCATCAGAACGGCCGCCAGGAAGGATGAAAATGTTCCAAGGGTGGAGGTGCCTGCAATGACTTTGGAACCGCCATACCAGATAACAAATGCGATACCAATCCCCCCGAGGAATTCCATAATTGGGGAAGACAACGAACGAATGACCACCAAATTCATATCAATTTTAAAAAGGTCAAGCGTCCGATCAAAGAAACGTTTCTTCTCATACGACTCCATTCCGAACGCCTTGACGATTTTGTTCCCCGCAAATGTTTCATGCAGAAAAGAACTCAGATCAGCCGATGTTTCCTGAAACGTGGTAGTCATGCGGCGCACCCGCCTCCCCAATTCCATAACTGGAAGGAATGCTATCGGTAGAACAATGAATGCAAAAATCGCCATTTTCCAGTCTCGATAAAAAATAACGATGGTCAAGCCCACGATGGTAAAAAAATCTTTTAAAAACGCTGTCACCGCCGTCGAAACCATTATCTTGACAATAGCAACATCAGAGAGTACCCGTGACATCAACCCACCGGTTTTTTCTTTATGAAAAAAAGCTAGCGGAAGACTCTGAATCTTGTTATAAAGATCGTTTCTAAGTTGCATTACGATGTTCCCGCCCACGTAATTCATATAATACTCCTGGCCAAACATGCCGAGACCGCGAACCAAAAAAACGACGATTGCAAAAATCGGAATCCACGTCAGCGCCTTCACATCTTTGTTAATAAAGACATCATCCAGTACGGGTTTGACCAGAAGGGGTATGGCAGCAGTTGTTGCGGCGATAATAAGGTTGCAGCTCATCGCAAAGAGAAACTTAAACTTGTTTTCCCTTATAAGCTCAAGCAAGCGCTTATGTCTGGGCTTTAATTTATCTGCAAATCGTTTCTTCATGATCCCATATGAATCAACGCCTGTTTCAGGCATCGCAAATCATGTTTCATTCGCACATTGAAATAAAAAATCCATACCTGTCCAAATGTCAACACTCTGATATCAGACTACAACATATTTATGGCGATATTGGCAACCCGTTTCGAAGCACCTGGCCCTCCCAGCAAATCTCGGGTATCCAGGAGTTCGTTTCTCAATCTTTCAAGGCCGGCAGCATCGTTTAACATACTGTATACGGTATCCGCTATATTTTCTGGCGATGCTTTATCCTGCAGCAGTTCAGGAACAACCTCTTTCCCTGCAATAAGGTTCACGAGTCCCACATGCTTAACACGTATCAATGCCCTGCCCACCCAAGCGGATACAGGGGAAACCTTGTAAATGATAACCATCGGCGTACCGGAAATCGCGGATTCCAGGGTAACCGTACCCGAAGAAGCAATAACAAATGTGCATTGATTGAAAATTTTTTGCACATTTTCAGTTGTTAAAGTAAAATTTACCAACCCTTGGTAATTGATAGTGACCGCTTCCACATACTTTCTCTCCACAGAAGGTGCGATCGACACGACAAACCTTACGTTTTTGATCCGCTTCGACAGAATCATGGCTGCATCGAGCATCACCGGAAGATGCCTTGCAATTTCTCTGTCACGGGACCCGGGCAGCAAACCGATGACCGGCACATCATCAGAAGTCTTTTCAAGTCCTTTTCCTATTGGCTCCTGATACGTGTCGAGCAAAGGGTGCCCTACAAATGTCACAGGAATGTTATATCCTTTGTAAAAGTCTTCTTCAAAGGGCAGTATAACCGCCACATGATCTGCCCGCTCCCCGATTTTTTTGATACGCCCGGTCCTCCATGCCCAAATCTGCGGGCTGATATAATAAAGTACAGGGATATTAAGCTTCTTTGCCGTACATGCAACATGGAGGTTAAAATCAGGAAAATCGATCAGTATGAGCAAATCCGGATGCAGTTTTTTCAGGCTCTTTTTAGCAAGAGCGGCCCCCCTAAAAAGGCTGGGTATCTTGGAAAAAACTTCGGTTATTCCTACAACGGATATGTCGGATGCATCAGCCAGGATTCTGACGCCTGCATCCTTTAACGCCTGCCCGCCGATACCGATGAAGGAAATGCCATCGTTCTTTTCTTGCATGGCTTTTACAAGATTTGAACCATGCAGGTCTCCGGAATCTTCACCGGCTATGATCATAACAGATTTCTTTTTCATAATCCGTCATTACTTTAACGATCATGCTACCGTCGTCAAAAATTGTCACGATCCAACTATATGTTTGAAAAGGCTCCGAACTCAAATTAACTCGCCAAAAAACGGCTGCTCGTCTCTCTAATCTGTCCCATGATCTCCAAAGCGATCCGCAAGGCATCACGCCCCACCCGGCCCGTTACCTCCGGGGTTTCACGATGAATAACTGCTTTTACAAAAGCCTTTAACTCGTCATTCAGCGCATCACCCTTTGAAAAACTAAACTGCTTGATGCCCATACCGGGAATCAGACCCCCTTCGCTGTCCCCATCTTGGCTGACAACAGTTGCCTCATGATTTGCGAAGTCTACAGATAGATAAGCATCTCTTTGAAACAGTCTGATTTTACGTTCATCTCTGGTCGATATTCTGCTCGCCGTCATATTGGCAACACATCCGTTCTCAAATTCAAGGCGCGCGTTTGCAATATCAACATGCTCTGAAATTACGGGAATCCCTGCCGCGTGAATGCTTTTTACTTCAGATTTCACAAAGCTCAAGACTATATCGATATCATGTATCATAAGGTCAAGCACCACACTTACGTCCGTACCCCGCTCCTTATAAATACTCAAGCGATCCGACTCGATAAACATCGGCTTTTTGACAAAATCCTTCAAAGCGATAACCGCCGGATTAAACCGTTCAAGGTGGCCGACCTGGATAATTACACTCCGTGATGCTGCAATCCGTATCAACTCATCAGCCTCTTCTGTAGTGGTTGTCATCGGCTTTTCAATAAGGACGTCAACATCATTTTCCAGAAAGTCTTTGCTAATTGCAAAATGGGCAGGCGTCGGTACGACGATGCTGACGGCATCCACCTTGCCCATAAGGTCTCTATAGTCCTGGTATGGGATCGTAGATAACTTTGCCGCAACCTTCTCGGTCTGGCGTCTGTTTATATCAACAACGCCCACAAGGTCTACTTCTTCCATTTCTGCATACTTTTGAGCATGAAATGTGCCGAGATAACCCACACCGATAACACCAACACGAATCTTCTTCACGGTTATTTTAAATTCCTATTATTAAAGTTATATGAAGTGGCGGGGTGTTTCTAGTATAAAGCCTTATTGCCGGCAAAGCATTTAACAGAAAAAACTCTCTGACCCCTCAGTTATATGTAAGAATTTATAATTCCATTCAAAGTGGACCTTATTTGATTAACATCCGGCTTCAAACTGTTTCTTCTTTATCCATCGCAACAATGGTAATCTTGAATTTGTTTGCAAGGGCAATCATTTCATCTCTGTCAAAGACGACCGATCTCCCTGATTCAATGGCAAGCACTGTCGCACCTGCCTCATGCATCGTCTTTATTGTTTGCATCCCAACAGCAGGGATATCGAACCGTATATCCTGATCTGGCTTACACACTTTGATGACCACCGCATCCTTTTTGCCCAGTTTTCCACCTCTCAATATGGTGGCATCTGTTCCATCGATGGCTTCAACAGCCAAAACCGACCCGCCCCCAACCACAACGCATTGACCGATATCCAGACGGCCGATCTGTTTCGCCAGGTTCCATCCCATTGCAATATCCGCCTTTTCAGACCGGGTCGGTTTTCGCTTTGTCCAGCACCCTTCCGGCGCCAGTAGCTCAGGAAGTAAAAATGTCGAGGCCTGTATCTTGACACCCTCTTCCTCCAGCAAGTCGGCAAAAGCCCTTAAGATCCCATCATCATGTGTATGTTCCAGCCGGGCAATAAGTGAAATAATTTTGGTGTCCATTTTTACATCTTTAAACATTCGGGTCTTTGTTATAGCACCCATCATCACAGCCTCTCTGATACTGTTTCGTTTGAAAAACCGAAGAAGGCGCTTAATCTGTCCGAGATGGACCCATTCAATTTCCGCAGAAAGGCCTTCCAATGCAGGATCCGCTTCATTTACATAAGCAACGGTATAAATGGCATATCCTTTTGATTTGGCCGCTTTTGAAAAAATTATGGGGAACTGGCCGCCCCCCGCAATGAGTCCTATCTTCATAGTTTGTAATTCTGTAAATGCCTTATTTCTCTGATACGAATCCTAAAACATCGAATACCGCGATGGTATCTGTTTTTGTTAAAAATTTCAGCTCAGCACGTCATGAATAAAAAATTCACGCCAAGCGGACGTGGTTTTCTAAGCTGAATTACAGATCAATATTCACCTTGTAATCCCTCTTTGAGAAGATTTAATAAAATCGATGAAATGAACAACATCCGGCACCTGCTCTACTTCAGCAGTCACCCTTTCGATCGCCTCATTCATCGTAAGGCCGATACGAAATATAATCCTGTAAGCTTTCTTCAGTGATAATAATGTGCTCTGTGAGAAACCGTGTCGTTTGAGGCCCACACTGTTTAATCCGTGGAGCTGGGCCCGGGGTCCCGAAGCTATCACATAGGGTGGGATATCTTTTACAATTCCGGTGTGTCCCCCCACAAATGCGTAGTCACCGATCCTTACAAACTGGTGAATTGCCACAAGCCCGCCCACGGTCGCATAATCTCCGATGGTTATATGTCCGCCAAGGGTCGCATTGTTCGCAAGAACAACTTTCCGTCCTGTTATACAGTCATGGGCGATATGAACGTAGGCCATCAGAAAGTTTTCTTCACCGATTTCTGTAATTCCACCACCAAATTTTGTACCTCTGTGAATCGTAACAAACTCTCGCACAATGCTGCCGCGTCCGATCTTTACGTAGGTTTCTTCACCTTCAAATTTCATGGACTGAGGAACAGCTCCTATGGCAGCGTACTGAAATATTTTGCAATCCGGCCCGATGGTTACAAAAGATTCTATGACAACATGAGAGCCAATAACGGTTCCGGACCCGATAAAAACATTCTCCTTGATAATCGAATAAGGTCCGATTTCGACATTAGAATCTATCTCGGCTTTAGGATCGACAATTGCCGTTGGATGTATCATGGTTTCTCTCCAAATGTCGCCATGAGTTCTGCTTCGGCCACAAGCGTTTTATCCACTTTTGCTGTTGCCGACATTTTGAACACTTTTAGCCTCTGTTTTAACGGTTTGAGCTCAATAATAAGCTGGTCTCCGGGAACAACCGGTTTTCTAAATTTGACCTTGTCCATTCCCATGAAAAATACAACCCCATCCGATTCTTCGTGGGACAGGGATGCATAAGCCAGCACGGCTCCGGCCTGCGCCATGGCTTCTACAATAAGCACGCCGGGCATTACCGGAGTTCCCGGAAAATGTCCTTGGAAAAAAGGCTCGTTTATGGTTACGTTTTTCAGGGCGACAACCTTTTCACCGGGTATGAGTTCGAGTATCCGATCAACCAAAATAAACGGATATCGGTGAGGTAATACATTCATGATTTCCTGGATATCATACATTTTCTCCATTTTCATTCTCCAAACGCCCTTGATTTCCGGGTTGCAGTTTCCAAATTAATATTACAGTACATAAATGCCTAAATTGACTTAAAGTCTGAAGTGCCTAAAGTTGAGTTATCGCTTCATTCCAACTATTTGTATAAAATTGACAGAATATCTTAACCTTGGCTCACTTTAAACCCTGGCCCAAATCGACCACCAATGCGTTTTACAAAAAAGACAGGTTTTGAATGATGCATGTGTTATCCCAATATATGAACGAGTCACACCAGGGTGGGCTTTAGCTCACTTCAAACTCTTTCAGCGTTTCTTGAGGCAGAACCGGATATCTCTGACCTGGCCCAAAAAACCAGGTTTTCAAGGACTAAATATATTTGAAACCCGTTGACGCAGCCGTTTGACCATTTTTCAAAAAGTTCTCAGTGATCGAAGTGGATAGAAAAGAGGTGTTAAGATAGCGTGCAGCAACAAAATCGGCATTTCAACCTGTCAACTTATTTGTTCCTGGAACAGCTAAATGTCTTGTTTTTCCTCCATTTTTCTTAATCGCTTTTCGACTTCCAAAAGCCTTTTTTTAAGCTCGGGAAGCCTCGGTATTATTCTATGAACTCTAAGCCACAACCTGTGTGGCATCTCTGGAGATCCGGAAACAACTTCGCCATCTGGAATTGATTTTACAACTCCGGCCTTGGGGCCAATGACCACATTATCCCCTATGGTAAGGTGCCCGGAAAGCCCTGCCTGCCCAGCCAAAACAGCGTTCCGCCCTATGGTTGTGCTCCCTGAAATCCCAACCTGAGAAATCAGAATTGTGTTTTCCCCTACCGTCACATTATGGCCAATCATAACCAGGTTGTCTGTTTTAGTACCGGACTTTATCCAGGTTTTTCCGAAAGTGGCCCTGTCAATGGTGTTACATGCCCCGATCTCTACATCATCATCGATCTGGACAATGCCGGTCTGCGGAATTTTGTAATACTTTTCCCCATCAGGGGCAAACCCAAAACCGTCGCTGCCAATGACCGTCCCGGCGTTAATGGTTACTCTGTTACCTATCCTGCAACGGTCCAGAATCGTAACGTTCGGGTAGATCTCAACATCATTGCCAATGACGACATCGTCTCCAATAACAACGCCGGGATGAAGCGTAACCCGGTCACCCATCGCAACATTGTCCCGGATAACAACAAAAGGAGCGATAGAGATATCTTTGCCGCAAGCAAAACGGTGTCCAATGTGAGCATTTTTATTTATGCCGACTTCCCGTTTGGAAGGTGGATGAAAAAGATTCAATGCTCTGGCAAAAGCAAGCTGAGGGTTTTCCACCCGTACGATGTTTTTTGATGACCCCTGAAAATCCATGGGGACGATAACCGCACCCGCGTCGGTTGTATCGATCCGTTTTAGATAACTGACTTTACCGGCAAGTGTAATGTCATCCCCGGCGGCATCATCAAAAGGGGCCACGCCTCTTATCTTTTTTTTCAAATCACCTGTAACTTCACCTCCAACAAGCTTCGCTAATTTTGCGAGTGAAACTTCCATAATCTATTTTTTCTTTGTTGTAGGTTTCTTCTTGGATTTCTGGGTAAAATCCGTATTATACGCCTGTATTATTCTGTCTGTTATATCTATTGAATTTGGAAAATAGACGATACCACCCTCCATTCTTTCCAGGATAAGAAGAAAGCCTTCCTTTTTCCCTACCTCATTTACAAGTTTGAAAACATCCTTCTGTATCTGCGAGACGAGCCTGGCATTTAATGTCCTTAAATCATTTGAATATTTTTTTTCAAGGGTTTTAAAATCATTCAACTTGATTCTAAAGTCGCGTCCTTTCTGCTCACGCATCTCCTTGCTCATCACCAAGGCTTCGCGATCGAATTTTTTTTTCAGTTCTTCGATTTCACTGCCGCGTTTTTTAAGGTCAGCCTCCATTCCCGTGCCCTTTTTATTAATCTCGGCCATCGCTTTTTTCCCGGCACTCGAAGTCTTCACTATTCGCTCAAAATCGATAATGCCGATTTTGGCAACATCAGCGCCAAATGAAGGAATAACAAATAAAAAAAAGAAAATTGTCGAAAAAAATAGTGTTATAGCTCTCATTTTGCCCCCTAAATCTGGGTTTAAGGTTTTCGTTCAATTGATTAAAACGTACCGCCCATTGAAAACTCCCATGTTCCTTTTGTGCTCTCACCCGGCTCAGGATCAAGTATATACCCTTGCTCAAGACGCAAAGGGCCCATGGGTGAATACCACCTGATTCCCCATCCCGCACCTTGTCTCAAATCGCCCACGTCTACATTTTGTCCGGGACCGGTTCCCCATACATTTCCTGTATCAAAAAAGGCAACCAAAACAATACCGACCTTTTTGAGTAAAGGTATTATGTATTCAACATTAAAAAATACCATCTTTTCTCCGCCGACTTTTTTACCTTCTTCATCATATGCGCTGATATCCCGCCAATCAAAGCCGCGCACTGTATGCATGCCTCCCAGGTAAAATTTCTCGTAATCTGGAAGCGTCTTCTCGGAATTCCGGGTAACAAACCCTGCTGCGCCATGCAGGAACCCCACCGTTTCCCAAAACAGAGGGATATAGACGCCAGCGGCTCCCATAGCTTTGGTAAAACCGATAGTTCCCCCAAGACCGGCATATTGTAGTGATAATTCGTGTTTCTGTCCTTTTGTTGGATTAAAGGCCCTGTCCCTCGAGTCGTAACGTATGGCTGTCATAACACTGCTGGTTCTGTTTGTTCCTTCGATGTCCTTTATGAGATCAGAGGCATTTGGATCGATATCAGTAATCTCAGAATCATCATATAAATAGCCAATGGATGCACGCGTATAATTAAAAATCGGGTAGCCGAATCTTATGCTACCGCCCACGCTTTCTTTTTCGTATATATCGTAATCCCTGTCCCAATTGTAAACACTGATAGTTCCTGCCAACGGGATATCAAAAAGCCATGGTTCCGTGAAGCTTATTGTATATCTGTTCGACACGCTGCCGAGCTGGGCTCTCAACCCAAGGATCTGCCCACGCCCGAAAAGGTTTCTCTGTTGAACAGAGGCTACGAAAAAAGCCTCGTCAACGGAGCTGAAACCGCCGCCAAAGGTAAATGTGCCTGTGGGCTTTTCAGTAACATCGACCTTTAATATCATTTTGTCGTCTGAGCTCCCCTTTTCAGTATTTACTTTAATATCCTCGAAATAATCTGTTCGGTAAAGGTTGTTTATGCCACGCTTTAACCGCTTCCCGCTGTATACTTCCTGTTCATATACCCTGAGTTGACGGCGAATCACCTTGTCTCTTGTCTTCGTATTTCCACCGATGATAATTTTTTCAAAATAGACCTGTTTACCTTTCTCAACAACATAGGTAATATTGACCTTCAAATTATCGGAATCCGTTTCAATACGAGGAGCGATATCTGCGTATGCATAACCTTCATCAGAATAAAGGTCGGTGAGGACGAGCACATCGTCCCGTAAAGTTTCACGATTGTAGTAGGTTTCCTTTGTAATTTTTACCTTCTCCAGCAATGCTTCCTTGGGCAAAACAAGGTCACCCGCTATCTCCACTGTTCCGACCTTGAACTGAGATCCTTCATCAATTTTGATTGTGATATCTATCTGTTTATCCTTAAATTCGATTTGAGGTTCCCCGACCCTGGCCTTGACATATCCGTTATTGTGATAAAAAGCAGAAAGCCTGGCCATATCCTGCTCCAGATTGTCTCTGTTCAGGTCTCCGGATGAGGTGGCCCACGAAAAGAAACCTTTTTCCGAGGTCTTCATAATCTTTTTCAGCCGCTTGTCGGTATATGCACTGTTGCCTTGAAAAATTATCTTTTGTATTAAGAGCTTTTTCCCCTCATTAATAATAAACTCAAGATCCGCCTGGTTTTGCTCACGCTCATGGATCTTGTGTGTCACTTGGACATTATGATAGTTTTTATCTTTGTATAGCTCCTCTATTCGTTTAACGTTTCTGTTTATCCTGAAAATGTTTAGAATCGACCCGCGCGTTATGTCTATATTCTCCATGATCTTTTCTGCTTCATAGATCCTGTTGCCTGTTACACTGATTCTCCTAATGGTCGATTTTTCCGTGACTTTGAATATAATCGTCCTTCCTTCAGGGCCGCTCTCAGACTCAATGCGAACATCTTCAAAATATCCCATTGCATAAACAGCCTTGAGATCTTTAGAAAGGTTTTTTGCGAGGTAGATATCATCCGGCTCAGTTTTGATAACCCTTTTTATGGCGTCAGATTCTATGCGCTCGTTGCCGGTCACAAGGATTTCGGCAACCCTTTCCCGTTTGAAAAGTTTTATGCCAAGATTCTGTGAGAGTTCCTTCACAGTTCCAAGAAGATTCTCTACATCTTCACCTTCCACAAAAAAAACTTTTGGAGGCCCCTCACCAAAAGGTTCAATCATCTTTGCATCCAGACTGTATTTTTTACCAATCCAAGTCAAACTTCCCCAAACAACATAATCCGCACCATTCTGAATACCTATATTGCGGATGTCATCGATACTTTCGGCCGTTTCTTCCCAAGAAAATTCAGATACGATGTCTGGGTCTATTACAGTGGCACCCTCCATTTTCAGGTGTTTCCTGATTAACTGTGGAATTTCGGCTTCCATATAAGAAAAATCTTCCTGGGCGTGGACTTTAAAAGGCAATACGATAACTCGCGCAGTTTCCTGTGAATTTACCGTATTCGGAAGTAAAACCATTGTTACGATTAGGAGCAGGGTCAAATATCTCAACATAAAACACCTCAATTTATCTCCGTCAGTTGTCCGTTTGAAATCGTCATACTTCGTGACAGGTACGATGCAAGTTCCATATTGTGCGTCACCACAACCATTGCCATATGAAACTCGCGATTCAACTCCAGAAGCAGGCCTTGAACCTGCTTGCCGGTTTTCTTGTCGAGATTGCCGGTGGGCTCGTCTGCCAGAAGAACTAATGGTTTGAGGATCAAGGCCCTTGCCACAGCAACCCGTTGCTGCTCACCGCCGGAAAGCCTGTCGGCCCGATGATGCAGCCGATCTTTAAGTCCAACTCTGACAAGGATTTCCTCCGCAGCTTCTCCGGCGCTTTTCTTGCTAAACCCTCTTATCAGCGCAGGCATCATCGCATTTTCTACAGCAGAAAACTCCGGCATGAGATGATGAAACTGGAAAACAAACCCAATGGATTCATTTCGAAATTTTGCCAACTTTGCTTGATCAAAAAGTAAAACATTCTCACCCCGGAACCAGAGTTCCCCATTGTCCGGTTGGTCGAGGGTCCCCAATATATGCAGCAGCGTAGATTTGCCGATTCCGGAGGCGCCAACAATGGCAACGGTCTCTCCTTCATTTAAATCAATGTCAATCCCCTTTAAGATCTCGATCGGAGCACCAGTTGTATTAAAACTCTTTAAGAGTCCCCTGCCTGAAATGAAACAGTCTGAAATTAACTCCTTCTGCATTTATTTTTCAACGCTCCCGGTAATCACGGCCTGTGGATCCTGAACCCAAATCGTTATCCACCATAACGAATTGCATCAACAGGATTGAGTCTTGACGCCTGCCGTGCAGGATATAGCGTCGCTAAAAAACTGATCCCCATGGCAGCGGCAGCTATCAATAAAACATCTAAACTTTCGAGTTTCACAGGGAGAGTTGTTATATAATATACATCTCCCGGAAGTTCAATGAACTTGTACTTTCCCAGAATCGTACACAACAGAAATCCCAAACAGACGCCGATAACCGTTCCTATAGAACCGATGACCATTCCTTTAAAAACAAAAATCTTTCCAATGCTTTTATCTGTGGCCCCCATGGCCTTTAAAATGGCGATATCCCGGGTCTTGCCCATCACCATCATGATCAATGTGCCTGCTATGTTAAATGCTGCAACCAGAACAATAAGTGTCAAAATAATAAACATCGCCGTCTTTTCCAGCTTAAGTGCAAAAAACAAATTTCGATTCATCTGCATCCAGTCCAGTGCCCAGTAGGGGAACCCCAGATGCTTGACAACCTCTTCAGCAATCTTATTGGCACTGTAAATATCATTGACCCGCACTTCAATACCGGTAACGGAATCTCCCATTCGCAGCATTCGTTGAGCATCTTTAATATGTACATAAGCAAGAGATCCGTCATATTCATACATTCCGGACTCAAAAAGATCCGAGACCTTGAATCGCTTCATGGCTGGCAAGTGCCCTATGGGAGATATAATCCCCCGGGGGGATATCAGGGAAACGTCATCCCCTTTAACAACGCCCAGATTTCTGGCAAGTTCTTTGCCTAAAATGATCATAGGCGTGAAAGCAGCAGACTTTTTTCCCTGGCTCTTCTTTTCGAGACTTGGCAAGGAGTCGCCGTTGAAAATGGTTATCACCTGGCCCGCGGATTCCGGGTCTATTCCCCTGAGAACAGCACCGGACACTCCGGACGATGACCGTATCATTGTTTGTGTATAAACAAAAGGCGTTGCCGATTCAATTCCATCAACTTTTTTCAAATAGTCAAGTATTCTTGTATAGTCAGAGAATGGACCGCCATGGCGTCTTAAAATCATGTGTGACTCAACACCGAGGATTCTGGACTTGAGATCAGATTCAAAACCGGCCATAACAGCAATAACCACGATCAGGGCCATTACCCCTATCGTAATCCCTGCAACGGAAAGGACGGTAATCAATGAAACGAAAGCCTGTTTCTGTTTGACCCTGAGATAGCGACCGCCTATGAAGTATTCAAATGACATAAATAATTTTGGTCTTAAGTCACATGTTGTCGTTTCCGGCAAAATTTCGTAGAACTGGTTTCAAAACCTCATAGTGAAGCCTTTTGACAATTTTGCGAAAAAGCTCTTGGCGAAGCGTAAAATTCGTTACTGTTTGAGGGCGATAGCCCGAGTTTTACGAATTTAGCGGAGTGAGCTTAGAACTTATCAAAATTATCAAACCAGCGAACGGGAGATTTTGAAACAGCTTGTAACAAAATGCCACATATAAAAAATCAAACTGAACTTAGTAACCTATTTGCAGATAGCTGTCAAGATCAAGCTGGCGAATCCATACGCTTTAACTTCAGAAAAAAAGTCGTGCCCTCGTCGACTTTGCTTTCAATATCAAGCCGATTGTCATACGGCTCAAGGATACTGTGAACGATCGAAAGGCCGAGACCGGTCCCGCTTTGCTTTGTTGTAAAAAAAGGATCGAAAATGGACTTGATCAACTCCCGGGACATGCCACAACCATCATCGGCAATCTCGATACAAACCTGTTTATTCTTTATAGGATACATTGAAATTTCGATAAATCCTGTGCCAGATATGGCTTCTGCAGCGTTCAAAAGAAGGTTCCACAAAACCTGTCGAAAATGAACCGAATCCATTTCAATCCAGATGTCGGAAGCAAAATTACTCTTTATTACCACCCTCCCTTTGCAAGTGATGTCGTTTTTAAAAAGCTCCACCGTATCCTTCAATGCTTTGTCCAGTCTTATTGCCTCAACGTTCGCAGCGGGTGGCTTTGCAAACAGAAGAAAATTGTTCACAAGGGCGCTTAGCCGGTCTGTTTCGCGCAGTACGATCTGCATAAGCTTGTCACGATCAGGGTTATATTGGAGGTCTTCCCTTAACAACTGTATTGATCCTGATAGGGAAGCCAGCGGATTTTTTATTTCATGGGCCATGCCTGCCGCCATCTCGCCCATATAAGCCATTTTCTCAACACGCTTTACATGATCCTCCAGAGCGGTGAGATCTTTCTTTGTCTTTTTCGCCTGTTCCGATAAAGTTCCACTTAAGAAAGCAACGGCAAAACACGCCACCATGGTAATCATTATCTTGTAAAGCACATGGCTCCATGGATAATTAACAGCAGCAAGATTCCCCTCTAAAACTAAAGGCTTTAGAAAACCATAATATTCAAGGTCAATCATGACGCCGTATTGTATGCTGCAAAGCACAGCCATGATGATGCTTCCCCTTTTGAAAAGGAGCATGCTCGAATAGATAATTACGACGAGATAGAGAAACGAAAAAATGCTTGAATAACTGCCCGTCACAAAAATGATCAGTGTGACGACAAAAGTGTCTATACCGGTCTGGACGTATGCAAAGAGATGCTCCTGCTTACCGCTTTGAAGAATCAAGGCATAGATGAATGAAAGTAGAAAAATGCCGCCAATTAATCCATACAGAACCAATAGCGGTTTCGCTAGGGGGGAAGGGCTTTCACCGAGCTGTAGAATAATGGTTGATCCCAGCAACAGGGAGGAAAATAGGACCCGAAAGAACATGAGCCATTTAAGCTTATGTTGTAAATCGCTTTCGGGCTTTATCAATGAACTCTTCATTGCGAAGAAAAGACCATCTGTGATGGTAACATCTCGCTACCATATTAGTGGGAAATATGTTTCAGGCATTCACCTAACCCGTATTTTCACGCGCCTGATGCGTTCATTTGCAAGGCACTCAGGGGCGCCGCCGTAGCATTCTACTGCAACCCCCTGATAATGCATGCAGGCCGCCGCAGGAGTCAAGCCGAAGGCTATGGGCGCGTCAGGCAGCGCCCACAGGGTGAAAATATTTCAGCTTAAGTAGAAAAAAGTTCGGGGTACAAAGTGTGACAGGGAAGTTGGCACTATTATACACTATAACTTAATAATTTTATTATATAAAAAAGTTTGCTGAAAAATTTTCATGAAAAATCTGGTCAAAATCTCTCATTCCGCTTGGCGCGGGTTTCAGTTACAAGTCCTTAAGGTCACAGAATGGATTGTTTTCTTTATTAGTTGAATAATCGGTCAACATCCTAAAAGAAAAATTCAGGCGAAGTACATGGCGGGGTTTAAGCACTTTAAGCCTGTAAACCCGGGCCTTGCAAGACCTATGCAAAACGCCCCCTTTCGTCAAATCCCTGTGCCTGCCCCGTAGGTCCGGCAGATCGTGCTGGGGTGGTTAAAGTTTTCATCTTCCTTGAACTTGAACGAAATTAAACATTTTTCAAAGGTCTCCTTGCAGTGCTGATATGGTTTTTGATTCATCAACCCATCGCAGCTGCCATCTTGAAGATGGGGAGGTACATAGAAACCACCAGGCCACCGATGACGACACCCAGGAACACCAGCATAAAAGGCTCTATTAACGCGGTCATGTTTTCCACCGCCTGGTCGACTTCTTCGTCATAAAAGTCAGCGATTTTACCCAACATTGCGTCAAGGGCGCCGGTGGACTCTCCCACCGAAATCATCTGGCATACCATTGAGGGGAAAACACCGGTTTCAGCAAGGGGATCGGCCATTGTACGGCCCTCGGCAATGCCGGAACGGACGCTGTAGATAGCCGATTCAATTGTTTTATTCCCTGCGGTCTTCGCAACAATTTCCAGTGCGTCCAAAATGGATACACCGCTGGAAAGCATGGTGCCCATGGTTCGCGAAAATTTGGCCACCGCCGCTTTGCGAAGTAGAGTGCCGAACACGGGCAACTTCAAGACCCATTTGTCAATAAAAATCTTTCCTTTTACGGTCTTGTTCACCCTCTTGAAAGCATAAAAAGACAAGCCGAGGCCAATGATCATCCAGTGTATATTTCCTTTTGTAAAACGGCTCATCTTAACAACGATCTGGGTTGGGGCCGGGAGCGCTCCACCAAAACCGGCAAACATCTCCTCAAAGACCGGAATAACAAAAACCATAATCACGGTAACCACGATGGCAGCGATAATTATGGTAACGGCAGGATAGACCATGGCGCCTTTTATCTGGCCTCTCAGTTTTGCCGCTTTCTCCATGTAGGCCGAAAGGCGCCGCAAAATCGTATCAAGGATACCACCGACTTCACCTGCGGCAACCATATTCACGAAAAGCTCATCAAACTCATTCGGGTGTTTTTTCAGGGCTTCGGCAAAGGTTTGCCCGCTCTCTACGTTATCCTTTATCTCTTTTAATTTCTTTTTAAATGATGGGTTTTCCTGCTGGGTCATAAGTATATCGAGGCATTGGATGATGGGAAGACCCGCATCGATCATCGTAGAAAATTGTCGGCAGAAAAGGATTACATCGTCCAGCTTTACTTTTGGCTGCATAAACGCAACATTTGCAAAAAGATCTTTGGGCTTTTCCTTAACTTTGGTCGGAGTAATCTTACGCCTCGCTAAATCAGCACGAACAGCATCTTCGCTCCGGGCTTCTACTTCCCCTTTCACGACTTCATTCTTTCTGTTCTTGCCCTTCCACAGATAAACCGGCATAATCAATCCCCCTTTTCTGATTGTGACAACACTAAGGTCATATTATACTGTCACGTCAGGGTTTGAAAAAAGTGTTCCATTTGCAAACTGGGAATTCCTCTACTAAGGAACTCCGAATCATGTCCAACGGTTCATCTCGCCTTTGATGCCGAGAAGTGTCGGTTTCGAATAAACTTGAAAGTAATTCTATTGATATGCTCTTTATCATAAACTGAGCTAAACAACAATAGCTTTGCGAAATTTATTGTAAAATCGTCCATTGAGTCGTTTAACTAGTGTCCATCCAGAAATGAGGATTTTTGTTCTATATCAAGGCATGTGAAAAAAATAACCGCAGGTGCCCCGCAGGAAATGCCCTTAGGGTGCATATGTGTAATATTCCGAGGATTATTTTTTGAGCATAACGCAGAGATTGGGCAAAAAGACCATTTATAGATGGATACTAACTAATCCTGTGCTCGTCTTTTTCAAGATGCAAAGACGCCTTTGTGTACCATACAATTTTTACGTTTGGGTTGGGAAGGCCGGAGAACCCGATCCGAAATTTCCTATAAAGAATTTCAACGGGTTTAACGGCGTTTAACTTGAGCTTGATAATCCCGCTCATATATGCAAATGTTCAAGTCCGGCATTAAAGCCCTGATAGCACATGATTTTCTTTGGGCATAACCGTTTCAAACAGGACATTTCGACAACCATGGCAATACCAGACAACAAACATCTTACTGTTATTACAACCCATATTAACGCCGACTATGACGCACTGGCTTCCATGCTGGCAGCTCAGAAGCTATATCCTGACTCTCTTGTGGTATTCCCGGGTTCCCAAGAGAGAAATCTTAGAAATTTCTTCATCGACTCGATGGTGTATCTTTTTAACATGGCAAGCATCAAGGATATCGACTTTTCAAAGATCAAAAGGCTGGTTCTGGTGGACACCAGAAACCCAGACCGGATCGGAAAACTCTCAGCGCTTTTAGACGTGCCTGAACTCGAGATACACATCTACGACCATCACCCTTCCATGAGCAATGATATCAGGGGAAATTACGAGGTCCTTGAGCAAACCGGAGCGACGGTGTCCATTCTTGCGGAAATTATTCGTGAAAAAGGCATCGCCATTTCTTCGGATGAGGCAACCATCATGTGTCTCGGCATTTATGAAGATACGGGATCTTTTACTTTCCCGTCAACAACCCAAAAAGATTTTCAGGCCGCTGCCTTTCTCCTTTCAAAGGAGGCGAATCTGAACGTTGTTTCAAATCTCATCGCCAGAGAGATCAGCCCGGAGCAGGTCGGACTGCTGAATGATATTATCCAAGCAGCAACCCATTACAACATTAACGGTGTTGATGTTGTGATTACCAGTGTGTCATCAGAGAATTATGTGCCCGATTTCGCGTTTATTGTCCATAAAATGGTCAAAATGGAAAACCTTGATGCCATTTTCGCCATTGCACGTATGGGAAGCAAAATTTACATTGTGGCGCGAAGTAGAATTCCCGAAGTCGACGTGGGGGCTATTTTGACACCCCTCGGTGGCGGTGGTCACGCCTATGCCGCTGCTGCAACCATTAGGGAAAAGACGCTGGTCCAGACCGAGCACCAGTTGATCGAAATCCTGAATAAAAAAATAGAATCTAGAAACATGGCAAAAGACCTGATGTCCTCGCCGCCAATAACGGTTGCCGCCGATGTTTCCTGCCGGGATGCCGGCAACCTGATGACCCGGTACAATATCAACGCACTGCTGGTTACAGCAGGACCGGATGAACTCGATAAAGACAGACTTGTCGGCATTATTTCGCGTCAGATTATTGAAAAAGCGCTTTTCCATAACCTCGATCATCTTCCGGTACGAGAATATATGACCTCCGAGTTTTCTTCAGTCAGCCCGGGTTCAGACCTCTCGGAAATTCAAAACAAAATCATTGAAAGCAAGCAGCGCATTCTGCCGGTTGTCGATAAGGGTATGATCACAGGTGTTGTGACCCGCACCGATCTGCTTAAAGTTTTGGTTAGACAATCCAAAGAGTCCTTCGGAAATTTACGCGACCCTCATCAGGAAGCGGTTCACGCCAGGGTCAGGAACATCGTAAAATTCATGAAAGAGCGTCTTTCAACAAAGATCGTCGACACCTTGACAACCATTGGCGAGGTCGCCGAAGCGCTCGGTTATGGCGCTTATGTTGTGGGCGGATTTGTTCGCGACCTGTTTTTGTATAGACCCAATGAAGATCTCGATATCGTCCTGGAAGGCAATGGAATTGAATTCGCAAAAAAATACGCGGAAATTTCCGGTGCCCGCATCCATTCCTATGAAAAATTCGGGACAGCAGTTATTATCTTTCCTGACGGATTCAAAATTGATGTGGCTTCAGCCAGGCTGGAATATTACAAATTCCCTGCTGCCCTTCCGACGGTTGAAATGAGTTCCATAAAACTGGATCTCTTCAGGAGAGATTTTACGATCAACACCCTGGCAATTCATTTAAACCCCGAAAAATTCGGAACATTAATCGATTTTTTTACAGCACAAAAGGACATCAAGGAAAAGGTTGTCAGGGTACTGCACAATCTCAGCTTTGTTGAAGATCCCACACGTGTTTTTCGCGCCATACGATTCGAACAGCGTTTCGGTTTTTCCATCGGAAAACTGACCGCAAGTCTTATTGAAAATGCGGTAAAAATGCATTTTCTCAAACAGCTCAGCGGTCGACGGGTATTTTCCGAGCTACGGCAGATTCTTGAAGAAGACAACCCGACGCCTGCCCTGATAAAGCTTCACGATTATGGTCTTTTAGAGGAAGTCCATCCCCTGCTGAAGATGGAGAACGATATTGCTTCACTGCTCGTTTCTTTCAAAAGGGTATTGGACTGGCATGATTTGCTTTTTCTGGAAGAATCCTATATGAAGTGGTCCGTCTATTTTATGGCCTTGATCAGGCATTGCGATAAAAAAGCATCAGCGGAAATCTGTGAACGGCTGGAACTTGCCTTACGTTACAGAAAATTATTCTGTGCCGATCGTTTCGAAGCTGACACGCGCCTTTACTGGCTGGAACGAAACCTGCCGGCTAAAAACAGCACCCTATACAAACAGCTTTCCAACCTGAATACCGAACTGATCCTGTATATGATGGCGGCCACACGACATGAAGGGGTAAAGCGATCCATATCTCGATATTTTACCCGCCTGAGACAGGCCAAGATAATGTTAAGAGGAAAAGATTTGATAAAGATGGGGATCGAACCCGGACCGATCTACAAGGAAATCCTGCAGGCTGTTCTGGATGCAAAACTCAACGGCCGGGTTAAGTCCAGAAACGACGAACTCAATTTCGTGCGCGATTATGTTTCATCATTTTGACATCAATCAACTGATCGCAATGATGATGGCGCTGCTTGTCGCCGTTACCATCCACGAGGTTGCCCACGGCTATGTTGCTTTCAGGATGGGGGACAATACCGCCAAACTGGCGGGAAGGCTGACATTGAATCCGATAAAACATCTGGATTTTATCGGTTCATTTCTCCTGCCCATAATATTAAAACTGTCCGGTTCTCCCATTATTTTCGGATATGCCAAACCGGTCCCGGTCAATTTTGCCAATTTTCGGAATTACCGCACGGGCACCCTTTGCGTCGCCTCTGCCGGTGCATTGGCCAATCTTTTACTTGCAGCCATCTCCGGGTGGCTCTTTCAGCTGATGCTTTACACTGAATCTTGGTGGGTTATGTCTATCTTCAAGCCCATCGTCGTCGATTTCGTAAATCTGCTATTTTTTAGCGTGGTGATCAACTCTGTTCTGGCTGTTTTCAACCTGATACCGGTCCCCCCCCTGGACGGGGGGCGAATACTGGCCATGTTACTGCCGGCGCAGCTAAGGACGCAATTCTTACAAATTGAGCGATTCGGCATGATAATAATCATCTTTCTGCTTCTCACAAATACGATCGGCGGAATTTTTTCATTGCTTTTAACCCCATTAATCAACATCTTTCTCGGAAGATAGGAGATTCTGAATGACCAGGAAACAACGGATATTAAGCGGTATGCGGCCGACAGGCCCCCTTCACCTTGGCAATCTGCATGGTGCTCTCGCAAACTGGGTCAATATGCAGGAAGAATATGACTGTTTCTTTTTTATTGCGGACTGGCATGCGCTAACCAGCGACTATGAAGATACACGTTTTATTTCAAATTTTATCAGAGAGATGATGATAGACTGGCTAAGCACTGGACTTTCAAATGAAAAAAGCACCCTTTTTGTCCAGTCACAGATCAAGGAGCACGCTGAACTCTTTCTTATTCTTTCCATGATAACGCCTGTGCCATGGCTCGAACGCAACCCCACGTTCAAAGACCAGGTCGTGCAGATGAGCAACAAGGATCTGTCCACCTTCGGTTTTCTGGGCTACCCTGTTCTCCAGGCCGCAGATATCATTATGTACAAGGCAGAAGGTGTTCCCGTCGGCGTGGATCAGGTCCCTCATGTTGAAATTACACGGGAAATCGCCAGAAGGTTCAATCACTTTTATGGAAAAGTATTCCCGGAACCTGAAGCGTTTTTGACCGAAACGCCTAAAATCCTCGGTACGGATCGTCGTAAAATGAGCAAAAGCTATGACAATGCCATATATTTGTCAGACAGTCCCGATGTTATCGCCTCAAAGGTTGCCGGGATGTTCACCGACCCCCAGAGGCTGAGGAAAACCGATCCCGGCGATCCGGATGTATGTAATGTTTTTGAGTTCCACAAGATATACAGCGACAGCGAAACCGTGAACACGACAAACCATGACTGCCGGAACGCTAAGCTGGGATGCGTGGAATGCAAAAAAATAATGGCCCAAAATCTTATCAAGGGTCTTGATCCGATTCGCGAAAAAAGGGCATATTACGAAACAAGGGCCCAGCTTGTTGACGACATCATCTCAGACGGATGCAATAAAGCCAGGAAAGTGGCCAGGATGACCATGGAAGAGGTCAGATCGGCAGCAAAATTGTAATGATGTTAGACGAAATCTATAAAGTAAAACTGGACGATATTTTTGAAGGCCCCATGGACCTCCTTGTTCACCTTATCAAAAAAAATGAGGTGGATATTTATGATATCCCCATTGCTCAGATAACAGATCAATATCTCGGCTATATCGAGTGGATTAAGTTCATGAATATTGATTTTGCCGGAGATTTTATTGTTCTGGCGGCAACCCTGGCCCAGATAAAGTCAAGGATGCTTATTCCGATACATGACGGTGAAGAAGAGGGAGAAGATCCCCGCCTGGAGATCGCCGGATCCCTGATGGAATATCTTCAGATAAAGTCGGCGGCCGAACAATTGGCCGGCAGAAGCCTTCTGGGCGAAGACACTTTTATCAGAAGTCCAAGCAAGGAAGAGCGCCTGATGTATTCGGAAGGTGAAATGGTAAAGGTCGGTCTCTTTGAACTGATTGACGCATTTCAAAAAATACTTGAAAACATATCCCCGGATCAGCGGGTGGACATAACACCCGACAGGGTATCCGTCAGGGACAGAATAACAGAAATCGTCGATATTCTGGAAGCAGAAGAATCAACAACCTTTGATGCATTGTTTTCTAAAAATGTGGACAAAAGTGAAGTTATCATCACTTTTCTTGCCATATTGGAAATGGTCAAGCTTAACCTGGTCCGGATTGCCCAGCATGTCCAAACCGGGATTATCAGGCTTTTCTATCTATAGCGCATCCGGCGCGTGAAATATCCGGGTTGGGTTAAAGAAAAGCCGCTGATAAATTAACCCCATATACGATTTTCCCATTTTGTTTACGATCATTTAGGGTAGCAATTACATTATGGAAGATATCAAAAACATCATTGAAAGCTTGCTGTTTGTCGCCGAGGCTCCGCTGAAGATAGACCGTATCAAGAACGTGCTCGCCGTTTCAGATACAAAAGAGATCCGAAAGGTCCTTTCAGAACTCTCGGATGAATATGAAGCCCGAAAGGGCGGTTTTTTGTTACGTGAGGTGGCGGGTGGATACCAGATACGCACCCGCCCCGAATATACGGAATGGATCAAGCGCCTGCTCCAGCCGAATCCGCTCCGCATGAGCAAAGCCGCCCTGGAAACACTGGCCATTGTCGCTTACAAGCAGCCGGTCCTGCGCAGCGATATCGAACATGTCCGAAGGGTGGACTGCGGAGGTGTCCTCAGAATGCTGCTGGAACGAAAACTCATCCGGGTTCTGGGGCGGAAGGAAATCCCGGGTCGCCCTTTGATTTATGCAACCACCAAACAATTTCTTGAAATATTTGATTTGAAGGATCTAAAAGACCTGCCCACATTAAAAGAAATAGAAGCACTGGGAGGACACCAGGGCGATTCAACGGATCAGACAGCTTTTGACGGTACTGAAAAAGAAACCGTCCAGGATAATGGAAAAAATGCTTGACTTAAAAGTCATCAAGCCAATATAGATACACAATACCAGATTGGAGTGTGCCGGTAAAAAATACGCCGCTCAAGGTTTTATATTTTCGTTAAGGAGGCTTCATGAACCGTTCGGACTTGATTAATGTATTTAAGGAGGAAACAACGCTAAGCAGAAAGGATGCTGAAAAGGTTGTTGATACCTTCTTTGGCTCAATCACAGAAGCACTGGCAAGCAATGAGCGTGTCGAAATCAGAGGATTTGGCAGCTTTACCGTGAAGCAGTACAAGCCTTACACCGGCCGAAACCCCAAAACCGGCGTACAGATCAAAGTATCATCCAAAAAACTCCCCTTCTTTAAAGTCGGCAAAGAACTTAAAAATATGGTCGACAACAAAACCTAAAGGGCGGTTAACTCAGCGGGAGAGTGCCACCTTCACACGGTGGAAGCCACTGGTTCAATCCCAGTACCGCCCACCATAATATTTTCAATATGTTAGGCCAATTTGTAGAATTGGCCTTTTTGTGTTTTGAGTCATACCATCGTATGACCCAAAATATAGGGGGGGGGGCAAATGGTATAAAATTTTGATTTTATTACATCGGAGGAGACTTTTGATAGACGATACAGGGTGTTATGGCGACGATGTGGCGGGATTCATGTCGCGAGGGAGGTTTGAGAAAAACGGAAGAATCTGGGCAATTTTTTGCAAATGGTTTGAGAAAAATTAATCTATGATAATCATAATCTCTAAGTATGATATCATAACTATTTTAAGCTCTCAAAAACCTGTCATATATTGCAGGTATCACAAGTTCGGCAGAATTGTGGAAACTCAATATATGGGATTAATAGGAAATCAATGATAAAAGGTATATATTGGCTTTCCCTGCGCTTCATTCTTTTTGAGTGATTTATAGTTATTTATTAACCGACCGAACCGCTCTGACATGATTATCAGGTCGCCTGCGATACCCCCCGCCGCTAGGGCTTTCACTCCATTGTGCATCTTGAATATTGCCAGTCACAAAATTTGCGATCCAACCGCCTTCGTAAATTAAGCTCCCTTGAATCCTTGACACTGCGAAATGCGACATCTCTGTATCGTTTGTGGTACGAGTTGTCACGACCGGGACCGTCGTAGACAACCCCGCCAAGTTGCCTCGCTTACCCCCCGCGTTGCGGATCGACGAAAGGGTTTGCAGGTTTATTGTGGCACCCCGAAACCGCCGTTCCCCGGCAGGTGTTGCGCTGAGTCTCACGCGTCGACGCGTTCCTCGCGATGCACCGGTTGGCCGGTGGTCAGTGCCCGTTCCGCGATTTCCGCCGCGCGCTGCACTCCGCCCGCATTCGCAATCGCCTGCTTCATTTGTGTCGCCTGAGTTCGAAAAGTTTCCTCCGCCAGCACTCGCTTGATCATCCGTCGGATCTGTTCGGGCGTGGACTTCTGAAACGATCCTTTCAACCCCACCCCGGCATACTGGACGCGAGCTGCCATGCCGGGCTGATCGGCGCCCTGCGGCAGGGCGACCATGGGAACTTCGCGGGCCAGCGCTTCCATGACGGTGTTGATTCCGGCGTGCGTGATCAACAGGTCAGCCCTGTCCAACAGGGCCAGCTGCGGAGCGAAATCGACCAGGATCGTATCGCCGGGCACCGGGCCCAAAGCTTCCCGCGTACCTTGTTCGTCTTGTTTGGCCCACTTGCCGCGCGTCATGACCAATTGCGCATCGAGGTCGGTGCAGGCAGCGAGAATTCGCTGCAGTACCGGAAAGTTGAAGCCCCGGGCCCGGGCGACCGTGCCCATGGAGGCGAAGATGAGCGGGCGGCCGTTGAGCCGGGCCCATGGAAACTCGATGTCGTCAGCCGGGCGGAACGCCCCCAGGGGCCCCACATAATGGAAAACGCCGGGCATTTCCCGTCGAAGGAAATCCATCTCGGGGCACAACTGACACAGTTGTGCCAACGAAGAGTAGGTTTCATCCACGTGTTTCACAGGCGGCAGGTTCCACCCCTGTCGGTAGCGGTTTATCCTCTTGAGGACAGGGCGTACGAGCCAGTTCCTCGCGGCATATCCCAGCCGATTTTGCCACCTCGCTCGGCGACCTGGAGCAAATTCCCAGTCCGTATGGGGCGGCGGTACACCGTCTTCCTGATTCCACGGCAAGGCCGAACAGACGGTCACAAAAGGTATGTTAAGATGCTCCGCGACGGTTCCCGCGGCCAGCAGGATTTGGTCGGTCACCAGACCGTCCACCTGCAGGTCTTCGAGGGTGGTCGGCAGCAATCGGAGCAAGACCTCGTTCCGCCACCCAAACCAACACTGCCAGTCGATCGCCCAACTCGCACCTGCCAGGCCAAACACGCTGCGGCGCAGCCACGCAGAGGGCCAGGGAACATCATCGGTGGACCAGGGATGCAGCGGAAGGCCCAGCTTCTCTGCCATCAACGCAGCCCGTGAGCTACCCAGTAAAGTAACTCGATGCCCACGCCGCGCCAATTCGTTTCCCAATTCTCCGACTGACAAGAGATGCCCGGCCCCTTCGGGACAAATCACCGCGAAATGTGCCATTTCCATGGTAGCCTCCTCTAAATATAAGACCAATTTTTATAACATAAAATATTGATATAAATTGCCCATTTTAGGCAAGATGAAAGGAAGGATATGAAACTAATAGAGAGTACAGATACCTTACAAATATCACAGCTTAAAGCAAATTACATATATCAACCGAAATCAAACTCCTTAGCAGCTTAAATAAAAACGGGCCGGGTATGAATAAACTGTCACCGGTTGATGATCCAGATGATAATCGGCAGGGCCAACGCGGCAAGGATCAGAATCCCCGGGGGCGAGAGGTAGGGTTGATACCACGGCCCACCTTGGGCGTGTGTTTTTTTTAGTTCGTCTAAAAACCAGCTTCCAAGCAGGATCGCGGCACCTAGCACCGCGACCATTTTTATCAGCTCGGTGATTTTTGGCACGTTCATCTCCTTTATTTTTTGAACCAAAGGGTTCGAGGATTCAAGGATCACGCCGACTCTTTTGGCGGTGATCCATATTTTATTAAGCTACCTGCTGAAACGGAACGCTATTTTGACAACCGCTATAATATAAAACAAATAAGACCTCAATAGCCACGCAAAAGGTAAATTTGCAATCCCATTCAGGGTTTTTGAACCCCATATCCCTGTAATCACCTATTATTTCTTGACAAAAGCATGAAAGAAACGTAACTATTGTTCATCCATAAATCTTAAACCCCTTTTACATTACAGGAGAAAATTACCCATGGCCCTTACAAAAGCTCAAATTAGAGATGCGATCCAGGATCAACTGGGGCTCCCCAAAAGCAAAAGCACTGAACTGATTGAAACCTTTCTGGAACTCATTAAAAAGACCCTTGAAGGTGGAGATGATCTGCTGATCAGTGGATTTGGAAAATTCTGTGTAAAAAATAAAAGGGAGCGGCGGGGGAGAAACCCTGCAACCGGCCAGGATATGATGCTCGCAAAAAGGAGCGTGATTACTTTTAAATGTTCCGGAAAATTAAGGGACAGGATCAACAATAAAGGCAAATAGCGCTCTGAAACCAAAGGCCACGGGTATTCTACACCAGGGACTCCAACACCCCCGACAGGAAAGCATTTAATAATAATAGATGCATCCACCGTGCTACCGAGAAAACGCCACCCTGGTTGAAAATAAACTTCCGGATGGAATAATATAAAAGTAAAAGAGATTTTCTCAAAAAAACGCTTCAAGCAACATATCACCCCATGAGACGATGAGGAATGATGCTCGTAGATTCCGTTTCGGCTTACCTTTTACGGCCCCAGCCTGATAAACAAAACAAAGAAGCATTAGAGAATTCTGTTGAAGATGAACATAGGGAAACAGAATCGGATAGCGAAAAACATATCCTCTGCCGCCAATGCCACCAAGTGATAACGAGCCCGGCTGAACGGATAGTGGTTCAGGGTTCTCATCAGCACACATTTGCAAATCCTCACGGGATCATCTATGAAATCGGATGTTTTAGATCCGTGATCGGCTGTGGTTATGCGGGTCCGGCTTCTGATGAATTCAGCTGGTTTAGGGGGTTCAGTTGGAGAGTTGCGGTCTGCACCATGTGTCTTACCCATATCGGATGGCTTTTTATTTCTTCCGGAAGCGATAGTTTTGATGGGCTGATTCTGGATCGACTGCTTGAACCGGAATGAGGTCTGCCGCATATGACACAATTCCAGATCAAACGACTTGTCTCAGGTGGGATTATCACAAACTACTTCTGTACATCCAGATGCAGGCATTGCCTTTACAACTGCAGCCCTCACCGAGGAAAAGGCTACATTGACTCTGAAACCGGTGCGGAGACTTTCCGTCTTGTTCGCAGACTGGGGTGTACATCTGTTCACATCGGCGGGGGAGAGCCGCTGCTCAGACCGGACAAACTGGGAAAAATACTGCAGATTGCAGCCGACTCCGGCGTTGCTGTGGAGTATGTGGAGACCAACGCATCCTGGTTCAAAGATATTGAATCCGCAACAGCCACACTGTCTAACCTGCGCCGGAAGGGTCTCAGAACCCTTCTGGTATCCATAAGCCCTTTCCATAATGAATTTATCTCTTTTTCACGAACAAAAGGGGTGATGGCGGCAGCCGGACGTGCGGGGATGGGTGTTTTCCCCTGGATTGATGATTTTGTAACGGATCTGTCCAGGCTCGATCCTGACAAAACGCATT
>JBHPCZ010000040.1:0-25537 GCA_042573625.1 Thermodesulfobacteriota bacterium
ATATACAAGGCAGAAAAATAAAGGATGAAAAGGAAAGAAAAAAACTACGTATTGGGTTGAAAGAAAAAATTGAAATTGAATTTGAAGACTTTAAGAGGAGAAGTGAAAAGGACTCTCAAAAGCAAGATGTCTTGATTTTCTTAGAAGACATAGAAGATCGTTTCAAACATATGGAGCCATTCCGTTCTCCTGAGAAAATTGTCTGGAAAGATCAATACATCCCTATTCAAGTCACACTTGAAAGAAAATACCGGCATGATGTGGAAACCTTTTATGGGTACCCCGAATCCGATGATGAGCTAAAAAACGCCTATGCATTTAAAGGCATAGATACTGAAACTATACATGGCCAAGTTCCATGGGAAAAGGCAAGAAAAGACTATGATAGAATTATAGTGCTTGCCGATCCTGGCATGGGGAAAACTAGCCTGTTACGAAGGGAAGCGAAAATGACCGCTCATCAGGTCGGGCAAAGCCTTTCCAAGAATGAAAACATAGATTGCGTAATCTTCCCGATATATATAAGGCTTCCCGATTTAGAAAATTGGGAAGATGAAATCTTTGATGCGATACTTCAAATTGTAAACAGAGATTATCCCAAGACTTCAAATTCAAAAGCGATTAAACATCTATTAGAAAGAAAACTATATAATGGTCAATGCCTTCTATTATTGGATGCATTAGATGAAATTCCAGTAGAGCGCCGAAATAATCTGGTAGAAAAACTAAACCATTTCGCTAACAATTATAAATGTCAGATCATATATACTTCACGAATTGTGGGTTATAGTAGTGGAATTTTAGAGAATATCAAAGAGGTAGAAATTGTACCTTTTAATCAAACCCAAATTAAAAATTATGCCGATAAATGGTTTGAAAACGCTGCTTCTACAATTCAAGATAATACAGTTTCACCCGATGTTTTTTTAAAGGATTTGCGGGATAAACCTCAAATTTGGGGGATAACCCAGATTCCACTCCTTTTATCGCTTCTGTGTAGACTTTATCTGGATAATAACCTTACACTTCCAGCACGAAAGGTCGATGTTTATGAAAAAGCAATAGACCATATGTTGGGTGAATGGAGTAATAAAAGAAAACCGAAAACAGAATGGATGATAGTCCCCAAAACTGAATTGCTTGAAGAACTCGCTTATGATTTTACACGTGAAGGCAAGCAGATCTTTTCAGCTAATGAGCTTTATGATTGGTTTGATACGTACCTTAAACGTGATGACATACCAAAAGATTTCAGAAATTCTAATCCAATAGAATTACTCGACGAACTATCTGAAGACGATGGACTTCTCTTAGGATTGGATAAACAAAATAAAAGATATATATTTTTGCACCGCACTTTTCAGGAATTCCTTACTGCTTCTTACTTAAAAAAACTCATCCAAAAAAATCAAAGTAATGGACTTGAATTAGTTAGAAAGCGTTTGTGGCTTCACTATTGGCATGAAACCATAACTCTTCTTTCTGGTCTGATGGAAGATCCTATTCCTTTGATTCAGGCCATCGCAGGTGAGGATGAAAAGGATGATATTTTTTTTACTCGCTTGATATTAGCAGGTCGGTGTGTTGCTGAATGTGATGATAATTACCAAAGATATTTTCAGAACATTTTGGAAAGCATTTTTAATTTATGGATGGGTGATTATTCCTTGACATATAGGACAATCGTTAATTCCATTGCTCGATCGAGCTCACAGATGTTAGGTATATTCATAGGTTCCCTAACGCATCCTAAATTTGATGTTAGAAAAAGAGCTGTTGAGGCCTTGGGTGATATAGGCAGTGAGCAGTCAGTCGAGCATTTGTCAAATTCCCTGAAAGACGGCGATAGAATACTTAAAATTGAATCAGCCTGGGCATTGAGCAAAATAGGCAGCGATAAGGCAATTAAGCCCTTGATTCGGGCTCTTAAAGACCACAATGACGACGTTAGGATTTTTTCTGCAGTGGCTTTGGGTATAATAGGCAGTGATCGGGCGGTTGGTTCGTTGATTGAGGCCCTTAAAGATAGATACTGGGTTGTAAGGCAGAAAGCTGCCTTGGCTTTACGCAAAATAGATAATAGTCAGGCAGCTGGGCCTCTAATTCAGGCATTAAAAGATAAGTCTATTAGATTGTATGATGTTAAGATTCTAGGAATGCTGGGCAACAAGGATGCAATCGAGCCTTTGACTCTGGCATTAAAGGACAAAAATGAAGAACTCAGAAGTATGGCAGCCTTGGCTTTGGGGGAACTCGGAAGTGATAAGGCAATTGAGCCATTAATTGAGGCCCTTAAAGATAAGGTCGATGCTGTTAGGAGTAGTGTTATTAAAGCTCTGAGCTATATAGATAGTGATAAGGCGTTTAAGCCTTTGATTGAGGCACTCAAAGATAAAGACAGTAACATTAGGGAAAGTGCTGTTTATGGTTTAAGATTGCATGATCCTAAGAAAACGGTTAAACATTTGATTCAAATGCTCAAAGATGAAAACACAAATGTTAAAAGTAGTGCTGCTGATATACTAGGATTGATTGGCAACAAGAATGCAGTTAAGCCTTTGATTCAGACGCTCAGAGATGGAAACCAGTATGTCAGGATTGAAGCCGCTAGATCTTTGGGAAGAATTGGCAGTGACAAAGCAATTGAACCATTGATTGAGGCTCTTAAAGATAGGGTCAGTCGTGTTAGGGATGCTGCTATTAAAGCTTTGGGCAATATAGATAGCGATAAGGCAATTGAACCATTGATTGAGGCTCTTAAAGATAGGGTCAGTGATGTTAGGCGAAAGACCGCACAAATTTTGGGGGCTATTGGTCCAGTTAATATATTGGAAATGCTGGTAAAAAATACTGATATTGACATTTATGAGCCAGAAATATTTTCTTTAGCTAGATCATTGGCTATTCGATATTGTAAGGCAGAAACCGATTTTATTCCTGTTTATCCAGAGTTGATCGAGTCATATAAATCAACTCCAAATATTCGTTAGGTGCTATTGAGGATCCAAAACCGAATTCAATATCAATTCAGCTTAGAAAACCACCGTGACACTCACTTTCCGACCAATCTCATCATGACCTTTAAGTACGGCCACCCTTTCGACCTCAGCTCCCAATAAATAATCTGAAAGCTTTTTCTTACAGTCGGAAAGCGCCAACCGGAACTCACGGGAATTGCTACATATCCAAACAGGATCAACAGCAACCGTCATTTTCTGCTCAGAACCCTTCGAAACATGAACCACATAATATGAAATCAGCTTTGCAAAACGGTTTCGTTTGCGGATAATTACATCAGCTGATGATAACACGGCGGATACACCATTAACCTCAGTAACTCGAACCTTGGCAGAATCACCTGAATCAGAAACAATAGACGCTACGACCTTTGCCCCCCTACTCAACCGTCGCATTTCTGCTATTAGCTTGTCCTGGTACTGTACGAGAATGAAATAAACATACATCCCGGAACCATCAAGGCTCCAGGAACTTTTTGCTATATTACGCTCAACACCAAGCACAACACCTTTTGCAACCTTTGAAAGCCGGTCATCAACAACGCGCTTTGGAACTTTTCCGCGAACATTTCCTGAAACCCTATTGGAATAGCTGTGATTGTACTGAACATTAACGGATGAGAGGATCTGTCGGACCACCTCATCAATTGCGGACCTTCTGGCTTCAGAAATAGAATCACATGGAGAGCTGACACCTGCGAAATGGTTTGGAGGAACAGATGTCAAAAAGGAAGGAACCTGCAGGGGGCTTTCTGCAAAACAGGAAGCCCCCCACAACAGAATGACAGCGATGCAAACATTAGGCAGATTTTGAAATCTCACTTTTCAGTTCCTCAAGAAGCTTCTCAGCTTTTTCCTTTGCCTCCATCTCACCGGCACTTGCGAATTTATCCCGCAATCTGCGCACGGCTTCGGCTTTAGCGTTCAGGAAATCAATCTTCGGGATTTCTAATTTCACGAAAACGTTGTAAATTGAAGCATTTATGGTTGGATCGTACAGCTCTTCGTAATAGACTTCTTTTTGTCTGACTCCCAGTAAATGAAGATTGTCAGCAATCGTCGCAATCCCATCAGACACCCATCGATCAACACCATCAGTGCCAGTATTGGAGCCCTGAACATGTTCGGAAAACTCAACACGAACAAAATTTGAGATGGCCTGGACTACAACTTTCAGAGCCTCAGCGTTTGCACATCGAATGGTAACTGAATAATCAGAGCCATTAAGAAATGCGCCAGAAAAATAAATGTTACCATCTTCCTCAACCACAGTCTTTTTGGTCCACTGAGGCCGTTGCTGATCGTGAGCCGAGGTGCGAACCAAGATAGGTTTCTGAACGAGGTAGGCCTGTTGTGCTGGACTCTGGGCAACCTTCACATTCTTTGATGCACCACACCCAGAGATTACAAAAGCTATAATAAAAATTGTTAAGCTAACAAATTGCCAATGATACAAAACCTCTAACTGATTCCTTATTTTTTCCATAAAAAAGCCCTCCTTTCACTCAAAATACGAAAGGAAGGTTTGCTTGTCAAGAGAATAATACTATTTTTTAATAATAATTTCAATTAGTTGAGTTGAGTTTAAACTCAAATTGAACCATAGGACAGCCATTAACGTATCAAATGGTTTTCATTACCATCGATTGTAGCAATTTATGTTAAGTTGTGAATATTCTTGACTTTTATTTATTGTTTGTTGTAAAGCTTTGAAATCAATTCAAATTCTAAGGAGGGAACTTATGAAAAAGCTTCAAAAGGATCTGCAAGCTGTAACGAAGATTCTTAAAGGACTGGCACTGAAGGTTGAAAAAATTCAGAAAGAGGTTGAAAGGCTGGATAAGCCAAAAACTAAAGCAAAGCCTGTGAAGAAGGCACCTGTAAAGAAAGTTGCTGCTAAAAAGACTGCTGCAAAGAAACCTGAACAGAAGACAGCATTTGATACTGTAATCGGAATTCTTAATCGTTACAAGAAAGGTGTTAATACTGCGACACTTATGAAAAAGACAGGTTTCAGCCAAAAGAAAATTGCGAATCTTGTATATAAAGGCAAGAAGCAGGGTACGATAAAGAGTGTGGGAAAAGGTGTTTATTTGAAGGTGTGACAGTTACGTAAAGCTGGCCCATTCCGGTTTTTATCCTTGTAGTAAAGCCTTCCAGTGTTTCGAGCCGTTCTTTGGCCGCAACTAATATTTTCTCTTTCGAGACCATATTCCCTTTTCGAAAAGTGGCTAATATGTTTAAGGCTTTTAAAAAACTGCTTGAAAATTGAAAGAGTTTCTTAACTCCGTATGCGGCAGAAAAGGCGTTGCGGTTTCGGCAGGTTGGACCTTTTGAAGGCGTTAAGTCGGCTTGAAAGATCTTTTCAGTTAACGCAGGCAAAGGGGAAATGATAAAATAATGAAGCAGGATGTCGTTTTAATACCTTGGAGAACGCAATTAGAAGCAGTCAATAAAATGACCGTCAGTTTCGTACCAAAAGGATAATCGGTTATGTCAAAAAACTAAAAACACCAATTCATTAGGACTGAAATTTCAGTTGACACGTTAACCCCTTTATCTCTATAGTCCTTTTGAACGAAAGAGTAATTCAAGCAAATAATTTTGAGCGGAAAAATATAATGCCGAACAGAACTACTACTTATTATTATTGTCAATCTAAAGATCCTCCCTCTTAGGATGACAAACAGGACTGCGTAGTCAACATACCCTAAGAGGAATCTCTTAGGGTTTTTTGTTTTTATTGCAGCAAGTTGCAAATTGTCGAATCCGCTTATATTAGAAAAGGAGATCCCAATGAACAACATGTTCGACATTTTTAAGGAAAGGGGTTTTATTAAACAATGTTCAAATGAGAAAACGCTTAGAAAGATTTTTTCAAAGGAAAAAGTAACCGGCTATATAGGGTTTGACCCCACAGCAGAAAGTTTCCATGCCGGCAGTCTGATTCCGATCATGGCGCTGGCATGGATGGAACGGATGGGGCACCGGCCTATTGTTATTATGGGCGGAGGAACTGCGCTTTTGGGTGACCCTTCAGGAAAAAATGAAGCCAGGAAGCTGATGTCGCCGGAGCAGATCAAATTCAACATGAAAAATTTAAAAAAAGAGCTCCGTCGCTATCTGCATTTAAGCAAGGACAGGACGCAGATCCTGAACAACGTTTCATGGCTTTCCAAAATGAAATACATCCCCTTTATGCGGGAAGTGGGTGTACACTTCAAATTAAACGTGATGATAAAAGCTGAAAGCTGCAATAAACGCCTGAAATCCAACAAAGGGATGCCTTTCAATGAATTCAGTTACCCGCTGTTACAGGCATTCGACTTCCTGCACCTTTATAAAAATTACAACTGTATTCTGCAGATGGGCGGCAGCGATCAGTGGGGGAATATCACGGACGGCCTTGATCTTATTAAACGTAAAGTAAGAGGCCAGGCATACTGCATTACGTTTCCATTACTTGAAATTGATGGAAAGAAGGCGGGCCAGAGTGAAAAAGATACAAAGATCTGGCTTAACCCTGAAAAGACGTCTCCCTATGAGTTTTACCAGTTTTGGATCAATACCAAAGACGACGAGGTGGACGCATTTTTGCGCCTATTTACCTTCTTGCAGATAGATGAGATAAGAGAACTAACAAAAGGCAGCGGTGCGGAACTGAACAGGGCCAAGCGGGTTCTGGCTTACGAGGTAACCCGGCTGGCCCACGGCAAGCGGGCCGCTGAAGTGGTACGAAATCTGTCCAAAGGCCTGTTCAGCTCAAAAAAACTCAACCTTTCCGGAATTATCAAGTATAGCAACCCGATTACCATCGAGATACCGATGAATGATTTTGAAAAAGGCATCTGGCCTGCTGACTTACTCAAACGATCCGGGCTGGTTCATGGAACCGGTGCCGGCAGAAAGATCATCATGTCCGGGGGAGCCTACATTAACAGAAAGCGAATCAAAGACGTAAACGAAAAGATTTCTACCAACATGCTCGATAAAAACGGGTTGCTTCTTTTACAGAAGGGAAAAAAGGACTTTATTATTGTTAAGGCGATTAATGAGCCGGATAAAAATTAACTAAACCGTTTTAAACAAGTGAATGTTGATCTGTATCAATATAGGTAATTTTCCAGAGGGATATTCTAATGAAAAAATATAAAATCGGGATAGTCGGTATCGGTGCAGTTGGCAGCGAACTAATCAAGATCCTTCGGGAACGTAAATTTCCGGCGGAAGAAATCCGCGTTATGGCTCGCTCCGATCGCAGAGAAAAAATTTCCGGAGAAACCTTTCATGTTATCGCGGCATCTCATGAAACATTTGAAGGGCTTGATTTTGCATTCTTTGCCGGCACCGAAGGCGCCAAAGGCGCATCTCAAATATATGGCTGGGAAGCTGCCAAACGCGGCGTAACCGTGATTGACAACGGGGATGATTTCCGTATGGATTCCCGGGTACCGCTGGTGATACCCGAAATTAACCCAGATGCGCTGCAGAATCATAGCGGTTTTATAGCCAACCCGAACTGTAGCACCATTATTGCACTTATGGCATTGGCTCCTCTCCATGCGGCAGCTGGAATACGCCGTTTCGTGGTCTCTACATATCAGTCGGTTTCCGGCACAGGCCGCAGGGCCATCAAGGAGCTTGAAAAACAGGTGATAGCGTATAATCCAGAGGAAGTGCTGCCTCCAGAAGTATATCCGCATCAAATAGCATTTAACGTTATCCCGCAAATCGGAAGCTTGAGCCCTCAGATGCCCGGATATACCAGTGAAGAAGCGAAAATGCTTTTTGAAACCAAAAAAATACTTGGAACAGAAAATATCAGGGTCTCCGCTACCTGCGTGCGTGTTCCGGTATTTTATGGACACGCAGAATCTATAAACGTTGAATTCGAACGTCCGGTTACTCCGGAAGAAGCGCATGAAATTCTTTTAAAAGCGCCCGGAGTTCAGATAATCGATGACCCTTCCAATGGTTTATATCCCATGCCTTTGGACGTCACCGGCAAGGACGACGTGTATGTGGGCCGGATCCGACCCGACGACAGCGTGGAAAACGGACTGGCTATTTTTTCGGTGGGTGACAATATTCGCAAGGGCGCAGCGCTCAATGCTGTTCAGATCGCGGAAAAACTCATATAAAATATTGGTCAAAGATATCTTTCCTATGAATTGAGAGTTCTTTCAAAACTTCATCTAATTTATCTCTTGAAATCACATGATATTTTTTTGAATGAATTATTTTTGAACCAAAAAGGCCTTTATCTTGTCTTTTTGTAACATGCGCAGGGTACTCCCGGCATCTTCCCTGTTTTTGAAACTACCGATCCTGACTCTGTACCAGGTGCTATTTCCGGAAACTTTATGAGTATCCCTATATGCATCATACCCCTTTTGTTTAAGAATATCTATCATCCGATCAGCGCGTTCACGGTTTTTAAAGGCAGCAACCTGTAAGGTCAGGCGTGCTTGGGCAGTTTTTTTATTCTCAACACCAGCACCGGTTTTATCGAGCGCTATAGAAACTTCGGCATTTTTGGAGGTAACTTTATTCTCGACATCATGTTCTCTTCTTTTTTTAGATTCTTCGGTTTTAAAATTATCATCACCCCTATCTCCCTCTAGATTATCGTAAAAACCGAACGAGTCACTTATCATGTTGCCTTTTTTTCTTTTAATTTCGGCTTCCTTAAGGGCAGCCAATGTGTTTTCAAGCTTTTCAGCATCTAAATCTAATGGAGCAACTCTCCTTCCGGTGAACACACCGACCATGAACATAAACCCGGAAATAATTAAAAACAGGCAAAACCACATAGCAGCAGATTTCCGTGTCAATGTAAACGTCATCAATATTCTTTTATCTTTATTTTTCATTTTTTCTTGTGTCTTTCCAACCACTTCATTACTGTAACCCATGATTCCTCAGCCGGTTCCCTGTTGTGTGCCAGTTTAAACTGCCCTATCCTTATCCCCCCCCTTATCTTGATCTCCAGGGTAGCACGTTGCGGCTTCATTACCCGGTAGATAAAACATTTTCCATCCCGGACTTCCTTGATATATCCGCCTACGCAGTGATGCATTTGTCTTCCTTCTTCCAGCAGATCTTCTTCTGTCATGATGGGACGAATATCGACATTTCCTTCAAAAGGGGGCTTTGGAAACCACCTCCCATCTGTTTCTAACCGGCTTTGATTAAACCGGTCCGCCCATCGGTCGTGGATCCGCTGCAAATCATCTGTTGAAGAACAGCTGTTTAAGGCATGGATGGCGTTGTCAGGTCCCATTATCATCTCGCCCATATTAAATGCATCCTTCCATATCCTGCGGACACGGGATGCTTCGGCAACAGCGTCCGATATTCTACAATAACGATTCTGTGCGATCCCACTGACGAACCTTTTGTCGATTAAGTCCGGGAATCGCGCCAAAACAGCGATCGCATGAACAGGTATCACCTTCCAGTGTCTGAGGGCCTTTATCAAATTTCGGTTCATAAGCGCCTGTTTAACAATACCCAATTCATCCCGTGAACCGTCGAGCAATTGGATTTTTTTTATAAACCTTACGTCGGCCTTTGAAAAGTTGGTCTTCAGCAAACGTTTTAATATACCTGTCCGCTTCTTTTCCAACAGTCCGTTCACTCTTCCCCGGAGCCAATTCTCGACTACCGTGGCTGCTTCTGCAATCATCCACAGCATTACAGGCACATCAAGGAGCAAATCCCCAGCCCTGTTTATACATGATGCCCACTGCAGGACGGTCGTCTGCAGATAATCGAACCCGGAAACGGCATTTCTCACGTCAGCGGGTATCGTTTCCACAAATGTTCTGATGGGCACGTCCTCACAACAATTGTTGAAGCAGGCTACCAGCGGTATGTCGGGATCACTTTCTTCGAAAAACCATTTAGAAGTATGTGAGTCCCATCGGAACACCGCCAATCCGTCTTCCCATGGAAGATACTTGAGGTATACATCCAATTGATATGGACGCAGGTCGATATAGAAATTTCCACCTTCATCCAAACGGCTGGCTTCTCTTTCTATAATCATTGCTGACCCTCCGGATAGCCACTTCCCAGTGCCATGTTTTCAAATCGGGTGTACGCGGAAAGAAACGCCAGGCTGGCAATGCCGGTCTGGCCGTTCCTGTGCTTTGAAAGGATGATTTCCGCTATGCCTCTGTTCGGGTTGTTTTCCTCTTTGTTGTACACTTCATCCCTGTAAATAAAAACAACCAGGTCGGCATCCTGTTCAAGGGCGCCGGACTCCCTCAGATCTGACAGCATCGGCCGCTTGTCGCTTCGCTGCTCCAGCATCCTGTTCAGTTGGGAAAGAGCCAATACCGGGACTTTGAGTTCCTTGGCCATACCTTTTATCGCTCTGGATATCTCTGCAATTTCCAGATCTCTTCTTTCAGGTTTTCGCATACCGGAGCTTCGGCTCTCCATGAGTTGCAGGTAGTCGATAATGATAAGGCCTATATTTTCTTTGATTTTTAGTCTGCGCGACTTAGCCCTTATGTCTAAAGCTGATATATCCGTTGAGTCATCAATAAAGATCGGTGCTTCAGACAAAACACCGGCGGCATTTGTAAGCTTGACCCAATCTTCTTGACTCAGAAAACCATCTCTTAAGCGAGATGAATTGACCCTTGCCTCGGCACACAGTAATCTATAACCCAACTGTTCCTTTGACATTTCAAAGGAAAAAATAGCAACCGGGACATTCTCTTCCACAGCCATGTTCCGGGCAATATTCAGGGCAAACGCTGTTTTTCCCATTCCAGGACGTGCCGCAAGGATAATAAGATCGGAATCCTGAAAACCCGACGTCAGGTTGTCGAGCAGTGTAAATCCGGACGGGATACCACTAAACCTTTTTCCCTGGCGGCTTTCCAACATGTCGAAATTGTCCTGAATAATACCGCTTAGGCGGTGGTATGTTGTTTTTTTACTTTCTGACAATTCATCAAATATGGATCGCTCGGCATAATTCATCACATCGTCGATGCCTCCTTCTTCCTCAAAGCAATGATTGATGATTTCATTGGCCTTCCCAATAAGGCGCCTCCGTGTAGACTTGTCACAAATAATCCTTGCGTAATGCTTTGCATTCATCGCCAGCGGCACGGTATCAACTATTTTTGCAAGGTACGACGCACCCCCGATTTCTTCCAGTCTCCCCTTTTCTTTTAACTTATTGGAGAGCGTCACAAGGTCGATGGGTTCGTCTTTTGCGTACAGATCGGTAATGGATGAGAAAATCTCCTTATGGGCGGTTCTGTAGAAATCGTCCGGCGTAAGGATTTCGATGATATCATCCAGCGTTCGGTTATCAATCAGAATCGCGCTCAAGATAGATTCTTCAGCCTCAACATTCTGAGGCTGCAAACTTTGAAGGTGAGGATCTTTCTTTCTTTTCATTTATTCCGTATCCTATGAAAATCTAAATAAACTATCCCAGCGTCACATTTTATACCAAGTATTGAACAGCCTCAGGAAAACTGAGCCCATAAGGTTTCATTTCGTTCAATTATTGGAATAGTTGAGGCAAATTATCTTCAACTATTATTCCGATATCCCCGTTGTTCCCTTCACCAGAGTGCTCACTTCGTTATTTTCAAAATACTCACTGGTTCTTTTTTCACGAATCACTTTCCCGAGACTCTTAAATGCTTCAGCGATGCGGGTACACGAAGATCCTTTGATGCCTTCTACCGTCGTTGTAACACCGCCGTTTTTGTCGATGGTAAAAACAATCTCTTTTCTTTTCATCTGTTTTACCCCCATGCCCTTGCAACAAGCCGGATCGAGCCGTTATCTAACGTGTCGACAGACGCCACGCTGTAGCGAAGCTCCTCAGCCTTCCTTTTGACCGCCGCCACAGTATACTGCTGCATAATATCTTCATGCAGCATTTTGTTTCTCATGCATCTCCAGCCGGCATCCCCCACCATAACCAGTTCACCATCCCCGTTCCGTTTAAACCCGACTCTGTTGCCGTTTATGCTTGCAATGGCAAGCACGGTTTTTCCCCGAACCTTTTGACCTGCATCGGCCACGGGAAAAGCTGTTTTCCCCATCTGTCTCAACGCCTCCAACACAAGCTCAAGATCCGTCAACCCTTTCATTCGTATGTGAACCGTCATTGACATGTTTCCACCTCCTCATCATTGTTTGAAGTTGATTCAAAACCCCGGACGGTGTTCAAAGGCAAGCCGTGCGGAAATCGAAAAAGCCCGGTCCCGACGCGTCGGGACCAATGGACATTAGATGGGGTTTTGAAACAGTTCCTATCCACAGTATATGTTTCCATGTAAGGTTTTTATTGGAAACGGTTTCCCTTCTTTATGAAAATCCCTCCACAGCGCTCTGACCAGATCCGAAGCTTTTGGCGTGATCCACGATATTTCTACACAGCCATCTTTCCCGATTATGATTTCCTGAAGGATTTCAGTTTTTAAATCACTGCCCTTCAAAACAGCCTCATCTGATATTTTTCTTTCTTTTCCATCTCCGCAAGGCATTCAAAGCACCCCCCGTCCCCGAAATGGTTCACACAATACAACCGCTTGCACTTTTCGCAAATCATCTGGCAGTTAAAACAAACGGTTTGCCCGCATGATGAACAGGTGTCTGTATTTGAAGCAGGATGCGGCTCCTTACACCCGACACAGTAGACGGCATGGCTATGGCATGTGACACTGTGGTTTGAGTTCATCAGAGAATGATCCCTGCACCAAACAACCTCGTATCCGCACTCAACGCAGTACCGGGCGCAACTACCGCAAACGCTGCATCCTTCTTTGCAATCGAGCAGATGGAACGCGCACACCGGCTCTCTGCAAACATTACATATCCCTGAATGCTCTTCACACGCATGACGACCGCAGGTTATGCAGGAGCAGCTTTGTCCTGCATTTTTCCTCATAATCTCCGCCTCGCAGATATCACACTGTGTGAAGCAATCCGGGCAGACAATCTTGTCCGGTCCGGCGATACCGAACGTTTCAGTTTCAATAAGACAGATTTCACATTGAACAGGTTCAACCACTTTTCCGTCAAAGCAGTTGAAAACAGCCTGAGCATCACGGAAACCATCCTTTTTCTTCAACTTCCACGTCATACGCTTGACCGGAACCGAGAGGGTCTCCACTGCGATGACTTCAACCTTTGCACGAACACGAGCCTGTTGGATCTCCTCGGTTTTTCGGCGCTGATATTCTTCTTCGGCGGCAGATATCTTATTTTCAGGCTCTCCTTGAACGGACTCTTCCTTAACCTGCTGATAATAGCACTTAAGCCTGTCAAGGGTTGAATAGAGGCGTTTCAGCGATTCATTCAGTGAGTCGTTGGCCCGATCCATCGCTATTTTTTCTGAAAAAGCCATCCCCTGATCGAGCATCTCTCTGAATTGATACTGTTTCAGAGGAGGCCGTACTACCCAGCGCACATCTTCTTTTAAAACAGGAACATCTTCTAGAAACCGGGGCAAGCCCTTAAACGGCACTTCAACGCACAATAATTCCTCCATCAGCTCATCTCCGACAATCGTGATCTTGAAATGACACCTCACCGTTGTCCGCCATGAACTTCGAACAGAGAACTTTGCGACTTTTCCGAAGAACACCGTGTACATATCTTTAAGCTGCTTTCGGCTCAATTTCGCGCTATCCGGCAGAAGTCCGTGTCTTGACGAATCCTTTGAAAGTTCAAGACTCAGCCCATCCAGAATCCGGCTCCCCGGTACAACGTTCAATGCGTCAGGAGCGGCTGATTCTAGCGAAAAATAAAGCAGATGATCCGTTCCGGTATCCAAGAGAGCCTCTGCACGGGAGCCCCCCGGAACAGACACACGAAGACCACCGCCGGGTGCTTCCCGGACAATACCGCCCAGCTTCTCCAACGATTCATATACAAAAGCTTTCAAGCGCATCTCCCGATTTGGTTAAGGACAGAGCTGGCCTGCCGGCTTTTTTCATATAATGTCCTCGCCTTTTCCGCCTCGGCGGCAAGCTTTGAGAAGCCACCGGCCTCCTCTTTTTCTGAAGAATTATTCGCCCAGACCTCGACAACCATCTGTTCAAATGATTTCCCATGCTCCATATGGCCCAGAACAGCCCCGCATTCACCGATGACCATTTCAAACATTCTGAGTTTCTTTGCCAGGATGTCGATCACGTATTCTTCAATTGTGTTTTTGCAGGCCAGGTTGAAAACATACACTTCATTCTTCTGCCCGATGCGGTCTATACGACCGATCCTCTGCTCCACCCGGGTCGGGTTCCACGGCAGGTCAAAATTCACAAGATGGCTGCAAAACTGTAGATTTAATCCCACCCCTCCTGTTTCGGTGGAAACAAGAATAGAAGAAGAGGTGTTACGAAAATCCGCCAGGACAGAGGCTCTTTTTTTTGCCGGCATTTTCCCTGAAATTGAAAAAACAGCCAGACCCCACCTTCCAACGTGCTCAACGATGGTTTCCAGGCTTTTAACAAACTCTGTAAAGACGACAAATCGGTTGCCTTTAAATTGAACAAGAATTTCCTTAAGCGCGCGAATCTTGGAGGGTGTTTCGATGGTGCCGGCAATGTCGGCAAAACCCGTCAACCGTTTCTTTGTCGCTTCCGGATATCCTTTTCGATGAGCGATTCGCAGCAAAGTGCTTTGAACAGCAGCCGGGGAACTCATCAATTCTCTCTGCAGGATGATAAGGCTCAGCATGTGAATTTTCCGGCCGGTCTCTTTAAAGAACTCTTTCTTAAACTCTTTTTTCACATAGCGGGTGACCTTTTGGTACAGCGTTATTTCATCCGGTAAGGGATCGACATAATAGATACCGGCCCGTCTTTTGGGAAATTTCAATTTGCAGGTGTCTCTGCGGTTTCTGATCATCACATCCCCAAGCTCGGCTCTTAATGCGCTTTCCCGGCCGGGTAGAACTTTCCGGGGGTTTCCTCGGGACACAAAAGCCCGCCTGAAGGCACGGACCGTCCCCAGTTTGCCCGGCTTTATGAGATCGATCAGGGAATAGAGCTCGTTTAATGAGTTCTGAATCGGTGTGGCGGAAAGTGCCAAAACAAAACGGCCCCTCAACCCTCTGGCAAACTTTGAAACTGCCGTACTCCTAGATTTCAAACGGTGGGCCTCATCATAAACAATAACATCCCAGTATCTGGTCTGGAGGCACTCCCTCCTTTTTGCCAGATCATAACTTACGATCAGGCGGCGATCATCCTCCTCCAGCCTGTGCTTCTTAAACAGAGTAAAGTTTTCGTTGAATTTGTATTTCAGCTCTTCTTTCCACTGGTCTGTCAAGCCGGCCGGGACCATGACCAGCACGCTGTTTGCTATGCCGCGAATCAACAGTTCCTTGATGACAAGACCGGCTTCTACGGTCTTGCCAAGACCGACCTCATCCGCGAGCAAAACCTTTCCGCGCATTTTTTTAAGTATTGTGCGCGCTGCGGAAATCTGGTGGTCAAACCGGTCAATCCGCGAAACGGAGAGTGCCAAAAGCTCGTCAAATCCCTTTCTCAAACAGAAACCCTCTGCCATTACTCGAAGGTCAAAAAGTCGTGGATCGCTCTCTTTTCTGCCCCGGTAAAAACCTTTCACCCCATCCATATCCCTGTCCACACAGACCGCCGGAATCTTTATCTGCTCTTGTTTAAAAAAATCATTGATCTCTTTTGAAAGGTCCCAATGCGCCCCGCATCTGAAGCACTCTCGGCTTCCCGGTTCTCCTGAAATCGCCTCAAATCGATGATCACCGTCAACCCAGGCACATTCAGGGCATTTCTTGGCGACAAAAACATCTGCAATCTCTTCACAGGACCCGGACGGTTCACGGCTGGAAGGAATGGTCAGCCATTCAAAACGACCGACACTATAATTGTCTGACATTTCCTTCCCTCCATTTCCTGCGCTGTGCTTCTATGTTGTCTTCAGATGCCGGCCTGGCGCGGGTCATTGCCCACTCGCGAAGCGCCTGCACATGTTCAGCCATGGTCTTTGAAAGCGGTACCTGGTTTTTCAGGTTCCGCAAAATATCTTCGGTCTCAAGCGGCCGGCTCTCATCAAACGCGTCGTATAGTCCCGCTATGACCGCCTGTTCGACCTCAGCACCTGAATAGTCCGGGCAGTTCTCGGCAAGCAGGGGAATATCAAAATCCCGGGGATTCCGGTTCCGTTTTTCCAGGTGTATTTTAAAAATCAACGTTCTTTCACCCAAACCCGGCAGATCGAGAAAAAATATCTCATCCCACCGGCCTTTCCGGACCATCTCCGGCGGGAGTGACGTCACGCTGTTCGCCGTGGCAATCACAAACACAGGGGCCGATTTTTCCTGGAGCCACGTTGCAAGGGTTGCAAAAACCCTGGACGCTGTACCTGCGTCGGAAAATGAAGAACTGCCCAGGCCGGAAAAGGCCTTTTCCAGCTCGTCAATCCAAAGCACGCAGGGGCTTATGGCTTCGGCCAGCCGAATTGCCCTGCGCGCGTTCTCTTCAGAGCTGCCCACCTGGCTGGAGAACAGCTTTCCGGTATCCAGTCGAAGAAGCGGAAACTTCCACAAAGAGGCGCAGGCCTTGGCTGTAAGGCTTTTCCCGCATCCCTGAACCCCCAGCAGAAGGATTCCCTTGGGATTGGGAAGCCCATACGCTTTTGCTTTTTCAGTAAAAGCATTTTGGCGCTTGGCCAGCCATCCTTTCAGGGCATCGAGGCCGCCCACCTGTTCCATGGTTTCGCCGGCGTCGAAAAACTCGAGAAGCCCGGCCTTTTTGATCAAATGCTTCTTTTCGATCACCATCACATCAATTGTACCTGAATCCACTTTTCTGTTTTTCACGATCGCCTTTGCCAGGCAGTTCTCGAACTCCGCCATGGTCAGTCCCTGGGCTGCGACAATGAGGCGCTCCCGGTCGCCCTTGCTCAAATTGACCTCGGCCCGGCGCTGTTGGAGCGTCTTTAAAACAGCTGTCAACGTTTTGTGCAGCGCATCTTTGGAAGGCAGCGGAAAATCCAGAACAGACACTTCATGGGCCACCGATTGCGGCAATTCCAGGACCGGAGACAGAATAACGATGTTGTTACGGCTTTCCTGGAAGATTCGCGCGAGGTCCCTTAGAAGTCTTCGCACCAGGGCATCTTTCAGCGCCTCTTGAAAGTCGAGCAGCAGAAACACGCCTTCATTCGACCTGACACTCTTGAGGTGCTCAAGCAATGCAATGGGGTCCCTGAGATCCTCACGCACCTTGCCCTTCTTTGTCTCCACCCACAGCTCTCCCTGTTTTGAAAAAGCGATGTTCCAGAGGCCTTCGCTAATAGAGTGGATCCACATTTTTCTACGCTTCCGCACACAGAAACTTTCAAGCGCCCGTAAAAAACGGCTCTCCTCCGGGCTGACCACATACAGGATCGGGTAATTGGCCAAAATGCAAAGCTTGATTTCATCCATTTTAAAAAATCTCCTAACCTAAACATTGAGCCGTTTTTTGATCCATTGATTGTAACCCTTTTCAGAACGCGGAACCACAGGCGGGTATCGACTGAGCCAGCGGCTATGTATTTTATCTTTTGTTGACACCCAGATGGTAAAACCTTTCTCCTCGTATAAATCCACAACCAAAGGAAGCTTGTCTGCTTTTGCCTCTGTATTTTGAGGATACAAGGGGCATAATTCGGCCATGCAGGCGGCTTTCGTCAGCGCGTTTTTATCCAAAAAGAACCGCTGCTTTGAACCGTTTCCCTGTCTGAAAAATGAAAACCAGTATTGGTTCCCATCTTTCAAGGATTTAAGGGAGTAATTTAGAAGACCGATCTGCATCAAATGACAGCCCAAAAAATCCAGGCGCCTTTCATTGTTCTTGGTCCGGCAGGGGGCGTTTTCCGAAACACACTTGAGTTGCTTTCTCAATTGGTTGGTTGTGTGGGCATCAAGTCTTCGGCCGTTCGCATGGACTGCTGTTCCCTTCCATCCGGCTGTCATCTCAAGGAGTTCGGCCAGATCAGACATATCAGCTTCGTTACTGAAGATTCCCCTTGCAATGGTTTTGCCGTTTTCCAGGATCATGTCGTAACGCTCTATGCCGCCTTTGAGCAGTTCCAGCGCAGTCGAGAAATTTTTCCGTCTGGATCGCAGTTTGCTAAACTCAACTGAAATCCACCAGCCGCGATCTTTCCATTTTGTTCCAGCATGCTCATTTTTGATCATCACCATTTGCGTGCCTCTGTCTTTTTCATCGATTTAAAAAGATTTCAAAATACAAATGTTCGTTATCACTGAACATTAATTGAACAAGTTTGTGCTTTCCTGGTATTTTCTGCGGGACTGCCAAGAGCGCCGAGCTGTCTTTATCCCTTTCCGTTGATTGTTTTAGAAAGAATACAATTCAACTTCATGTTATTGTAATTATAGGGCTATCAGATGTTCCTGCCTAACCATTAAGTATTTTCACCCTCTTCCACCCGATTATTCCTATGGCTTTATTGTCGTCAGTTCATGGGTTTCAAGCAAATATAGGAGCTTAATTGTTCGATTATATAGAACATTCTGCCCAAAAAAAATATTCAGTAAAGAATCCGGGCTTAGAGAACCTGGTGTTGGTTTGCCCTGAAAGATGCTGTTTCCTTAAACTTTAGCTCACTTTAAACTTTATTTCACTTCAAACTCTTGCAGCACTTCTTCAGGCTGAACCTGAGAACTCAGACTTGGCCCTGAGGACCAATTTTTTCAGGATTAAACAATTTTCTGTGTGTGCCTGCGGCCAATTTTTCTATAAATTTCCAGTATTTGTTCGATAGCATAGAACAGTATGTGCAAAAAATATATGCAAAAGTTTATGCAGGGTTCAGGTTTTCAAAAAAAACCTTTGCCCATCCCATTCGTGCGCCGGTCGTGTTTTTGACAAGACCCAGGTTCTGCAGCTTGATGATCATCGCCTGTTTGGACACATTTGAAAATCCGCCGGCCTCGCAGACTCTGTCGGCAATCAAGTGCCAGTTGCTCGCAGACGGATCGAAATACACCGGTCCTTTCAAAGCACTTCTGACATTGAAAATGACCAGAGGATCAGGGCCGTATGTTTTGTCCCAGGCCTCCTTCACCTTTTTTTCGGGCATGAGGAGGCATGAAGCAAAATAGTCGGCCTGCCACTCAACGGGCAGCTTGGCATCCTTGTACCGGCAAAGTATGGTATTGCTTGCATTGTTTACAAGTTTGCGGTGCATGACCCAGTGCCCGGCTTCATGAGCCCAGGTAAAATTCAATCGACCCTCGGATGGGTCATCAAGGAGTTTTGTATCAGCGCATATCAACTGTTTCTTGACATATGTGGCCCCGAGAACGCCCTCCATGCCGTGTTTTTCCTTAAAATCATGGAAGCATAGCGTAACACCCAGATACCGCTCAAGAATATCTTCAACCGGGATGGGCGGATTAACATCATGTCCGACCATGGCCTGGTATTCGCTGAAAACATTTTCAGCAATGTCGACAATCTTCTTTTTGGGTAAAAAAGGGACCTTCATTCCTCTTCCTTTTTCCCCTTCCCTAACCTGGAAAGTTCCGCCAATTGAGAAAGCCTTTCCCAGTCGTCGCCGTTAAATTCCTTGTCCTTGGCCATCCTAAGGAAATCAGCGGCCTGAGGCTGTTGGGACACATAGTTAGACAGTTCCGGGTCCATCTTTCTCGCCGCCGTCAGCAACACGTTTTTGTCCACGTTTAAAACCCCGGCAATATCCAGAATCATCGACTCGGAAGGCGGGGGTACTTGATCCAGCTCAACATCACTCAAATACCCCGGAGACTTCCTTATCAAGGCTGCCAGTTCTCTGAGGCCGACTTCTGCCTTTAGCCTCAAACCTCTTAATATTTTTCCAAATGAATCGTCCATAAATTTTTCTAACAAGCCATTTTGTTCTATCTAATCGAACAGATCGATGTTGTCAAGAAAAATTTAAGGACATTCCCCTCCATTTTGTTTACGATCATTTAGGGTACTATTTTTGTTTTAATAAAAAGCCTTTCTTAGCCACATGTAACCAATGAAAACCAGTAAGACCTGAGCAACTATCACCAGCCAAAACTTATTACGGAAGCGTGGGCTGACTGTTTTGTGACGAAATAGCATCATTCCCGCAATCGCACCGATTGTGCCGCCGGAGAAAGTGACTGCAAGCAGCACATTTTCCGGTACTCGCGTCCAATCTGATCCGGCGATGATTTTGTCATATCCATATGCTGTAAAAGTGGCCAGGGTGATTGACACAAGCCATGCCTGCCCAACACCGATTGGTGAAACATACCGCCAGATAATTACAGCAAGGACAACCGCTATGCTGAAAAATGCCAAAGCAAAGTGACTCACCGGATTTAACCGCATAGCAATTCCTCTTCCAGTATTATATCTTCTATTCCACGTACTTCAAATAAAGGCACTCAAGTATAAAAGTGTCACCATAACCTATCATATGTATTTCCGATTAAGCCAGATGTCCATTACGTTTAGATCTTGCTCTCGATTTTTTTTTAATCATCTATCTCCTCATCTATCAAATTAATAAGATCATCCAGCGATTTGATGAGGTTGTCAATCGCAAGTTCCTCGTTCGCTTTATCATCATTCTGTTTTCCCTTCTGGTTAAAAGAGGGATTCAAATAGTCAAGTATGTCCTCCTTCAGCGCCACTACGAACTTCAGAGGAAAGCCTTTATAAACTCCTTTAATTATTTCAATTTTATTAATATCAAAAGGGTTGTCAACGGCAATTAAAATTGTATTTTTTACAAGACGAATCGGTAAAAAAACATTTTCCCGCATCATTGAGAGCTCAAGCCCGACAAAAAGCTTTCCTGTGATAAGTGTGTGCGGGTTAATTTCAATGAAAGGAAGACCATAAAAACGGCTCAGGGATTCGCCGATGTCTTTTTTCGAAACTTTAAAATCATCCATGAGTACGGACTCGATAGAATTCTGATTTTTTCGTGATGCGTTCACCGCCGTTTCCAGCTGTTTCGGAGTCAAAAGCATGTTAACCGCGATGTTTTTTATTTTATTATGAATAAAAAACATATTGTCTTGACGCACTAAGATTGTCCCCAGCATCCGGGACAGGTCACTCATTAACTGCTCGTCTTCCCAGGAAAAACCTGAGTTGTTTTTGCTTGAGATGGCTTCCACAACACCCACCACCCGTCCCCGTGAATAAATCGGGCTGACAATCGCGGCCTTTTTCCCTGATATACCGTCTTTTTCTCGTAGCTTGAACAAAGGCAACTCTGGATCAACGGCAAAAAGTTCTTTTTCATCATATGCGTTTCTGACATTTACCATTTTTTCTTTCAGGAGCGAAAAACAGCAAAACCGCTTGAATGATACAGGAATACGAAGTTGCCTGTCAAAGGAGTTGAAAACGGAAATAAGCTCTCTGTTAATGGTATCAAAAAAATATATGGAAAACCAATTGGCTCTGAAAACCGAGACAAAATCGTGGACAAGGCTATAAAGCAGGTCGTCCCGCTTTTTGGAGCATTGGATTTTCTTTTCAATGCTCCTCATTTTTTTGTACACCGCTAGCGACTTTACCTCAGCCACGGAAACCCCTTTTTTCATAATCAATCTTGTAAAAACAGGCATGTCTCTGCTTATGAAACACGCCATGACTAAACTCTAGCAAACTCTCTTTATTATTAGACGATCGAAATCATATTTTATTTCAACTTTTCAACATTAGACCTGCTATTTCAGAAAAAAGCCTGTCTTCACCGCAAGGCGGGTAATGAAAATATAGATATACAACAATGGAATCCATGACCTCTGCTGAGAACTTGGGGCGCTAAGCGGGAAACTCATAAAGGAAAGCGACGCATGACAAAGGCGCTAAAATATCCGTAGAAAATGACGCGTAACAAAGATATCAATTGGTAGTGGTTGCAGAGTATCGAAGCCGCAACGACCTTCAATCGGCTTCCTATTAATTCTAAACACAGAACTATCATAATCCATCGTTATGCAAAAAAGATTCCCGGGTAGCATATTCAAGTGGGTGTCAAATTTATTAAAATTGGAGCAAGGCTCCCTGCGAAACCCTATGAGGGGATTTAGAAAATGCTACATAATTGACTTTGGAGGTTGTAAGTATAACAATTAGTAGGTTTTGCCGAATTTTGAAATTCATTTCCCTTGTGAGAAAAATGTTCTCCTTAAATGATTTTTTTTGATATATTTAAAATTGTTAAAAGAATTTGCTTACTCCGATCGTTTAATCCCTTCAGTTGGATTTTAGCTTGAAACAAATTAAAGCGGCAACCCTATATACCCAATATCAATCGTAAAATGGCAGATAATGCAAGGGAAGAGACTATGGTTACGTTGCCGTATCCATCCCAGAAGTAGTCCATAAGCGAACGCTAAGTATGCCAGTGACGAACAGCACATAATCAGATGAGGTAATGCATATAACAGGCTTTGCAAAAAATTAACGACGAAAGCTTCACCAATAACTGCAGCAAGCAGATCCATAAAAACCAATCTGAAAACAAGTTCTTCAGCTATGGCATTAAAAATACTTAAAAATACAACCGGTGGCAACAAGCCAAGATGAGCAATTTCGATCTAATGGGAACCAACATCTGAGCAGTCCAGAATATAGAAAAGGCTAATCCTGCGTAAAATGACCAGTGAACCTGCCTCCAACGAAAAGCATATAATAAAATAAAAAGTAGAAATACTACCGACAAGACACAAACGGTAGCGGTTCATTTGTTTCTTGCTGGTGATATTCATGGTAACAACGCTTCCACGGATACGCACATACCAATATAAATAGCCCTACTGTGATAAAACCGATCATTGCAATCTGACCCTGAGTTAAGCCCCAAGCGATAACAGGGTTCCGATGTATAGATATACCACCCTGTCGTCTGCAACAAGGGTGTAAGATTGCGCCCACCGCTTTCCTTTATGAACAGGGTTTTCAACTCCCGACTGTTTGGCAGGCGCCATCCTCGCCCGGCGACCTTGGGATTCTCCACCCACTTCTTGGCATCGTACCAGCTTGTGTCTTCATCGGTTCCCGCGTACCATTCCAAGCCGGTTTTTTCGTCTTTGACCACCCCTGATGAAGCGTCCACCATCGGACCTACGCGCTATGATCCGATTTTGTGATATCTTTTGTCCCTCTACGATACTGAACTTCATCGCCATGAACAGCCTCGAATCGTCTTCATTTGTTTCAAATGGAAACAGTCATAGCGTCTGCGGAACACGGCTGATATAGACCACATTAGATTCGGTACCTTTTGTCAAAATTCCGTTTTTCACCTCTATGAAGCTCATGAAGCGCTCGTTGGCAGAACTGGTTTCATTTCTAAGACTTCTATCTGAAATGTGAAAAATTATATAATCGAAGAAATCCACTTATCCAACAATGCTATGATCCGGACTCGATCTTCAACAATATCTTCATCAGACACATTTAACAACAATTCAAGCTCTTCCATACTCTTATCACGAATGTTGCCACCCCACCAAAGCGCCGCCAGACAACCTTTTACAGATTTGAAGTGTTTAAGACAATCGAGGGCAGGATAAGTCTCATCTTTTATGTATTTGATTTCGTGGTCAATGTCACTGCTGATTTCCGTTACATTCTTCCCTCCTATCCTCACAAGCATCATATGCTTGAAGTAGTATTTATAGTCACGAGCTGAAACAAAACCGTCTTTTCTCTCGAATATAAAGCTTAAAAATTCCGCCAGTGGAAAGGGGTTTCTCCTTAAGATGTGCGTTTCTGGATAGATGTGGAAAGGGGAAAAGGGATATCCTTCACTCTTTTCACAGGAAATTAAATGGATAAAACCTCGTCTTACATTCCACTTAGCCCTTATTTCTATCGTTTTTTCAATCCCGTCTTTCAACCCAGCATCGACAAGAACTATATGGTCTTGTCCGGTTACTTCATGCTGCCATTCATCATTATTTTGATAAGGGTCCCAATAGATTTGACCATGGCTCATCAATGTCGTCAGAATTTTGGCTAATGAACGACCTCCGGAACCCTCAGAAAGAATGTAAATCATACCTTGCTACCACCATTTTTTTTCTTCCGCTTAATTTGGAACTCTGGTAGCTCAAGTATCCCTGGGTGGTCATAGTAAATGGACAACCCGTCGTTAATGAAGACGGATATCTTATCAACAATATCAGACAAACCGTATTTGTTGATACTGATGTTTAGATGTTCAAAAATATTTGCATATCCTTCTTTACGTGCAAACGCACCGATAAGGGATGCAAAAAAAGTCGTTCGGCGCAAGAGTTCGTTATGAAGCTCAGCAAATTGGGTGTCTTTGGGCATGATTAGGCCGCCAGCCTTTTTGAAGTTGGAGAGATCCTGCAATTGAACTCTGGATAATACTCCGATGCAACATTCGGCACCGTAACTCTCCAACATAGTTTCCGCCAAATCCGCTCCGGAAACTTCTTCTTTCAAATAAGCAAATCCTTCATCGATCAACTCCACGTCAAAAAGTAGAATATGGGGACGGACTTCCTCATATTTTTGAATAAGGTCCTCAAATACAGTGGATTTGCTATTCACTTTTTGTGAAGAAGGCTGATATATTTGGCAATACAACGACTCGCCAAAGGTGCTGGCCAATCTTTCTTTTATATTATCGTACTCTGTTGAATTATCTTCAACAATTATAACTCTCACATCGCCCGGGTGATACCTTCTCTGGAATTGGGACAATAAGGCAGAGGCAGCTTGCAGGCTTATCTGACGTTTTTTATCCCATTTATAGGATTGAAGTGTAACCCATGGATGATCAATAAGTCCATATTCTTCCTGGTCATCAATTTTAATCAACTCATTTGAGGCCACAATATATGGAAAAGTGTCGGTTAGTTGATTGTTTTGTTTCATCTCCATAAAGCTCTCGGGATCAAGAATAAGGATGTCAAAGGAGTCGGGTTTCAAGTCGTTTATAGACTCAACAATTATTATCCTTTTCGCTACTCCTTCCAGATTCAGCTTGTTTTTTGCATACACTGCCAATTTTCCTTTCCCCTCCAGCAAACGTTGAAACTGAGCAACAATTTCTTTTAATCGAAGAATAGCAGGGCTGTCAGTGCCTATCAGCAAATCATCCCAGTCAGGAGCGCAACAGATTATAACAGGAAAATTGTTCTCGGTGAGACCTAAGTGTTCCATAAAGGTTGACCTCTTCTCTTTTCTCATACCAAGAATATCGAATGCGTGATCAAGGCTTGTAAATCTGACATGGTCTTTCAAAATGGTTTTTTCTATTATATTCTTAGAACCCATCTCAAAAAAAACGAAGTAGTATTTTAGCGCATCCAAGAAGAACCATACCGAGGAAATTTTCTGCATGGTATTCATATCGAACAACCAAGCGCCTGAAGTTTTGAAGCCAGGCAAAGAGCCGTTCGACTTTCCAGCGACGCCTATAGCGTCTGAGTTTGCGGCCATCTTGGGTGCGTGGTTTCTTCCTGC
>JBHPCZ010000041.1:0-25428 GCA_042573625.1 Thermodesulfobacteriota bacterium
CCGCCCTTATTTTCTTTTATGTACCCGATGATAATAGGTGAAGTTTAAAAGTCGATTTCAAATATAACAGCAGAATCCGTACTTGTCACGCAAATCACACCGGAGGAATGATCCAATGGAAGGTGTTTAAACAAAAAAAAGGGCAACACATGGGTGTTGCCCTTTTTTGATTGTACGCTTTTTCAGGAGCAGGTATCTGATGTGCCGCAACCGGCGCAGCCTGAGCCTGCTGCCGGAGTGAAGTTGAGTCCACAGTCAAGTTTAAATCCGTGAATCAGAAAATCCACTTTAATGGGCTTTGCCGATTCCAGAAATTCTTTATCCACAACATAAGAGAAACCGTCTATATCATAAACCGCATCGTTTTCCTTTAGCTCATCCAGAGCCATTGCCAGGCCGGGGCCGCCTCACCCGCCCTGATTCAGAAAAATACGGATCGGTTTGATCTCTTTGTCTTTAAAATACGCAGCAATCTGTTCTGTCGCTGAGGGTGTAACTTCGAGCATAATATCCTCCTGTATATAATAATGATCTATTAATTTCCAATCTTTTGAATCTTTTGAAGTATACTCAACCTATTCACGACAAGTGGGTTTGTCAATGGAGAAAACTCATAAATCTTGTTTACGATCAATTCCGTCGAGGGTTGCCAAACGGCGAAACGCCATTTTGGGTCAAAATAGACACTATTCAGCGGCCAGTTTTCTAAAGTACTCCGAGTAGGTTTCAAAGTTTTCGGACGAAAAAACGACAAATATGATCTTGGCTATGCCGCTGTTACCTCTTAAGAAACTACAGGTAGTATCCATCGCGATCCTGCACGCTTTTTTTATGGGATATCCGTATACCCCGCAGCTGATCGACGGAAATGCGATTGAAGTGAGATGATGCCTTACGGCCAGGTGAAGGCTGTTAGCGTAGCACTGGGACAGCAGTCTGCCGTCTTCGGCCTTTCCACTGTAAACCGGGCCTACAGTGTGGATGACGTTGCGCGCGGGAAGGTTGTAACCGCCGGTTATTCTCGCTTCGCCGGTGGGGCATCCTCCGACTGCCCGGCACTCTTCCAAGAGTTCGGGACCGGCAGCCCGGTGGATTGCGCCGTCCACGCCACCGCCGCCTAAAAGCGACGTGTTGGCGGCATTAACGATAGCGTCGACGTCAAGCCGGGTAATATCCCCCTGAAGAATTTCAATCCTGTCCAGTATCTCCTGTTCCATATTTACAAATCATAAAGCGTTTCGTCCCTTAACGGCGCCTGACGTTTTGCCTTCACGTCCTTTCCCTTTTTACCCGGAAGGATAAAGGGGTCTTCATCCTCCAGAAGGTCTCCCATTTCAGCTTCCAGCTTATCGGGGTCCTCCCCGCTCTCCATTCGGCTCAAGGCTTCCTCCATGCCCGGACCCAGTTTCATACCTGTCATGTCGGAAAGCTTTCGCATCAGATTGGCGGCCTGACGGGGGTCCTCTTCATCGATCTTGTCCGCCTCTCCGGCCAGCATCCTCATGGCCTGTTCCATCTTGCTTTCATCAAAGGGGAGATCATCAATATCGTTGTTCTCTTTTGCCTTTCCTGTGAATGAAAACAAAGAGACCTGCCGTGAGAGCGTCTTTTTTTTACACTTCGGACATTTGGGCTTCTTTGTTGTGTTGACGGTTCTTGAAAAGAAGTTAAAAATCGTATTGCAGTCTTTGCAATAAAATTCATATATTGGCATGGTATCTCCTTGTGATATTATGCTGGTGATTTGGCGGAAAACTATAAAATTTAACCAAACCTTTGTCAACCGTCTTGCGCTGTTATATTCGACGCTTTCAGCCATTACGTCCCGGTTGACTTAACCCTGACCTTCTGCTATGGCACCGAAAAACAAAATTTAAGGAAAGGAAAAATATGATGGAAAGAACATTGTCAATTATCAAACCGGATGGTGTTTCTCGCAACCTTATTGGCGAGGTTATCAGGCGATTGGAAAACAATAATTTAAAAATCACGGCCATGAAAATGATTCAGATGACCAAAGAACAGGCCAGAGGTTTTTATGCGGTGCATCAGGAACGTCCCTTTTTCGACAGTCTGACAGACTTCATGACATCCGGCCCGGTTGTCGTCATGCTCCTCGAAGGCGAAAACGCCATCGTCAAGTACCGTGAATTGATGGGCGCCACCGATTACAAAGAAGCAGCAGATGGAACCATCCGAAAGGATTTTGCCACAGACATCGAAAAAAATGTGGTTCACGGATCAGATTCGCAGGAAACCGCTGACTTTGAAATCAGCTACTTTTTCAATCGCTTTGAGATCACCGGCTGATAACTGACAGGATGAATTTAAAAAACATCTCCATAGTACTGCACCGCACCCGGTATCCGGAAAATATCGGGGCTGCAGCCCGTGCCATCTGCAACATGGGACTGGGACAACTTGTCGTCGTTGATCCGAATAACTGCGACCTGACCAAGGTCCTGAAAATGGCGACCCATGTGGCTTCAGAAGTTGTTGAGGAAATGGATATCTGCGCGGATATTAAAGAAGCCCTTGCGCCCTACAACTACGTGGTCGGCACAACCGCGCGCCTGGGATCGAAGCGCCAGGGCTTCAGTTCCCCTACGAAGCTGGCTGAAAAACTTGTTGCGCTTTCTGACAACAATCGCATTGCCATACTTTTCGGTCCTGAAGACAGGGGACTATCCAACACGGATCTACGATACTGCCATGCAGTGGTGAATATCCCCACTGCTGATTTTTCTTCCATCAACCTGGCACAGGCGGTAATGATCGTCTGCTACGAGATATTTATTGCTGGCCGGGAAGAAGGCAAGGAATTTTCACCGCGCCTTGCCAGTCGCCATGAACTTGACGGAATGTATGAGCAGCTGAAAGATATCCTTGTCAGGATTGGCTACATCAATCCGGACAACCCGGACTACTGGATGAATAAAGTGCGCTATTTCTTCAACCGGCTCAAGCTCCAGGCGCGGGAAGTCAGTGTCATCCGGGGCATCTGCAGACAGGTTAACTGGTATTCGAATAAACGATACGATGATGGGCTGAAAACGGAAAAAGAGGATTCATGAAACTGATTCGATTCGGACAAAAAGGAAAGGAAAAACCAGGATTGTGGAAAGACGGCAGGATTGTCGATCTGAGAAATATCTTTTCGGAAGTTCCTGATATCGGAGAAGCGTTTTTCAGCAACGGATGGCTTGAAAAGATTTCCGAGATCACAGACCCGGGCCGTAAAATCGACGAGCGGATCGCATGTCCGGTTCATCGTCCCTCCAAGATCATCTGTCTCGGGAAAAACTACGCGGAACACGCCAAGGAAGGGGGGTTCGAAAAACCGGAACAACCGCTGATATTCTGTAAAACACCCAACACCCTGAACGGCCCTTTTGATCCCATTGTCCTGCCCAAAAGCAGCGGTGATGTGGACTGGGAAGTCGAACTGGCCGTGGTTATCGGTAAAGAAGGAAAGAGAATTAATAAAAAAGAGGCGCTCGACTACATCGCGGGATATACCGTGTTTAATGATGTGTCCGGGAGAGAAGCGCAATTTTCGGATTCTCAATGGTTTCGCGGAAAATCCTTTGACACCTTCGCGCCGATGGGCCCTTTTCTCGTGACGCCGGATGAAATTGAAGACGTGCACAACCTGAAACTCACCGCCATCGTGGATGGCAAAGTGATGCAGGAGGGAAATACCGGTGACATGATTTTTGACATCCCCACCATTATAGAAAACATCAGTGAAGACATGACGCTGATACCCGGGGATGTCATCGCCACCGGCACGCCGGCCGGCGTGGGGATATTCAGGGACCCGCCGATTGTCCTGAAGCCCGGGAACATCGTGGAATGCCGAATCGAAGAAATCGGCGCGATCATCAATGAGGTTGTTACATAAAAAATCATCTCCAAAAGAATTGATGATTTTGAAAGGATTCAAGGGGTCAAGGATCCAGGGATTCGAGTGAAATGCTAAAAAAATTAGCGATTCTAAAGGATTATACGAGGGAAGTTGAAAGGATGCTAAAAGCGCTGATAAAATCGTCGGAGAACAAACGCTTGAACCCTTGAACCCTTTGGTTCGACGAATAGAAGAAGAACCTCTTTATTAAACCTCACTTATCCGTTATTATGGCATAATCATCTATAGTAATCTTACTTAAACAACCCTCGATACACTGCACGCTTTTCCCTGTCCCATTTGGGGCAAAAGGCGGGTTTGCCCTGCATCACCAACTGCATGCACGCATCGCATTTGGGGCTGCATTTTAAAATCGATTGATCCGCACCTTTACGGGCCTTTTTGGGCCATTCCGGATCGACCCACAGCATACGGGCCAGTCCGATAAGGTCCGCTTTGTTTTCCTTCAGGATAGACTCCGCTTTCGCAGGGGTTGAAATCCGACCGGCGGTAATCACCGGAATCCCGACTTCCTTTTTGACGGCATGTGCCAGAGAGACCATGTAGCCGGGTCTTTTGACTTTCCTGATGATCTCGGGCAGAAAAAACGACTCATACGTACCGCCCATGGCCGATATATAGGCTGCGCCATTTTCCGCTAACCTTTTAGCCAAAACCAGCGACTCCTTTACCCGGAGGCCGTCCGGCAGCCACTCGTCGGCCAGGAAACGATATCCCACCGGAAAATCTCCCACCGCATCCTTCACCTGTTTTAAAACTTCCAGCGGAAACTTGATGCGGTTTTCTATGGCGCCGCCGTATGCGTCGGTTCGCCTGTTGGTTCTGGGCGATACGAACTGGGCGAGGAGGTAGCCGGTTCCGCCATGAAGTTCTACCATATCGAATCCTGCCTTTTTAACTCTCAAGGCAGCTTTTGCATACTGCTTCTGAATGGTGGTGATCTCCCTTTGAGTGAGCGCACGAGGGGTTCTGTCAAAAGCCGTCACCGCTGACGGTGCAACCGGGTCAGGAACATGGGCAAATCGTCCCGCATGGTTAATTTGAAGGGCGGCAAGGCTCTTTTCTTCTTTAATCGCACGGGCGAGCTTTTCAAGACCGTTCAGATAGCGGTTGTGATCACATCTTATGGTCCGGGGAGATCCGCTCCCGCCCGGTGTTATGCTTGCGTTTTCAACCACGATCAATGCCGCACCACTCCGGGCCATCTCCTTGTAATAATGGATCAGCAAAGAGGACACCTTGCCCCCTGAAGCCGCATAACCCAAATACAGCGGCGCCATGGTGATACGATTCTTCAATCTCAAACCATCCAGTTTCAACGGTTTGAAAAGATTTTTATACACCGGCTTCGCCATTTATGCCTCCTTTATCTTTGCCGCTATTTTTCAATTGAATTCCTACTACATTTTACGGACACGAACTTCGACCCCTTGGGTGTCTTTCAGTAAGTCTGCAACCTTGGAGGTGTCTGTTTTACCGTAATGGTAAGGGTAGAGAATCATGGGTTTGAACGCTTTTGCGGCATCCGCGACCATCCCGGGCGTCATGGTGTACGGCAGGTTCATGGGTAGAAACGCGATGCCGATTCCCTTTAGTTCTTTCATTTCCGGGATGTTTTCCGTGTCACCGGCCACATAGACCCGCTGATCACCGAAATCAATCACGTAGCCGTTGCCGATGCCTTTCGGGTGGAAAGGGACTCCCTCGCTGCGCATATGAACGATGTTGTAGGCCGGGATTGCTTCAATTTTCAACCCGTCAACGGTTTTGACGTCTCCGTTTTTCATAACGATCCCGCCTTTAAGCGTCTTGGCGCACTCTTCGGTGAATACCAAAGACGTCTTTTCTGTGCTTAGAATCTCCACCGCATTCAGATCAAGGTGGTCACGGTGATGGTGGGTGAGCAGAATCATATCGGCCTTCGGCATGTTTCGGTAATCTGCCAATTTGGTCCAGGGGTCGACATGAATAATTTTGCCGCCAAAGTCAAACATCAATGTGCCGTGGCCGATAAAGGTCACCTCCAAATTCCCGGCACTCGTCTTGATGATGTCTTTCTCAAACTGATCTTGAGCGGCCACAGGATAAGCAAACAGCATGACAACAATACCGACACAGATGAACAACAATAATCCTTTCATAGAACACCTCCGGCTTTGATTTTATCAGATCGAACACATCGCTCATCCGATGTGATCGGCTTTACCTCGATCGAGGTTTTATGGATGCTAAAAGGTCGTGGCATCCGTAAAGCTTATTTAAGTATATCAATCACCGCTCTCATAAATGCCGGAAGATCATCCGGTGTCCGGCTGGTCACCAGTTTTCCGTCCACCACCACTTCCTGATCCACCCATTGGGCGCCAGCATTGACCATATCGTCTTTTATCGCAAAAAAAGAGGTTGCCGTTTTTCCGGAGAGAATTCCGGCTGAAGCCAGCATCCATCCGGCATGACAAATGGCCGCCACGAGTTTATCGGCGTTATAAATATTTCTCACCAGATCGACCATGGCCGGGTACCGCCGCATCATGTCCGGCGCATAGCCGCCCGGGATGACAATTCCGTCAAAATCATCGGCAGATACCCGGTCGGCGCTGACATCGGCCTTTGCCTCTGTTCCCGGTTTGCCCGTATAGATGTCCTTGCTACCGGAGCCGACCACCGTAACTTCCGCACCCTCCTCCTTTAACCGGTAATACGGATACCAGAATTCAAAAACATTGAACATTTCTTCAACCAAAATAATGACTTTTTTCCCTTTGAGCAGCATATGTTCCTCCATTTATTTTCAATGAAATCCAACCCGAATATTTTACAGCGTTCCCCTGATTTCTTCAACCTATTTTCTGAAGCTTCTCGCAGTGAACCTTTTGACGCACATAAAAAAGCGGTTGAAGGGAAAACCTTCGACCGCCTGTTTCTATTAAGTTATTGATAGTGTAAAAACACGTTACCTACAGATTGTAAAATAGAGAGCATCTGAACTACCTTTTGGGTTTGCCAAAACCTGAAAGGAGACAGAATTAACTCTATATATCCCAATGTATCATGGCTTTTGCAGAAATTTTCTTTAATCGGTAGTCAAAACCTTTTAAGTGAAGATACCTTACAATAAACACAACCCGAAGCCGGATTATCTCAATTACATATATCATCAAAACAAAAAGGGCAAACCCTGTTAAATGGATTTGCCCTTCCATAAAACTTTTATTTTATCACAACTTGCCGATTTATTTTTCGTTTATGGATGGCTGAGCTTTTGACCTTTTTCGCATCGAGGTTATTTCATTGTAAAGATGGGAAGATCAACGGTAAAACGCATCATTTTTATTTCGACTTAGAAAACCACGTCCTCTGGGCGTGGTCAGAGTCTGACGGCTTTGCCTGAAGACTGCTCAAATGCTACTCCTAATATTAGAGTTGTTCCCGCAACTTTTACTTCAGTCAAGAGTGATCTATGCTTTGGGTTGACAAAAACAGGTTCACCATTGTAGTCACTCTCAACGTCTTTGTGAAGTCAATATATGCCAAATTTAGTCATAATAAAGGTAACTGCCCCGTTTGGGTTTTCAAGGAGATAGGAATGAAACCATCTTTTGCCATAGTTGGATGCGGTAAGGTTGGCACGGCCCTCGGCGTATTTCTAACTCGTGCCGGATACAGGGCGGCCGGATTTGCCAGTAAAAGCCTTTCATCAGCCAAGCTGGCCGCAGAAACCATCCCATCCACTCACTATAGTGATGTCCCATGGGAAATAACTCGAAAAGCGGATGTTGTCTTTATCACAACGCCGGACGGTGTTATTCAAGATGTCTGCAACAGCATTTCGCAAAATAGGGGATTTGCCAATAATGCCGTGGTGTTCCATTGCAGCGGCGCACTTCCGTCAACCATATTATCCAACGCAAAAAAATGCAGTGCATTTACCGGGTCCATGCATCCTTTGCAGAGTTTTGCTTCCGTTGATTTCAATGTTAACCCATTTAGAAGTATTGTCATTTCAATAGAGGGTGAAAACAAGGCGGTCAACGTCGCCAAAGAGATTGCAGCCAATCTAAAAGCGACCACCGTAACGATACTGACAGAAGCCAAAACGCTTTACCATGCATCGGCTGTAACGGCATCAAACTACCTTGTTACTTTGATTGACCTCGCATTACGCCTAATTTGTGCCGCTGGAATAGCAGATCGGGATGCGTTTCACGTATTAAAACCTTTGATTGAAGGCACCCTGGCCAATATAGAAAAAACAGGCACGATGGAAGCGCTTACCGGTCCCATTGTCAGGGGCGATGTGGAAACTGTGGAAAAGCATGTTGAAGAAATAGGAGCAAAATTGCCCGATTTGCTTCCACTCTATAAAACATTCGGTTTTTATACCATCGATATCGCATCGAAACGGGGAGCAATCTCCGAGTCCTGTACTCAAGCGTTAAAAAAACTTACGTTACCGTAACATCTCATTGATGAACGACCCGGTGGCCGGGTCTTTCATCCCCGCAGAAAAAACGTCTATGGTTTGACTTCAGTCAAACATTAAACGGCAACCATATGTTTTTGTTCTCATTTTTAGCTATTGGCTTTTGTTCGGGCATCTGCTATTTATGCGCAGAATGAGAAGGTTACATCCGGCTTACACTGCTATATAATCGATACGGCCAGACTGACAACGACGAAGTCCAGGCGGCTGAAGAATTTGAGGAGAGCCAGTTATGAAAAAGCTTTTAGCGTTCATTGCTATGTTTAGTCTGATTTCCTTTTCCGGTGCTGAAGTGGCCGCAGTTAAAATCAAGTTGGGTGTTGTGACCAAGCCGGGTTCCGCCCAAAACATTGCGGCGGAAAAGTTTAAAGAACTTATTGAACAGCGAACAAACCGCGATATCGAGATTCAAATTTTTCATTCCGCATCGCTGGGTAATGAAACAGAGATTCTACAACAGGTACAAATGAACGCTGTTCAGATGGCTATCGTGACAGGCGGTCCTTTCGACACATTTGATCCCATGGCGAGGGTCATAAATTATCCCTTTCTATTTAAAGATTATGCGCAGGTCGATAGAATCCTGGATGGCCCGTTAGGCGCCGAAGTATTAAAAAGCCTGGAGGGATCCGGTTTTAAGGGTCTTTGTTTTTCTGAAAACGGTTTTAGAAATCTTACAAACAGCAAACGACCGGTAAAAAGCCCGGAAGATATTAACGGGCTCAAAATAAGAGTTATGGCCTCTGCAATCCATCAAGCCATCTGGCAGGCTTTGGGTGCGAACCCCACCCCCATGCCCTGGCCGATCTATACCGAATTGGAACAGGGTGTGATCGACGGTCAGGAAAATCCGCTGTGGGTTATGGAAGTTTATAAATTTTATGAAATACAGAGATACATGACCCTTACCCGCCATGTATATTCATACCACATTGACGTGGCTTCACTCCGGTGGTGGAACACGTTAAATGCCGGCACTCAAAAAATGATTCAAAAGGCCATGGTTGAGGCGGCCCTGTTCCAACGCAAAGATAATCGCTCAAAAAATGCCGCTCGATTAGAATTTCTCAAGAAGAAAGATATGCAGGTGGAAGAGAATCCCGATATTGACGCTTTTCGTGCCAAGGTGGCAAATCTAAAGGATATGGAGATATACAAGGACCCCAAAGTCCAGGCACTTCTTATCAAAATACTGGATGCAACCCAATAAAAACCCGAAAATGGCCCTTTTTTCGATGAGCGGTGTTCTCCGCCGGTTTCCACCTGCGGCGTACGCCATGTGCGCCTCGACGCAAACCCTTGTGCGGCCTTGCTTATCAAAAAAATGCTCATTTCCGAATTGGACACTCCAGAATGCTCAATTTGAATCCCGGATGGACACTAACTATAACCTATTGCCAGAATTTTCGGGTTAAAAGTGAACGCACTCGAACGGTTAAGTCGATCAATAAATCACTGGATTGAACCGCTTCTGTTCGGGCTCGGATTTAGTATGGCGGTTATTGTTGCAATCCAGGTTTTTTCCCGTTATGTGCTGAACCACTCTTTATTCTGGTCTGAAGAGCTGGCTCGATATCTTCTGGTGTGGCTGACTTTTCTGGGTGCTTCTGTGGCTTACCGCCGCAAAGCCCATCCCAGCATAGATGTTGTCTTTGTCCGGACTTCGCCTTCAGTACAGAAACTCTTTACTATTCTTGTTCACCTCGCTTCAATTTTCCTGTTCGGAGTAATGATTTTTTTTGGATTTAAGTTTTCTTACTTTGTCCGTTTACAGATATCACCGGCCCTCCATTTGCCCAAGTGGATCATATTCAGTATTATTCCCATCAGCGGCTTCATTCTTATGATTCACGGTCTGGCCTTTCTCTTCGGTGAAGTCAAAGGGATTGACCGTGACAGCTGAAATCTTAATCCTATCGCTTCTCTTCCTGTTTGTCATTAACGCCCCGATCGCTGTCTCCATCGGTGTCGCCTCGATTTTGGCTATTCTGATTCAGGGCGACTTTTCATTGATGATGGTTGCGCAGCGGATGTTTGGCGGGACCGACTCCTTTCATCTTATGGCGGTTCCTTTGTTTATGTTTGTGGGTGTTATTATGGAAGCGGGCGGGATCAGCCGGAGAATTGTAGACTTTGCAAATGCCCTGGTGGGATGGCTCCCCGGTGGATTGGCAGCCGTGGCCATTGTTTCCGCAATGTTCTTTGCCGGCATATCGGGTTCTGCTGCCGCCGACACGGCGGCAGTGGGTGCCATTCTGATACCGGCGATGAAGAAATCGGGGTATAAATCTGATTTTGCAGCGGCGGTTCAGGCATCCGGAGGCTCCATCGGCGTTATCATTCCACCATCGATTCCCATGATTATCTTTGGGTTTTTGACCGGGGCCTCCATTGGTCAGCTTTTCGCAGGAGGGATTCTGCCCGGTGTACTCATCGGCATCAGCCTTGTCGGCGTTTCAACCTTTATTTCATGGCGAAATGGATATGCCGCCACAACCCGCTTTTCAATCGTCCAAATCTGGCAGACTTTTAACAGGGCTATCCTTGCTCTGGGAGCCCCCGTGATTATTTTGGGAGGGATCCTTTTCGGCGTTTTTACGGCTACCGAGTCTGCCGCGGTCGCAGTGGTTTATGCACTGGTTATCGGCATGTTTGTTTATCGAAAGATCAAGGTTAAAGATCTTGTTCATCTCTTCCGGGATGGCGCTATTACTTCATCCATTGTCATGTTTATTATTGCCGCAGCTTCGATATTCAGCTGGCTTGCAGCCATAGAGAATCTTCCTTCACACCTGGCCGGTACATTGCTCGGCCTGACTGAAGACCCGACCATGCTGCTATTAATAATCAATTTGGTATTACTTATTGCCGGAACCTTTGTGGAGACCACCGCCGCTTTGATTCTGCTGGTGCCCATGATCGCGGCAATGGTTCCGTCGCTGGGCATTGATATGGTTCAATTGGGGGTCATTGTTGTTACAAACCTGGCCATCGGAATGCTCACGCCACCCATGGGGATTTGCCTTATCGTGTCCTGTTCGATTTCAGGCGACAGCCTATCTGCTATCAGCAGGCGTATATTGCCTTTTTTAGCCATATTGATTGTCGATCTTCTGATCATTACCTTTTACTCTCCCCTCACTATGTGGATGGCCCGGCTGGTTGCCAAATAGTTTGTTTTGGTCTTGAAAAAGCTGGTCCTATGAGCCAAGTCAGAGATATTTGGATCTGCCTTAGAAATAGGGCATTTACAAACTCGAAGCACGAAATCCGCGCGAAGCATCCCGACGGGGATAAATCCGAAACAATATGAAATCATAAAAATTCTAATGTTCCAAACAATAGTTGATTCTATGGGCGCCTATGGATTGAGTTTGGGTCATTTGAGAATTAGAATTTCGGATTTGTTTCGAATTTAGAGCTTCGAATTTCGGGTTTAACATATTCGGTGAATTAACCCTTTCCAAAGGTATGCCAAAGTTGTGCCCTCTGGGTTCAAATTCTTTACCGCATCAGGATTCCAACCATACCGAATGTACTTCACCGACCGTATCTTTTACGGATTGCAAAGCACTGCGAATTCGAGAATACATCATGGCCATGCCGATAATTTCGGCAAGGACAGACAACGTATCAAGATCATTTTTTGAGATATCCCATGTATCATGGTGATACAGGCGCAAAAGGCCGATGACCCTGCCGGAAAAAATGATGGGCACTGAAACGATCGCCATTATTCCCTCCTGCTTGGCCTGCTCGGGGTACTGCAGCAAATCGGTATTGGCGACATCTTTAATCGCTATCGGCGCTTTGCGAGATGTCCATCCCTTACTTTCATCGATCTTAACAGGCCCCTTGTTCAGATAATCAACGCTCAAACCGAAACTGGCCAGATGTTCAAGCTCTTCCGTCTCAGGGTTTAGGGCAAATATGGCGCTGGCCTTGATTCCCAGTGCCCCGACTAGAAGTTGAGCGGATTGATTGCTCAGAGTTTCCAGGTTATAGGATTCCGCGACGGCCCGGGTAATTATTTTGAATATATCTAATTCAATAATATCTTTTATAGCCATGGAATTCCTCCTTTTCCAAAGAAGATCAATTTACAATGCATACGGTTATATTTTGTAATGTCGATACCACTTTTAAGAAAATACTTCGGGTAAAAAACCGGGTTATTTTGGCCGGCTTTCGACTGAGCACAACCACATCAAAATTTCCTTTTGAAACTTGATCGATAATAGAGGTGGCAATATCTTTTTTTACGGGTTCAAAAATATGATGGACCTCGTCTTTCGAAAAACCGCTTTGCAGCAGATGCTGCTTGGCATCTTTGAGCGCGTGCTCCTGTTCATAAACCTTCTTTGATAGTTGATCCAGCTGCCCCTTTATTTTTCCCATAATCGGACTGCCTCTCAAGTCAATGTCAGGCGCGGGGATATAAGCATTAAACAATGTAATTTCATTTTGTTCCCCTTTTGGGAAATTCCGGGTGACAAATTCAAGCGCCTTTCTGTCATACTGCGTGAAATTGTAGGGCAATAATATTTTTTGTCGCGCCATATTCAACCCCCTTTCGCAAATTTGTGGTTTCAAGAATTAGATGTTACAAAAACGGGTTTTAAATTATGCAATAAAAATGCATGTCTGGTTCGAAATCGTTATTGATGTACGGATATGTTGAAAATCAGCTTGAAGTTCGAAAAGTTTAACAAAGGACTCATTATTTGTAACGATTAAATAAGTGGTCGGAGAGTTTCGCTGTTCAATCAGACATGGATCAGGGCTGATTTCCGCGCTGCTTATTATTAGACAATAACAACATCAGGATTGATGTCAAGAACGAAACTAAATTCTGTAAAGTTTGAGAGGACTGTCCGAAAGTTTATTATTCGCCGCTTTTAATTTATCTTCACCCGATATCACCGCCACGGCCTGTTTTCCGAAGCTTTCACTGAAATATTTTTCCGCGGTTCGTATAACCTGATGACGGGTTACATTTAAAACCTTCTCTTTGAATTGTTCCCGCATGTCGTCCGTTAAAGAAACTAACATCCTGTAGAATGCTTTTCTGGCAGCCGTGCCCGGCGTATCGGGCTTGTCGATTTCAGAACATACCTGCAGGATAGATTCCTTAATGTCTTCATCAGTGTAATTTCCTGACTGTATAAATATCGAAGCGCCGTTGTAAGCTTTCAGGGTTGATACAATGTGCGGATCTCTGTAAGAACCCAAACAGAAGAGTCCGGTTTCAGCGTTGTAGATGGAAAACCCGCCATAAGCCCCTCCTTTTTCTCGAATCTCACGATGCAGATACATGGATCGCAGCATTTTGCTGATTACCGATAAAACGGGCGCATCTTCATGGTTCATGCGGACGGTTTTAAAGGCCCGCGCAACGAATGAGACCGCGGAAGAAGTGCTCCACCCCTCTCTGGGAATTTCGGCATCAACATCAATCTCAGGCGGTACAAACTCATGAGTTGAAGCTGCTGAATCCAATTTTTCAGCAGCTTTTTCTTTTATGGATGTTGCCGATGAAATGGCCGCGCGTAAGGCGTGGCCTTCGCCGATCAGCGATAGTTTAAGATTGCCGGAATGAAAAAGGGTTGTACCGACAATAAAAAGATCGGCGGCAAGGGACTCTAATTTGTTGTCGTTGAGATCCTCGGTAATTCGTTTAATGGTTTGCAGTTGGTGAATACCGTGCCAGGTTTCCTCCAGAGCACTGGCCGCAGAGAAGTTCCTTGATGCAAGGGAAATCGCCAGCCGGTGGCCATTTCTAATAACCGCGGATTCAAGTCCTGAACGGTATTCCAGCAAGAGGCTTTTTAATCGAACCAGATCTGAAAAATCGAAGGTGAATAGAAGTTCTTCGATGATTTGAAACATTCTTTCCAGGTTCCGGACCAGGCACTTTCCGTTAAATGAAATAAAAGGAAGACAGGAGCCCGGTTCGACAAAACGAGTGCGGGAATTGGCCGCCAGCCTGATGCCGCCGGTGTAAGCGTCAATTTGTTGCGCCATTTCAATGTAGTCCCGCACGGTTGTGCCGGTTCTGGGAAAAGCATAACAGAAAAAGGGTACCAGAGGCATCAGGCGTTTATCCATTGAACCGATACCTGCAGCTGCTGAAAAATAGAAGATGCCCGAAGTCGGTTGTTCGTAACAGACGGCGGGCACGGCGTCATACGATTCTGATTCTTTTATTTTTTGCACCGAAGGAGGGATGTCTTCAAGCATCAAAGTGGGAAGGCATGAAATATTTTCATCGTGTTCCTGAAGCTGCTTCAAGGCTTCAGTGTCTTCGATGATTTTTTCAAGGTCAGATGGCGCCATTCCGATACGAATCTGGTCGAGCTCTTCGGCAACCCGGTCGTTTTTTTTCTGTTCCATGAGTTGATCGGGGATGAGCGAGAAAAGTATGCGGTGCGGATTATCTATGAAATATTTTTTTATACGATTTTCAAGAAAAGGTCCTTTGGAAAGTTCGCTGCGAAGTTGTTTAAGATCATTGTCGAACTGCAAAATTCTTACAGGATCACCGCTGTGAAACCAGCTTCCGGAAAAAGATAGTAGCAGTTTGATACCATATGGATAAGGGGTGTTTGTTACCTCCTTACGGTGAAACTCTATCTGGTGAATGGCGGATTCGATCAGTTGGCTGTCAATTCCTTTTTCCGAAAGATTTTTCAGAACATCGAATATGATTCCTTCGATTTTATCTGCTGCAGTTACATCCGTATCTTTTAAGCCGCAAGCAAACAGAGTATCCCTGTTCCCGGCGTCGAATCCGGTTCCATCGCAGAGGGCGGTTCCAAGCTGTGAATCAATCAGCGCCTTGCGCAGGGGAGAGGCCGAATTTCCAATAAGAATCTGTTCAAGGAGCGTGAGAATCAAGATCTCGAATGCGTCTTTGATGTCTGCAGTGAGCCATGCAACGCAAAACTGACATTTATTTGAGGGGTCTTGCTTTTGATCCAGGGGGTAATAATATGCCATTTTTTTGGGTTTACGCCACCGGGGTTGAGAGGGAACTTCCGTTTCCGGATCGATGCGCTCAAAACTTTCCAGGATTTTATCGTTGATAAATGAGAGATGGTTTTTTAGAGGAAGGCTCCCGTATGTATAGAAAAAGGCATTGCTGGGATGGTAGTGCCGTTTATGAAAAGCCACAAGTTGTTCATAGGTCAGCGTGGGAATTTCAGATGGGTCGCCACCGGAGTTGTGGCGATATGTGGTTGAAGGGTACAATGCGTTTAACAGGGATCGGGCCATAACCTGGTCCGGAGAGGACATGGCCCCTTTCATTTCATTGTAGACGACCCCTTTAATTACCAGTCCCGCGGAGTCGGGGCTTTTAAGGGAATCCTCCAACTCCATGCGGTGCCCTTCCTGTTTGAAGCTAAGTTCTCTTAGGTTGGGGAAAAATGAAGCGTCAAGATATACATCCATCAGATTATAAAAATCTTTTCTGTTCTGTGTGGAGAAGGGGTACATGGTCCAGTCAGATGCAGTAAAGGCGTTCATGAAGGTGCTCAGGCTTCTTTTTAACATGGAGAAAAACGGGTCGTTTACGGGAAATTTTTTGGAACCGCATAAAGCAGTATGCTCCAGAATGTGTGCCACACCGGTTGAGTCCGACGGTACAGTCTTAAACGCCACGCTGAATGTGTTTTCCTTATCATTATTACTGATGTGAACATGCTTGGCACCGGTTTTGGTATGCTCAAGTTCATAGTAAAATGAGCCCATTTCCTCTAACTTTACAATCCTGTTAATGGTGTAACCGTTGAAACTGTCTCCTTTGTTTAAATCAGGATTGTTGCGATCAATAGACGCTTGCATATGACTATCCTTTTTACGAAGGTTTTGTTTGAATCTAAAAACCCGCTCCTCACGTCCGGGTCGGCGCCATCGGCTTTGCCGGGTAGTTATTGGGTGACATGGGATTGTTTGAAAACGCGTTAGAGTGCCTGGATAAAAGGATTTGAATCGAAAAATAGAGACCGTTCCCAAAAACAGGGCTGTCTCCTCAGGAGGCTTCTTGAATCTCCCGCTATTCGGGAAGAGATTCACTGCCCGATATTTAGATTAGGTCATTTCCGTATGAGCACCAATTATGAGGCGATATAGATCCCTCTGCTCTTTCGAACAATTTTACCATCTTTATGCAGCCGAAAAATAACATTGCGCAGTTTTTTTTCCTCAAAGCCTGTTCTGGCCTTGATTTCGGCGAACCCGGCACCTTTTTTGAAACGCTTTATGACTTCCAGTGCCATATCAGAAGCTGTTTTGGCGGAACCTCTAGATGATGCTTTTCCTCTGGCGGTCCGACCACCGGCTGCGCGCCTGCTTTTAGCGGGTGCTGTGGACGCTTTGATCAGCTTTTCCAAGCGATCCATTTTATTCATCAGTTTTTCGATATCTTTCTTGGTAGGAATGCCGTAATACTGCATGAAAAACTTTACCATTGCATCAAAGCTGACCTGTTTTCTCTTTTTCATTGCCATGTAATCCTCCTTGAGTTACTCTTTTTCGAACAGGAAACTATTTGGTGCCCATTTCACAGATTTGGCTGTTTGCGGAAGTGCATCAACGGGTGTCATTATTGAAAAGCTAATATTACAATTACTTAATAATACATGAAAAGTCAAGTTAAAGGCCATAAGGCCGGTATCCCGAATTCCTTATGAGAAATTTTCCGGTTTTATTCGCCTTCGCCAGAATACCCTGCAACTTGCTGCAGGGATGAATGGCGTGGCGAACCCGCCGAAACGCTCAGCGCGAAGGCGGGTAGGCTTCAGCGAATTCCGCTTTGACACCCCGCCGCTTGCGGCGGGGAGCTATATTTTGAAGATAGATGTCGAAACGATTGCAAACTCAGGAAATCATTTTATATGAGAATCAAAGAGAAATTAAGAGAATTTATTAAAACCTTTAAAACGCTTCAGGGCGATCCTCACTATATTGCCGTGGGCATGGCTGTTGGAATTTTTGTCAGTATAACTCCGACCATTCCATTTCATACTGTACTGGCTATTGCGCTAGCATTTATTTTAAGGGGGAGTAAACCGGCCGCGGCCATCGGTGTCTGGTTCTGCAATCCGATTACGCTGCCATTGTTCTATATGGGGAGCTATAAAGCAGGCATGCTTATTCTAGGCAAATCCATACCGCTTGATTTTGAATTTGAACATTTTACCGAACTGATGGGACTGGGGTTGGAGGTCACCATTGCCATGATAACAGGCGGTGTAATATTGGGTGTTATTCCGGGGATTGCCGCCTACTTCATAACCCGAAAAATGGTTGTTGTCGTCCGATCACGATCCGGGAAGAGCGTCCAGGGTAAACAGTTCACGGATTCATAAAGAGTATGGGAACCCGAACGATGATATCACCCAGAATACTCCTTGCCGCCCATAACCTCCGCGCCAAGAAGCGGTTTGGCCAGAATTTTCTGACAGATTCTGCCATGGCCGAAAGAATTGTTGAGTGCTCAGGAATTTCAAGGAAAGATATTGTTCTGGAAATCGGAGCCGGACTTGGTGCCCTCACAATTCCAGCGGCACGTGCAGCAAAAAAAGTTTACGCGATAGATATAGACCGTCATATTATCGACCTTTTAAAAGTACAGATTCTTGCGAGCAATCTTTCAAATGTTGTTATAATGGAAAAGAACATACTGAGACTCGATATTGAGAGACTGGCAGAAAAGGAAGGTGGCGAGTTCATTGTCATGGGGAATCTTCCCTATAACATTTCATCACAGATCCTTGTTCAACTCATTGAATCCAGAATCAGCGTGAAACGGGCCATCCTGATGTTTCAGAAAGAACTGGCCCGGCGCATAACTGCACAGCCGTGCAGTAAAGATTACGGGCGGCTCACGGTGATGCTGCAGTACTGCGCAGAGATTGAAAAACTTCTAGAGGCCAAAGCACCTCACTTCTTTCCAAAGCCCAAAGTTGATTCAGAAGTTCTTGAAATAAGGTTTCAAAAGACTCCGAAGTATTCGGCACATGATGAAGCATTTCTTTTCAGCGTGATCAAGGCTGCCTTTGGACAAAGGCGAAAAACCCTCAAAAACGCTCTCGCGGGAAGCGCCCTTGACATTGATGCCGGGAACGCGCTGAATGTTCTGGAAAATGCAGGTATCGATCCTGTCAGACGCGCCGAAACGCTGAGTGTGCAGGAGTTTGTCAAACTGAGCAACGCCCTAAGTGAGCGTAAACAAAATGAAGAAAAATTGGGCCCCATTTAAGTGAAGGACCGGAGAGTTTTCTCTGTTAAACGCTCCGCTGATCAATAAGGCTTTATAATAAACACACCTCGACCCCTCATTATGACGGCTTGGGCGGGTTTTTGGGCCGCATTGCATAGCTGGTTGTTATTGCTCAGGAACGATAACAATCAATGCCGCCTTGTCATTGTCCAGATATTTCTTTGCAAGGGTTGACAGTTCGTCTGCCGTGATCGAAGCATAATCTTTTAATATTGTTCGACTCCAGTCGAGCTGCTGGGGGTATTTTTTTGATTCGGACAGTACCGTGTTCAGCCAGTAGCTGTTTGTTCGCATCATGTCTTTTATGCTTGTGAGTATCGGTTCGAGGGCGCGTTTCAATTCTTCGTTATTGACACCATTTGTTGAGAGATCAGATACAATGTTCTTAATTTCCCTTATTACCATATCTGTTTGTTCAGGGTCGATATAAGCCCTTGCCTGCAGTGCTCCATATCCGGAATAGGCTTTGCTGGCCCTGTTAAAGGCGGAGGCTGAGTAAGCTGCCCCCAGTTTCTCCCGTATTTTCTCACGAAGCCTGTCTGAAAGAACATCCGCCAGCACAGAAAAGCGGCGGGTCCTTTGGATGTCCCAGATGTCCTCAGTAGGATATGCAACGATGACCAGACCCTTGGGGATTTTTGTTTCAAGTTTTATTTTAGTGGATTGGTTCACAGGGAATTGAGGCAGCCCGGGTCTGTTTTTTGAGTGAACAGGTTGCCGTCGTGGAAGACTTCCCAGATATTTTGATGCGATCTCCACGACCGATTCAATATTGAAATCGCCCACAACGGTAATCTCGAGTTCGTCATGTTTTGATGACGCATTGATCCACGACCGGACCTGGTCAAGGGTTAATTTTTTGAATGATTCATAAGGCGGGAGTCCAAAACGGCTGTCTCCACCACCCAGGAAACGTTCCCCATTTAGTGTCAAAGCACCGTCAATGGTACGGGGGAATTTATTATAGTTCTGCCTGAACCGTTCCATAGAGAGCTTATAAGCGTCTTCACGAAATCCCGGATCAGTCAGGTGGGCATACAAAAGCTGAAACAAAAGAGAAAGCTCTTTGGGGACAGAGGTTCCCTTGAAGAAAAAGTGGCTTCCGGCAACACCAAAATGGACGGTTGTTTTTTTTCCTGCCAGGGCGCGTTTAATTTCGTTCTTATCCAGGGTGCCGAGCCCGCTTTCATTGATTACCTTTCGGCTTAATACCGCAAGTCCCGGAAGGGCTTCCGGTTCGTTAGACCTGCCATGCCCAAAAGACAACCTAAACTGAATTTCACCGGCCTTAAAATCGGTTTTCTTGATATTTAGACGGACACCGTTTTTGAAATCGACCTGAACGACGCCTAAATCATGGATGGTGGTTCTATTTTTAATCTGCCCCTTTTGGGAAGGTTCCGGAAGATAGGGGAAGGTTACGGTTTTTGTTTCAACCGGTTTTGACACCGCTATCCTGTTACTTTTCTTGTAGGCAGCAAGTATCTGATCTTCGGGAGCGGAATCGTCCCGGTGCAGTTCTGCGTTGCCTGTTACCAGGACAAGCCTGTGGTTCGGAGCCCAGATTTCCCTGAAAGCGTCGTGCACTTGTTTTAAAGTCGCTGATTCTATTAACGGCGCAAGAAGCGTCCTTTTCTGTTCGGGAGACAGGAAGACCTGGTTATTATTTAGTGTGTGCCTGATGCTGCCTGCCAGGGATTTACTGTTACGTGTGGATGCTTTATTTACAGCATTATCAAGATTTGCCAGGACGTCTTTTTTTACTCTTTCAAATTCTGATGGGGTAAATCCGTATTGTAATGCCTTCCTCAGCGTTTGTTCAAGAAGCGACAGGGATTTTCTCCAGTTTTCAGGGCTGCTGTTTCCGGTAATCTCTGCGGATGCTATCTCCTGCAAAGAGGTCCCATAATGGACAGAGGCCGAGGTAAAGGGTGTATCCGGCTTGCTGATCAGCGCATTTAATCGGATCTGGACAATTCTTTTTGCCAGATTTGTTAAGAGCAGCTTTTTTCGTAAAGCATTAGAATCCGCTTCTTTCTTAACCTTTTTTATGACCTCTATTGTGGTGGTCGTATTTCCTGCTTCCCTTTCAAAGTGATAAAATGTCTTGATTCCCTGGTGTTGTATTTTGCCGATGCTTGGATCGGTTTCCGGAGGTGCCCTGGATGATAATGTGGAGAATTTTTCTTTTATTAGCGAAGCAGAAAGGTCTAGGTCAAAGTCTCCGACCATGGTCAATGTCATTTTTTCCGGTCTGTACCAGGTATCATAAAAATTCTTGAAGGAATTACGGTCTGCCTTTTTGATAACCGATTCGATGCCGATGGGTAATCTTTTCGACACTTTTGCTTCGGGAAACTCAAATTTCATTGTGGAAACAAATGTGCGGTATGATGCGGAATCACGGGTTCGCTTTTCCGACAGAACGACTCCCCGCTCCCGGTCGATTTCCGATTGAAGAAGCAATGCGCCTTCAGCAAAGTCTTTCATCACAGTCAGACCTTTTTCAAGGTTTTCCCTGTTTCCTTCCGGCAGAAGTAGCATATACACCGTATAATCAAATCCGGTATAGGCATTTGCGTCGGGACCGAACTGCATTCCGATGTTCTGAAAATATTTTACGAGTTCTCCGGGTTTAAAATTTGTTGAACCGTTAAAGAGCATGTGTTCGATAAAATGCGCCATGCCCTGCTGGTTATCTGATTCATGTAAAGAGCCTGCATGGATACTCAGGTGTATGCTTACCCGGTCCCTGGGGGTGTGGTTTTCCATTAATGCATATCTGAATCCGTTCGGAAGTCTTCCGAACACAACGGACGGATCCGGAAGAAGGTCACTTTTTTCATGCGGCCACTCAGGAAGCATGCTGACGCTGTGAGCGGCAGCACGTGATGTTGATGGGGTTTTAAAGAGATGTTTATATAAACGAGTGTAAAGCAGGCCATCAGGGCTGTTTGTAAAGGCAGCAAAGAATGAAAAAACAGATATAATTAGGGCCCATATCAAGAGTTTAGCAGCAAAGATATTTAAACGTTTTCTGTCCATTGGTTTGCTCCATTATAGCGGTTGTCAAGATAACGTTCCGTTTCATCCGGCAGCTTAATTAAATATGAACAAAACCGAATCAATAGGAACATATTTATGGAAACCGCTATAGCTGTTCAACTTTTTTTTAATTATTTGGAAAAATATAAGACCTGTCATAAAAATAGCAATGCCGGTGAGAAAAATGTATCTTTTCAGACGGAAGCCGATCCATTGGTATGTCAGGCTTGAATTGAGAAAGAGGTGATGCTCGATGGATGTAAAATACGTTTTTGTAGCGAATCCGTGGAATGATAGATCTTCCTGTTCTTCAACTAAAGAAGCGAGATCTTTAAAAACCGCCCCATTTTGCACAATCCCGGTGCCTGCCCCGCAGGTCCGGCAGATCGTACTGAGGGGGTTAAAATTTTCGCTTTGACTCGGGGCATCCATGCCCCTCGCCCTTACGGGTTCGCCTTCGGCCAACCCAATTCCGCTGTCCAGCGGAATTGCCCGTGGCCTTGAACCCCGGTTAAATATTTAAAATTTAACTGGGCGGGCAAAATTGAACATTTTTCAAAGGTCTCGAAGCAGTGTTTTTAGAGCTTTTATTAGATGGGCCTAAAGCAGTTTCGGGACCTGCCGAGATTGCCCAAGGGGCGCTTAAAGTGCTTTGAAAACAGACCCTTCGCGCCCCGCTCCGCCTGCGGGAGGATTGATTTCCGTCTGGTCGGAATGGATGAGAAAAAACCGTTTTTGGGCTGTCCCAATTGGCTCTTTTTGGAGCAATATGGCGTGTTGACGCAATCGAAGTCAGGCGTTATTTTTTCGCATAAAGACCGCGTGCCTTCGCGACAATCAATCCCTTATTGGAGAGTTTGTACAGTGCATTACTGAGTTGCCTGGGATCAAGTTTGGTTTTCTCTTTAAGTTTTGCGATGGTAACACCTTTTTGGGTCATTTTAATAGCATTGAACACTGTGTCTAGGAGCGTTATCTGTCTGGCGGGTGCTTTTTTTCTTGGCGCGGCCTTTTTGGCCGGTGCCTTTCTTTTTGCTACGGTTTTTTTGGCCGCCACCTTTTTCTTCCTGACCGGCGCTGCTTTGGCGGGTTTAAGCGTGTCAACTTCCTTTAATGCCTTATCCACCTGCTTAGAAAGCGTCGTCAGGGATCTGGAGATTGATTTTAGTTGATCCTTTAATTTCTTCATCTAAATATCCCTCCTTAATGATAAATACTGTTTTGATGATAAACGAAGATCGTTCTTCAGATAATTAATCTCACAAGGTTAAAAGAAGAAATTCGACAAAGCCATACCCAAGGGTATCTATTTTAAGGTTTCAACTGATAACATCATGAATTATTTATCTGGGCACCACAAGAGAAGTAGTATAAAGTATTTAAAATGTCAATAAAATCTAAAAACAATCATGTCGATGCTCTTCACACGAGTTCAAGTGATCTGATATAAGAAGATGTCTTGACAAGAAGTGGTCATTTTGAAAGAAGATTCTGTTCAGATCGTTTTCTATTTTCTAATAACAAAGAAAAGTTTCCAATTGTGTATAAAAAAGATCTAAATTCTTCCCAGCTTGAAGCTGTTAATTTTACAGACGGGCCGCTTCTTGTGATTGCAGGCGCAGGAAGCGGAAAAACCAGAACACTCACCTATCGGGTTGCCCGCCTTGTAGAAGAAGGTGTTTCTCCGAACGCTATTCTTCTCCTGACATTTACGCGGAAAGCATCTTTTGAAATGCTTAAACGGGCTACACAACTGCTTGACAGTAGATGCGAGAAGGTGTCGGGCGGCACGTTTCACTCCTTTGCCTACGCCACGCTGCGAAGATATTCGTCGAAATTAGGACTTGATAGCGGTTTTAGCGTTCTTGATCGTGCTGATGCGGAAGGCCTGATCGGCATGTTGAGAAAAGAGATAGGACCTGCATCAAAGTCTCGTTACCTTCCAAGGAAACAAACGCTGATGAATATCTTCAGCAGATCTGTCAATAAGGTTCTACCCATTGAAGACGTGATTTTTAATGATTATTCCCATTTCATTTCGGACCTTGACACTATTGTTTCGATTTTTAATGCGTACAGGAGACGGAAGACAGAAGCACTTTTTTTTGATTATGATGATCTTCTGGTATTTTTGAAAATGCTTTTGACGAATTGCCCGGACATCCGTGAGCGGATTTCTTCAGCGTACCGGTATATCATGGTTGACGAATACCAGGATACCAACCAGATACAGGCAGACATCGTATATCTGCTTTCAGGTAACACCAAAAATGTTATGGTTGTTGGTGACGACTCCCAGAGTATCTATTCTTTCAGGGGCGCGCATTTTAAAAATATCATGAATTTTCCTGCTATGTTCCCTGGAACGCGGATCATCAGTCTGGAAGAGAATTATCGCAGCGTTCAACCCATATTGAATCTTAGCAATTCTATTATTGACGGGGCGACTGAAAAATATACCAAAGTGCTGTTTACCCGAAAATCAGGAGGATCTTTACCTGCTCTTGTCAGTGCAGGGGATGAAAACAGCCAATCACGATTTGTTGTTGAGAAGATTCAGGACCTTTACGGAGACGGGATACCGTACAACCGTATGGCGGTTCTTTTCCGAGCCAGCTTTCATGCGTTTGACCTTGAAATCGAACTCGGCAGGGCGGAAATTCCCTATATCAAAGTGGGGGGGTTCAAATTCATTGAATCAGCCCATATAAAGGATGTCCTGGCGCATATCAGAGTCCTTGCAAACCCGTTGGACCGGTTGAGCTGGTATAGAATACTTCTTCTTTTAGACCGGATAGGTCCCAAAACCGCGGGAAAGATCTATACGTCCGTGTTGGAAAAAAAATCCGGATATACAGGATTTCTTTCCATCAAGGTACAAGCGAGCCATACGCCGGGGATAGATCGACTTAAGGATCTTTTTTCTCAAATCGATTCCAGCGCTTTTTCGATTTCTCAAATGGGTGAAGCGGTTTTAGATTACTATCTTCCAATATTAAGGGAAAAATATGATGACCACCCCAAGCGGGCAAGGGATCTTGAGCACCTTGTGTCGATCATGGGACGATACAGAAAGCTCGAGGACTTTTTAGCCGACATGGCCCTTGAACCCCCCAACAGCAGCATCAATGATAGCCTTTCCACGGATTACTTGGAAGAGGATCGCCTGGTTCTTTCAACCGTGCACTCCGCCAAGGGGTTAGAATGGCATTCGGTCTTTGTTATCTGGTGCCTTGACGGGCGCTTCCCGTCCATACACGCACTGGACAGCGACACGGAGATTGAGGAAGAAAGAAGGCTCATGTATGTGGCAGCGACCCGGGCCATGGAAAAACTGTTCTTTATCTACCCCACCGACATATATGATAGGGGATCGGGAAGGGTCTTAAGCCGACCATCCCAATTCATCGATATGATTCCAGACCACGTTCTCAGAAAGGAATCTACAGACATGTGGTAATTCAGCATGTGTATTTCATGAGTTTCGGGTGAGGAAACTGCAAAAACAGGCTTCAAAATCTTTGGTGCCACATATAACCAATATCCAATAGTTTTTCTTGACAAAAAATCGCCATATCGATTTTATAATATTATAAACTCAACGCTGTGTATATAAGGAGATGAGTATGCGCATACCGTATCTTTCAATGTTATTTGCATCCCCCTTTGATGGCCTCCAGGAGCATG
>JBHPCZ010000042.1:0-25360 GCA_042573625.1 Thermodesulfobacteriota bacterium
CGGCTGATTGACAGCGGAATGGAGATTATTCTGGTGTCTTCCGGCGCCATGGCTTCGGGGATAAAGAAATTGGGCATGCGCAAACGGCCCGACGAGATACCCAAACGGCAGGCGGTTGCCGCCGTGGGCCAGGCCGGCCTGATCATGGAGTATGAGAAGGCTTTTGCCCGATACAAAAGAAAAGTAGCACAGATCCTTTTAACCGGCGAGGACCTCAGCAACCGGGTCAGGTACCTGAATGCCCGAAATACCATCAATACGCTCCTGTCGTGGCAGGTGGTTCCGATCATCAATGAGAACGACACGGTGATGATCGAAGAAATCCAGTTTGGAGACAACGACAACCTGGCCGCCATGATCACCCTGCTCATGGATGCGGACATCCTGATCAACCTCACGGACATTGACGGCCTTTACACCAAGGACCCGCGAACGAATCCGGATGCGGAATTGATTCCGGTCGTCGACGTCATCCGGAAAGATATCGAAGCATTTGCCGGTGATATTCCGGGCACCCTCGGGACCGGGGGGATGCTCAGCAAGATAAAGGCGGCCCGAAAAGTGACCGCCGCGGGAATACCCATGGTGATTTCAATGGGTGAAAAACCGGATATTTTAATCAAGCTCTTTTCAGGTGAAGAGCACGGGACATATTTTATCCCGAAAAAAGAAAAACTCAAAAGTCGTAAATGCTGGATCGCTTTTACTTTGAAGCCCAAAGGGGGTATCATTGTTGATGACGGTGCCGCCAGTGCGATTCTTAAAAGAGGAAAGAGCCTTCTCCCCAGCGGCATTGTAAAGGTGGAAGGTGAATTTAGTGTCGGGGCGCCGGTTGAATTCAGCAGGGGCGATAGAGAAATTTTGGGAAAAGGCCTTGTCAATTACAGCGCCGCCGATATACGTAAGATCATGGGACTCCGGACGAACAAGATTAGAGAACGGCTGGGCGACAAACCTTATGATGAAGTCATCCATAGAGACAATCTGGTCATCACGGTTGAAGATTATGAATAAACAGCGCTATGGCGAGAGGGAGTAACGAATGTCAATTGAATCGACCATTGTGGAAATGGCAAAAGCGGCAAGGTCGGCATCCATGGAGCTGGCCCGATGCACTTCAAACTTAAAAAATGACGCGCTGCTCAGGATTGCACGCAACATCGAGGCGGAAGCAGCATCCATCAAAGAAGAGAACCGAAAAGACCTTGCGCGTGCGGAGGAGATGGGACTTTCCGCGGCAATGATCGACCGCCTCAAAGTGACCGACGCGGTCATTCAATCCATGGCCGAAGGACTCAGGGAGGTGGCACAGCTTTCCGATCCTGTTGGTTCCCTGAGCCAAACATGGTTGAGACCGAATGGGCTGGAGGTGGCGCGGATGCGCATCCCGCTGGGAGTGATCGGTATTATTTATGAGTCCAGGCCGAATGTTACCGTTGATGCCGCGGGCCTTTGTTTGAAAGCCGGTAATGCGGTGATCCTTCGCGGTGGATCTGAAGCATTCCACTCGAACCAGGCCCTGTCCGCCATCATCAGCCAGGCCCTGGTTGAAACCGGTTTGCCGAAAGCGGCGGCACAGATTGTCCCGATCCGGGAGCGTGAAGCGGTCAACGCCCTGTTGAGCCAGGAAGAATATATCGACCTCATTATCCCGAGGGGCGGCGAGGGATTGATCCGTTTTGTGGTGGAGCATTCAAAGATACCGGTTTTAAAGCATTATAAAGGGGTGTGCCACGTGTATGTGGATGATCAGGCTGACCTTGCCATGGCAGAAGAGATCTGTTTTAATGCAAAGGTACAGCGACCGGGCGTGTGCAACTCCATGGAAACAATGCTGGTCCACTCGTCCGTGGCTTTGGAATTTCTGCCTCAAATGGGGAAACGCCTTGAGGATGCGGGTGTGGAAATCAGGGGCTGTCCTGAAACATGTCGTATCCTGTCCGGGGCGGTAAAGGCGGAAGCGGCCGACTGGCCGGCTGAATTTTTAGACCTGATTCTTGCCGTAAAGGTGGTCGAAGATATGGATCAGGCCATGCGGCACATTTCTGATCATAGTTCCAGCCACACGGAAGCCATTGTGACCCGGGATTATGACCGGGCCAGGCGCTTTGTTCGTGAAGTCGATTCTTCGGTGGTTTTCGTGAATGCTTCGACGCGCTTTAACGACGGCGGGGAATTGGGTCTGGGCGCTGAGATCGGTATCAGCACGTCCAAACTGCACGCTTTCGGTCCCATGGGTGTGGATGAACTGACCACCACAAAGTTTGTGGTGTTTGGGGACGGGCAGATTAGAGAGTAAGGATCACCTCCAAAAAAGTTGGAGTGATTCTAAGGATTCAAGGCGTCAAGGGTTCAAGCATTCGAGGGATCTGTTTGGGTCTTTATAGAATAACAGCAAAATTCCCAAAGGAAGAAAGACAACCTTGGATTACGTTAGGATGCTTTACATATCTTAGGGTTCTGTTTGCGAATTGGAAACGCAGATATTATTAGCAGGGGATTTAGATTGAATTGAAAAAGGTGAATTGGGCACACTAAATAAAGCCATCGCAGAAATCGAAAGAATGTTAAAGGCGCTGATAAAGTCTTTAGAAAACAAACCCTTGAATCCTTGACCCCCTGAATCCTTGGACCCTCTTCTCCAACTAAATTGGAGAAGAACCAAACATATAGGTTACTGCGAATGAAAATCGGACTGTTCGGCGGAACGTTTAATCCGATTCACCGGGGCCACCTTCGGGCTGCTTTGGAAGCTCAGCAAACGTTTGGCCTTGAGAAGACCTGCTTCATTCCGTCCGCCCTGCCGCCGCACAAAGAGCCGAGAGGCGTTTCAGATGCAGAAGACCGAATGGAGATGACCCGCCTCGCGGTGATCGAATATCCCGGTTTCACTGTTTCGGATGTGGAACTGAAACGCTCAGGGCCTTCATATACCATCGATACGGTTCGTGGTTTCAAATCGACCCTGCCAGATGCCGAGCTCTATTTTATCCTGGGTATTGACGCCTTTCTTGAGATTGATACCTGGAAATCATACCGGAATCTTTTCCAGCTCATTCCTTTTATTGTTATATTCCGACCCGATGCAGTTTACAGCGGTACCCGAATGATGTGGGATACGCTTGAGGCGCACCTCAAATCGAGCATATCGGACGGGTATCGATTTTCCGTATCAAAAGCCTGTTTTGTTCATGATGAAAAACTGCCGGTTTTCGTTCTTGATATCGCGGCATTAGACATTTCTTCAACGAAGATCCGAAAACGCGTAAAGGCAGGCAGATCGATCGCATCTCTTGTACCCGAAAGTGTGGAAGATTTCATCAAAAGAAAAGGACTTTATCTATGATCAGCGATCCCAAAACATCATCGGATCCCTCTATTGATCTTTATGTTAAGGCCGCTTTGGGGAAAAAGGCCAAGGGCCTTGTGGTGCTTGACGTTCGGGAGTTAACATCTTATGCAGATGTGTTAATTGTCTGCAGCGGCCGTTCAAACCGGCAGGTGACGGCCATTGCGGAAAATATTCAGGTGACTTTAAAAAAACAAAAAATAAGACCCTTGAGCGTGGAGGGGTTGAAAGAAGGGCACTGGGTCCTGGTTGATTACGGACACGTGATTTTTCATATATTTTATGAACCGGTGCGTGAATTTTATGATCTTGAGGGACTCTGGTCAGACGCAGACAGAATACAGACGAAAAGTTTAATCAAATATCTGGAAAAACATAAGGATGAAGGCTTGGATAATAAATAGACTAACCCGAATATTCAATATCCAATGTCGAATGTAGAAGGAAACTTCGTTATTCGACATTCCTTGTTGGATATTGGACATTCGGCGACTTGTAAAATAACGTTATGTTTGCGCCGCCGGATAATTTAGTTAAGGCCGGCAGGAATACATTTAGTATTTCGAGGATTTAAATTTGAGCCTGACGCATAAATTGGGCAAAAGGGGATGTTTTTCAAAGGTCTTTTATTGTCCGGCCACTTCTTTTCCACAGTGCTTGCAGACTTTGGCTCTCTTCTTGATAATTTCAGCGCAGAATGGACACTCCCGGACAAAGTACCGCTCATGTATCTTCTTGATCGATTCATCGACCTGTTTCTGGATGATGTCATTGCCGAATCTGACATTCTTGATCGGCTCGATGGCCTCAAGTTCCCCGATATCCCCGATCATTTCCGCTGCTTTTAGCCGAACCCGTTGCGGCTCTGCCGCATCCAGAAGTAATCTGAGAATCGTGACCCCGTCTTTTTCAACATAGCAGTTGGCGAGAATCGAAAAACCTTTCTTTGTGGCCTCTTTTATCGCTTCCTGTTCGGCGAGAATCTGCTCGTCAATCACCTGCCCTGTGCCCCCCACGGAGCTGAAAACAGGCATCACCTGGAACTGCTGGGTTCCCGGATAGCACATGCACCGGTAGGATGCATACTGGGCATAATTTTCCATGAGATTATCCCACCCACTTACGTACAGCGGGCAATCATCGTTGAAGCACAGATACAGGTAGGGGGTTCCCCATCCTAGGCCGTCGCTGAAATTGAACGGGGGAACCTCCCACAGGTTCATTTCCGTTTCACAGTGGGGACACACGGGCTTTTCCTGGGACATTATCTTTTCTAAGACTTGTTCTTTGGTTTCAATAGCCACTTTTCCTCCTCACATTATGTAAAAACGAGGATAATTTCCTCATTTCTGGATGGACACGAGTTAATCAATGCCCGATAAGTTAAGGTGCTTGGCATAGTTTGTCAATGAAGGGCTCAATTTAAATCCCGGATAGAAAATAGGCAAGTGTTCACCGTTCGTTTTACCCATCACGGCGTTTCATGAAAATATCGAGATCAACGTCGACAATCTTGTCGATTCCAACCGCTGATTGTCGAAATGTAGAACGCTGCATTTTTATAACAATCTGTTTTTAAATGGAATACACTGTTGGCATGAAAGTTGAATTAAATAAAACTAAAACAATCTGTCACATCTTGAAAACGGAGGTGAATAAAATGAAAAAAATCTACATCGCATTAATCATTATGTCTATGGTGGTCGTTGGATGTGCAAACACCGGCCGTTACAACACCCAGAAGGGCGCTGCAGCCGGTGCCGGGCTCGGAGCGATTGCGGGCCAGGCGATTGGCCGGAACACGGAAGCAACGCTGCTTGGTGCCGGTGTCGGCACAGTGCTCGGCTCGATTTTCGGCAACCTGGAAGACCAGCGCGCTGCGGACCTGAGGGATCGGGAGGACGTTCGACAGGCAAATTATCATCAACGATCCCGGTATGTTGTCCAAGAACGGCAGCCCGCTCAGTATGCTGCCCCTGAACCGCAAGTTCAGACAGGTCCGCCGGGCGAGTGGGTCACCGTGCCGGGCCGGTGGGAAGGCAACCGATGGGTTCCCGCGCATCAGGTGTGGAGACCGGTTCATCCCAATTAACACCCTAAATGAGCGTAGAAGCTGTTTCAAAACCTCCCGTTCGCTGGTTTGACAATTTTGATAAGTTCTAAGCTTGCTCCGCTAAATTCGTAAAACTCGGGCAAAGCCCTCAAACAGTTACGAATTTTACGCTCCGCTTCGGTAAGAACTTCTTTGCAAAATTGCCAAAAGGCTTCACTTTGAGGTTTTGAAACCACTTCTAAACAAAACGGGAAAAAAGGGGGAGAAAATGAAACTCAGGGCATTACTGCTCATCACGTTTATTGTCGGAATCGCGGTGATTTTTTCTGCACAAGGCATTTATGCCGGTAGCGATGTGCCGGAGGAGATTAAAATGGAGAACGCGGCGTATGCGAAACACAAGAAAGGTATCGTCACGTTCCCGCACAAGAAGCACGCGGACGAATACACAAAGCAGCTCCCGGATGTTTTCGAAAACGGCTGCGGCGTATGTCACCATGATGAAAACAACAAGCCGCTCGCCCTGAAAGCGGGCGACACTGTACAACCCTGCATCGAGTGCCATAAAAAGCCGGGTGAAAGGCCCAAGGGAAAGGGTGCGCCGAAGCTTTCAAAGAAAGAGCGCTTGGCTTTTCACGCCGAAGCGCTGCATTACAACTGCAAGGACTGTCATAAAAATGTAAACAAAAAGACCGGTAATAAAACGGCACCGACAACCTGTGCGAAATGTCATCCCAAGAAATAATCAAATCAGGAGGAAGAGGGTTTTCGCTGTTCAATCGTTTTATGAATAATTCTATCTAAATTTGGGCCTTGACTCATTTCTTCTGTCAACATAGTTAAGACAATAGAGATTGCTGGAGCGTCATTTCTTAACTTTACCGCCGAATGGTGACATCATGCGAAGAGGCCTGGCCCTTTTGATTTTCGTATTATATCTCGTTGCTGCTCCTGCCGAAGCCATCGATCTCATCCGGGGAACGGTTGTTTCGGTTGAGCATCGAACCGGCAGTTTGATCCTGCTGGATGCCGACACGTCGGGACATATCACCGTCGTGATTCGATCCGGTCGTCTGCCCGGCACCGTGGCGGCTGGATCAGAGGTCCGGGTGTGGGGCAGGTATATGCAGGATCAACCGTCAGTATTTCAGGCCCAAAAAATCATCCAAGAACGTCCCCGACGGCGAGAAAAAGATTCGGACGGAGTAAAATCCCGGCGACGAGAAAAAGATCCGACCGGGGTGAGATCCCGGCTATTCCAGTAAGATCATGTCTAACGTCTCACTACCGGGGAAGCGGAAGATGGATACGAATGTTCAGATCTTAGAAAACGCTCCTGAGCGGTCCGGGATTTCAAGACTCCTCCGATTTGTACCCACCTGGAAAGGGAATCTTTTCGTTTTCGGGCTCCTTATCATTATCATTCTGGCGTACTTTTACTGGCAGGTTCAGCAAGTACACCGCACCTTCCTAAGTCATGTCCGGCAAAATTCAAAGATGCTTGCCGGTGTAATCAAGCTCAATGCAGACAGCTCGGTTTTGTCCCAGGAAGTTGTGGAAGAGATCATGCAGACTTTTCTGGGCAACACCGCACGATTTGTTGATCATCTGGACGATGTCGAGCCCTTTTCAACAGATGAACTGGCGGCATTTGCCACAGAAGCCGGGCTTGCCGGCATTCGAATTGTCAGGGAAGATAAAGATACGGAGGGTCCGCTGGGCTGGTTTCCGGTTGACGAAGTCACCTGCGAAACTGAAAACCGTTTTGTCAGGCACCTGGCGGCCGATCGTCTCTATTACCTGACCTGGCCGAGGGCAAAGGGACAGGGATGCATCATTGTCGGGATTGCCTCGGCCCGGATTGAAAAATTGCAGGAGCAGATCGGATTGCCTTACTTGCTGAAAACGTTATCCGGCCTGGTCGGCATCCAATATGTTCGGATTGAACCCGAAGGTCATGGCGCCGAAAAAGCGTTATCGCAACCCGAAATGACGCTCATTGACACATCTGATAATAAAGTTGCGGAAACCCGGCTTTCACTGGGAAAGGACCGCCTGGTGGTGGGCCTTCGTGCGCGGTATTATTTTGCCCGGGTCAAACAGCTCTGGTATGAGTTTGTTATTTTCAGTGCGATCCTGGCGTTTTTTGGCGTCTTTTTTTCCTGGCTCCTCTACCGTTTTCAGGCAGCCTACCTGAAAGATGTTCGAAGTTTCGAACGCAGGCTTGCCCGGCAGAGAGAGGATGCTGTTCTGGGTCGGGCGGCGGCATCGATTACTCATGAAATCGGGAATCCGTTAAATGCCATCAGTATGGGATTACAGCGTCTGCAGATAGAAACGGATGACTTGTCAGGGGAGCATCGGCATCTTGTTTCAAGCATGTTGAAGGCTGTTCAAAGAACAAAAGGCATTATCACGAACATCCGGCGATACGCCAGACCCCTGACGCCAGGACGTCAATCCATACAACCGGATGTTCTGGTTGGTAATATTTTGACGCTTTACAAGCAACAGTGTGAAGTTCAAGGGATCGATGTAGCGTTTGAAGCCGAATCCGGAAATACTATTATCGGTGATCCGGACATGCTTGAAGAGGTTGTCGAAAATCTTATTAAAAACGCGATTGAGGCCCAAACAACTGGGGGTTATATCCGAATAAAGATGGAACGTCGGGGTTCGGAAGTTATGCTTGCCGTAGAGAACGGCGGATTTTCATTATCCGAAGCGGAACCCGAGCGAATCCTCGAACCGTATTTCACCACCAAAACAAGGGGAACCGGACTTGGCCTGACCATTGCCGGCCGAATCGTCGACGCCCATAAAGGTCGTCTGACCGTGGGGGTTCCAGCCACCGGCGTGCTATGCATAACGGTGTATCTTCCGCTACCCCGGGTATCTTGAAAGAAGCGAATAGAGAGTCGAAGCCGATTTTTCGACAGCGTTAACATAGCGGTTGTCAAAATAGCGTGCCGTTTCAGCCGGCAGATTAATAAAATATGGATCATCTCCAAAAGAGTTGGAGTGATTCTAAGGATTCAGGGGGTCAAGGATTCGAGGGAAATGCTTAAAAATTAAAAAGAATGAAAAGTATGGTAAAAGTCATACAGACTATGGTTGGATATATAGAATAACAAGAAAATTTCCGAAAGAAGAGAGGTAGGGTCTGACATCTCAAACAAGAAGATCCGCCGTGTCTGTGCCTTCAAATGTTGATAAAATCTTTAGAAAAAAACACTTGGCCCCTTGAATCCTCGAATCCTTGTCTGTCCTCCAGAGGCGGGTAAACCTCAGGGAGGCTTGTATTCTTTGTAGGCGGGGTATTCTGGCGAAGGCGAATAAAAACGAATAACCGAGGCAATTATACCATGAAGATTCTTGTTGTTGACGATGAGCGCATGCAACGCGATATGCTCAAGGGCTTTCTGGAAAAGCAGGGATATGAAGTCGCCGTGGCGGCAAACGGACGGGAGTCTCTTCAACAATTTTCAGAGTCTCCCTTTCAGCTCGTTCTACTGGATCATCAAATGCCGGATCTCAAAGGGGATGAAGTTTTGGCAAAGATGAAAGAAATCAACCCAGTGATCCGGGCGATCATGATCACTGCATACGGGACCGTGGACACCGCTGTCAATGTGATGAAACTGGGTGCTGACGATTTTCTGGAAAAGCCGGTAGACCTCGTTCAGCTTCTGGATAAAATACAGATGATAGAACAGTGCCTGATTGTCACCGAAGATGCTGAAACCGTGACAGAGGTTCTGGATCAAAGCGAGCTTCCCATCAAGATTATCGGTACAGGGTCGGCCATGAAAGAGGTTCTGTCACTGGTCAGGCGGGTGGCCCCGACGCCATGGACCGTCCTGATTCGCGGGGAGACCGGCACAGGAAAGGAGCTGATCGCCCGTCTGATTCATTTGCTCAGCCCGGTTAACGACGGACCTTTTATTGAAGTGAATTGTGGTGCGATTCCTGAGAATCTTTTTGAATCGGAGCTGTTTGGTCATGAAAAAGGGGCGTTTACCGGTGCAACATCAAGCCGGCGGGGCCGTTTTGAACTGGCCCGGGACGGCAGCCTTTTTCTGGATGAAATCGGAGAGCTTCCGCTCAATTTACAGCCCAAACTGTTGCGTGTGCTTCATGAAAAACAGATCATGCGAGTCGGCGGTGAAAAGGCGATTTCCGTTGATGTTCGGATGCTGGCGGCAACCAATCGAGACCTCAAAGGCCTTGTTGAAAAAGGCCTCTTTCGAGAAGACCTTTACTATCGCTTGAAGGTGCTCGACGTCGAACTTCCGCCGCTGCGCCAGCGCAAAGAAGATATTCCGGAGCTGGTGGATTTTTTTCTTGAGCGCTACAGCCTGCGCCCGGTCTCCTTTGATTCGGATGCCATGGCAACGTTGATCAAATACACATTTCCCGGTAATGTTAGAGAGTTGGAGCATATCATTCAGAGGACGGTAACGCTGGCACGCGGCAATGTAATCAAACCCATGGATCTACCTCCGGAGATTCGGCATCACCAGGAAACGGATCAGGGCGTCCTTTCCGACCGTCTCGAATCTGTGGAGCGCGAGATGTTGACGGCCGCCCTGGAAAAGGCCGATGGGGTGCAGACCCGTGCCGCAAAAGCGCTGGGTATCAGCGAGCGCGTGCTAAGGTACAAGATGGGAAAATATAAAATCAAGAGATGAAAATGAATTGCGAACGGTGTAAAGAAACCATTGAAAAAAACGAAGAGAGAGAACATTTCGGGCAGGTTTTGTGTGAAGATTGCTATATGGATGCACTGTCGCCGGCGCGTACGTGTGACCCGTGGGCGGTTCACAGCGCCCAAACATTTGCCAAAGAAAGCGGGGGTCGTCTTGAGCTGACCACTATCCAAACCAAGATTATCGAAATTGTCAAAGAAACCGGAGGGATAGAGCCCGGGCTGATCGTAGAGCGGCTTCAAATCAAACCGGCGGACCTGGAAAGAGAGGTTGCAGCCCTCCGGCACATGGAGAAGATAAGGGGAGAACTGAGACAGGGAAGAAAGTTTATTATTCCCTGGTGATGCGGAGTTGAAGAGTTCCCTGCAGCAAGCTGCGGGGAATGCGCTCGCTGTTTCGATTCAAAATCCATATGAAGAAGGAACGGTCACGCGCTGTATTCCCGGGGATGCCCCTGCCGTTGCATATTATTCTTTATCCAAAATACTCCTTATCTTTTTTGACAGTTCTACCAGATTGAACGGTTTCTGGATAAAACCGCTACAGCCCCGATCCAAGATCTCGCTTGCCTGACCGTTGATGCTGTACCCGCTTGAAAGGAGAACTTTGATGTCCGGATGGATTTCTTTTAATTTATCATAGGTATCTCCACCACCCATCTCCGGCATAATCATATCCAGAACAACCATATCGATCTGTCCCCGGTTCTTTTTGTAGATTTTTATGGCCTCTTTACCGCCCTTTGCGGTCAGGACGTTATACCCCAGTTTCTCGATAAATTCCCTTCCCACTTCTATAATCATTTCCTCATCATCGACCAACAGGATCGTTTCTGTACCTCTTGACGCTTCTTCGGACAGATCTTCTTCCTTAACAGCCTCTTTTTCAGAGGCCGGCAGATAGATGTTAAACGTTGTGCCTTCACCTGTCTCACTGTAGACATTGATGAAACCATGATGATTTTTTATTATTCCATAAGCGGATGCCAATCCCAACCCTGTCCCTCTTCCCATCTCCTTGGTCGTGAAGAAGGGGTCAAATATCCGCTGCCGCGTCGCCGCATCCATGCCCACACCGGTATCGGTTATGGAGATCTTGACATAATTCCCCGGATCAATCTGGAAGGGCTTGATGTAATCCTGATCGATGGCGCTGTTTTCAGTCTGAATATAGAGGTTTCCCCCGCCGGGCATGGCCTGCCAGGCATTGATGTAAATATTCAACAGCATCTGTTCAATCTGTCTTCGATCAATCTCTACCGTCCAAAGATTCTCTTCAAATTTTTCATGAATGTGGATCTCCTTGCGGGTCCGGCCAAACATGCGATTTTCATTCCGGATGAGCGCGTTCAAATCTGTTGCCTTGACCTCATATCTTCCGCCCCTGGCAAAACCCAGAAGTTGTCGGGTAAGATCTGCCGCGCTTTTAACATAATCTTCGATTCCTTTGAGGTGTTCAAAATGAGAAGGGAAGATGTCCGGATCCGTCAACATCAATGACGTGCGGCCCTGGATACCCATCAGCAGGTTGTTAAAGTCATGGGCAATACCGCCGGCCAGGGTCCCCATTGCCTCCATTTTTTGGGCTTGGTGGAGCTGCTGCTCGAGACGTTCCTGCTCCGTAACATCCCGAAAAATACCCTGTACGGCGGGTCTGTCCTGAAAGATGATCAAGGATGAAGAGACTTCGGCACGAAAGGTGGTGCCGTTTTTACGCACCGCAGTGTATGTTTGGATATCAGGCCCCAGTTTTTGACCCTCTAACCGTGCCTGAACACGCTTTTTAATACGTTCATGATCCTCAGAGGACAGGGCATCCCAGACGGTGAGTTCCAGACCTTCTTGCATGGTGTATCCGTATAGATCGCAGACTCTCTGGTTGAGAAAGAGAAACCGTCCTGAAGGAAGCGAGTGGACAAAATATCCATACATCGTGTTTTCTACGAGTGAGCGATAGCGCTCCTCGCTTTGTTGCAAAGCCTCCTCCACCTGCTTGCGCTTGGTAATGTCACGGGTGACACCAATGATCCCGATAGGCTCACCGTTCAGGTTTCTCAGAAATGATGTTTTGGCCTCGGTCCAGATTGTTGAGCCATCCTTGCACCGGACCTCGGCCTCAATCGTCCGCGATCTAGACATGTCCTTTGGGTCACTCTTCTCAATTTCCAGCTCCTCCTTCAGCATCTCCACATTTTGTTTGAAGGATTCCGGCGTCCAGGATTCTTCAGGCGCTCTCGCCATTGCTTCATCAACCGTCAAACCTTGCTGTTCAAAAACTGAGGGGCTGATATAGGTAAGATTCAAATCCATATCCCTGGTCCAGATGACATCTTTTACATTGTCTGCGAGGAACCGATATCGTTTCTCGCTTTTTCGAAGGGCCTCCTGGGATTGCTTGCGCTTGGTGATATCTCTGATAAAAACCAGGTCGGCAGGTTTACCTCCGAAATCAATGCGTATGGCATTCAGTTCGACAGGTATTGTCGTGCCGTCTTTTCTTAAAAGATCAATTTCATAAATAGAAGGCACGTATTTACCTTCCACTCGGTCAATATATCTCTGTAAAACAAGTTCCCGATAATCTGTTGCGACAAAATTCAAAAAATCAGCACCGATCATTTCTTCAGGAGGATAACTCACAAGTTCGATAGACGCTGAATTTACAAAACTCAAAACATTATCACTGATCATGATGATGCCGTCTTTTGAGTTCTCTACCAGGGTGGAATATTTTATCTCCGACTCTCGCAGTGCCGCTTCGACCTGAACGCGTTCGGTGATATCATGAACCATTCCGATCGAAAGAATGGTTTTACCGGATTCGTCCACAATGTTTTCAGATTTTTCATGAACGATTCGTACAGAACCGTCCGGTCGGAGGACCCGGTGAGTAATTTCATAAGGCTGATGGTTTTTAACGGCATCCTTGTATGCCCGATCAACCCTGTCTCTGTCATCAGGGTGGACGGCTTGTAAAAAGGCCTCATAGGTTGCCCCAAACCCTTGAGGGGGCAAGCCGAAAATGCGGTAAACCTCATCAGACCAGTAGAGATCATTCTTTCTCAAATCAAGGCGCCAGCTTCCAACATGAGCGATCTCCTGAGATTTTTTCAGAAGCTCCTCGCTCTCTCTCAATGCTTCCTCTGATTGTTTTCGACGGGTTATATCAAGTGCTGTAAAGGTCACTCCGATTGACAGATCACCGGGGTCGATAGGGGTGGAACTGAGAAGCACGTCGATTATTTCACCATCCTTACGCTGCCAGCGGGTTTCAACCGATCCGGTTCCGCGATCGCGAATCTGTCCATATTTCTCCCGGCCGACATATTCAAAGTCTTCATCGGTCGGATATAATATTCTCGCACTTTTCCCCAAAAGCTCCTCCCGCGAATAGCCGATCATTTCACGCAGCCGTTCATTGGCTTGCGCGATAACTCTGTCGCGCACCATACCGATACCTGTCGGGGCGGCTCGAAATATGCTTCTCAGCGTAGCTTCACTTTCCCTGAGCGCCTCCTCAACCTGCTTGCGTTCAGTGATTTCTTTCTGTAATTCCGTGACGCTCTGTTCCAACGCTTCATATGTCGGCTTCCTGGAAATCATAAGGTCCCCCAGTTGAGAAATATGCATATCAACACGGCATCTTTCCCCTGATTGCGGCGGTGCCTGGTTATACGATTGGATAATTCATGATGGTAGAAACCTTCTGCAATTAAAATAACACAGGAGGGGTGAAAACTGCAAACTATCCTTTCGGGGAAAATAGTATGTGAGTATTTTGAGTCGGAGTGCAACACAGCAATTGGGCATTAGATGGAGTTTTGAAACAGCTGCAGGTTAATTCCATATGTAGGCGGCCATAGAGAGCGTTCCGTACATGAAATAATGGTGAAGCTTTTTCCCCACAGATTTCGGACTTGCGGCACCCAGCGGGACGAAAAAGGGCAAAAAGTGCTCGGCCGGAAACGGATGGGATCGCCGGGGATCTGGCGCTGTATGGATGTAGTCGATCAGCGCTTCTTCAGATCCTTCGGCCACGGTATTTTCAAGCCAGATATCAAAGGCCCGGACATATTCAGGCGGTGAAGCATCGATGTTATACAGATGAACTTCATCAAGATTGTGCACGGCACCGCCGCTTCCCATGATTAAAATTCCGTTTTCCCGAAAAGGCACAAGCGCTTTCCCCAATTGGAAATGATGTTCGGGACTGCGTTCTGTTTGAACCGACAGTTGAACAACGGGAATATCTGCTTCGGGATACATCATCATCAACGGGACCCACGCGCCGTGGTCCAGTCCCCGGCCCGGATCTTCGCCGGCATCGAATCCGCTGTCTTTGATCAGTTTTAGGGCTTCCCGGGCGAGAGCGGGATCGCCTTGTGCGGGGTATGCCGTTTCAAAAAGCGTTTGAGGGCCGGAAAAGTCGTGGATCGTTTCCGGCCGGGATGCGGTGGTTAATTTTGGGTAAACGGTTTCCCAATGGGCCGACACGCAGATCACCCCTTTCGGGCGTGTCAGCTTGTGCCCCAGGGATCTTAAAAAATCCGGTGTTTTCCCTTCCATCAGGAGTATCGACGGCGGACCGTGAGATATAAAAAGGACGGGCATTTTCATAATAAAGCTATCCTATTGTTACAATACCAAGATAACCGTCTACGGTGAGTGATTCCACAAATGAAGCGGTATGTCGGTATTCCAGTTTTATGGATTGTAAATACCATAAATGTTATGCATTGAAGATATCCCGTCAAGACGGTTTTTTCGGAACAGCGCAGCTGTTCGGCAGTCGGGGTGTAAATCTCACCGGGCCGAATGTAATGGGTCTTCGAATATTTTTAGCAATGGCTTCGAGCATTCCCTTAAAAATCAGTTCATGAAACGGATAGAGCGTATACCAGTAAATCATACCGCCCAGACCGCGAGGTACAAATTTGGATAGCATTTTCAACTCGGTTTGGCCATTTTCCATCGGGCGGATGTCAATCTCCATCAGCGCCTCACCGGGCAGTTTCATCTCGGCCAGCAAAACCAGTTTATGCGGCGGTTCGATTTCTGACACCCGCCAGAAATCAAGGGCGTCGCCGACCATCAGCTCGGAGGGGTGTCGGCGTCCCCGCCTCAACCCTACCCCGCCTGCGATCCGGTCGATTTCGCCGCGAAGCCGCCACAGCAGGTTGCCGTAATACCATCCGGTGTCACCGCCAATCCTTCCTATGGGCGCCCAGACGTCTTCCGGTGTCGCTTGCAAGACAACCTTGTAGCCGCAGCGCAGGATCGTTCCGCCGGTGTACTCCGCATCCCCGCAGTAGGCCCATTCCGGCGGTAGCAGACACCCGGCGTCGGACCAGCACGTTTCTACGGATCGATCGCCGATTTTTTGGAGGGCTTTTCGAATGGTTTCGCGACAGCTCGAGGGTTGCAGCGGAATAATGCGGCGGATCCGGTCATCCTTGCATACAACGGGCACACTCAGACCTTCGGTCAGCGGCATGGCAATGGCCGAGGGTACCGGTGTGACCAGATGTATCCAGTACGCGCTCAGCTTGGGCGTCAGCACCGGCACGGGAATGATCCATCGCTTGGGGAGACGTGCTTCCTCAGCGTAGATGTCGATGATCTGTCTGTAGGCAAGAACCTCGTTGTCACCGATGTCAAATGTTTGGCCTAAAACGTCATCATTTTCCAGGCACCCCTGCAAATAGGTCAGCACGCTGGATATGGAAATGGGTTGACAGGGCGAGGACACCCATTTCGGCGTTATCATGACCGGCAACCGTTCCACCAGATAGCGGAGTATTTCAAAAGAGGCGCTGCCCGATCCCAGAATCATGGCGGCGCGAAGGACGGTTGTCGGCACCGGTCCGGACTGGAGGATATCCCCGACTTCGTGGCGGGAGCGCAGATGGTCGCTCATTTCAGGATGGGTGATGTCGCCGAGCCCACCCAGATAGATAATCCGTTCCAGACCCTGATCCGCGCCAGCTTTCACCATGTTTTGTGCCGATTTTCTATCCGCTTCGGCAAATTTCTTGTCCTGGGCGATCATGGAGTGGACCAGGTAATAGGCCGCCCGGCAGCCTTTTGCCGCTCGATTCAAGGATTCCAGATTCAGAACATCCCCTTCGGCCAGTTCCACCATGGGATGATCCGCCCACGGGCGAGATGCTAATTTGGATAGAGAGCGCCCCATGGCTTTGACGCGGTACCCGTCTGCAAGAAGGCGCGGTACGAGACGGCCGCCGACATATCCGGTTGCGCCGGTAACAAGAACGGCATCTTTATACATGTACAGTCTCCATCTTCGAATAAATATGTCTACTCATTAGCATAAAGAAACCGACCGAGCAAACGGCAGTTTCGCGGCTTGCAAAACAGCCCAAAAAATGCATAAATAAGTGTTCGGAATCCAACGGTATAAAAGGCTCAGGGGAAATGACCATGGAACATCATATCGCAATTATCGGTGTGGGGCCACGGGGCACCTATTGCTTTCGCAGATTGTCCCTTTATCTGAAAAAGCATCCGCTTAAATGCCGGGTTAACATCCACCTCGTTGAAAAATCAGGAAAATTCGGTGGCGGCGGTATTCACTCCACCACACAGCCGGACTATTTACTCTTAAACACCATCGGCACCCAGATTACTGCTTTTGGTGACGATGACCCGGAAGCGCGTTCTTCAGAAGCCAGAAGGACCCTTCACGGATATCTGGCGGAAAAGGGTTTTGACATCGGCCCCAATGATTACCCCTCCCGGGCGCAGCATGGCCGGTATCTTGCCGACATGGTGAACTGGACAGAGACGAACCTGCCGCCGGGCGTCGCTGTTCACCGGCACACGGCTACGGCCATCGATATTGAACCCGAACCGATTGCCGATCAGCACGTTGTTCTCGACAACGGCAGTTCCGTTCCTGCTGGAGAGATTCTGCTGCTGACCGGGCACGCCAAAAACCGGATTGCACCCGGCTCCGGGCCTGAAGCCTGGGCGGTGTTTGCCGAAAACCAGCAAAAGAAGGGCCGTCGCAGCAGCTACGTCCATCTGGTTTATCCCATCGATGAAAAGACACGGCACATCGACCCCGGAGATGGGGTGTATGTCATCGGCATGGGTCTGACCGCCATAGATGTGGTCAAAACGTTAACGGTCGGGAGAGGCGGCAAATTCGAAAACGGCGGATATACGCCGAGCGGGAACGAGCCTTTTGTCATCTTAGGGTCCCGGTTGGGTCTCCCCTATTCGGCCAGGGCTCATAATCAGAAGACCGATCAGTATAAAGGTAAAATACTCACGCCTGAAAAGGTTTTAAAACTGAAAGCGCAAAAGACCAAAGTCGATTTCGAAAAAGACCTGATGCCGCTCATCATCCGGGAAATGGAGGTTGTCTATTACACGACCCTTAAGGGGCAACAGATGGGAGAGCAGCTCCTGGGATGCGCTTCCGATGACGCACGGGAGCGGGTGATCATGGAAAATGTTGCGCCGGAAGACCGGTTTTTCTGGGCGGATCTTGAAAATCCATTCAGGGATATCGAATCACAGACACCGCTCGGTCAACCCTGGTTTTCTTCAATGGCGGAATATTCCCGTTATGTCACGGATTATATCCGTCAAGACATCAGAGAAGCGGAAAAGGGCAACTTGAGCAGCCCTTTGAAAACAGCTGTGGATTCGGTATTGCGGGATTTGCGGGACACGCTGCGGCTGGTGGTCGACCGGGGCGGACTGACCGCCAGTTCTCACCGCTACCTCGACAAGGTGTTCAACCGTGCCAACAATCGTATCGCCGTGGGCCCCCCGGTGTCGAGCACGAAAGAGTTGCTGATCCTGGCGGAAATGGGGATCGTTTCCTTTTCCGGTCCGATGCCCAAGTTGACCATGAAAGCGGACACCGGCGAATTTTTTATTGAAAGCGATCAGGTGGCAGGGTCCGGCCGGCCGGTGCAGCATGTACTCAACGGCCGAATCCACAGTGTGGACAATAAGAACGACGACTCGCCGTTGATTCAAAGCCTGTTCAAACGGGGCATGATACGAAATTTTGTCAATGCGGACGAGACGGGCGCTTACGAACTCGGCGGTTTGGATGTGACCGATGATTTCAACATTATCGGCGCCAACGGCAAACCCCACCCCCATGTCTGCGCCATCGGTATTCCGGTGGAGGGAAAATTCTGGTTCAATGCGTCAGACGCCCGACCCGACGTAAACTCCAACGCCATTGCCCAGTTGAGCCGATGGGCCGAAGATGCGGTGTCTCGTTTGAAATCCAAAGAAGAAGCGGCGTCATAGTTTGTGCACTATAGATTTGACGAACAGGGCCGTCAGGAGTTCTCTATCTTTTTGTTTTATTTTTCCAGGCGCTTTTTTAATTTTAACACCGCGAGCTCTTTGGCTTTTGCCTCCACCTCAATTGTAACATCCAGGTTCAGCCAGCAATCCGGAAAGTCTCTCGGATCGATATAATCATGGTGTTTGTTCGTGGCCTTGCCTTCCCACCCGTTCAAAGGGCTGGACAAATGAAAAAGCGGTTCGCGGTTCCAGGTCTGCATCGCCAGTTCAGTTGTTTTTTCGATACTCATTCCATCGGGTAAACAGCGGTGGTGGTGGACATCATACACCAGGGGCATGCCTGTCTCCACGCATACGGGCAAAAGATCTTTCGGGGTATACACCCGGTCGTCGTTTTCCAGGGTCAGACGGGTTCGAACTGAATCGGGCAGCTTTTTGATCTGTGACACGAGCCGTTGCAAGGCCTCGGTTTTGTTTCCATACCCACCACCGCCGTGAATGTTGATCACGTCGGCGTTGATCCATTCGGCTACCTCTGCCTGGTATTGCAGTTCTTCGATAGATCTTCGGGTCACATCTTCGCTGGGTGAAGACAATAAAATGAACTGGTCCGGGTGAAAGGTGGTTCTGAGGTCGTTTTTTCTGGAAAACGCACCACACTCTCGAAACGTATCTATGATTTTTCGATAATGGGGAAGTTCTTCAATCTTGTAACCGACATCAGGATGGGTTTTCAGCGGCAGGATCTGGCTGTTGACCCGAAAATCCTTAATGCCCTGTCGATTGCAGAATATTAAAGCGTCAAGAAGAGATTGCGCGTTGTGGCCGCAAATTTCTGAAATATTATGCAATTGTTTTTTTCGATCAAATTGGCTTAAATATTTGGCCGTGGTTCTCCGGAATTTAATCGGTTCTTTTCTGAAAATACAGCACAGGCCGAATCGAATCATTTTTAACTTTTTTCAGGGTAGTGGTCTCGCTTCTCCATCACACAGGCAGGATCAAGCGGACGGGTCAATTCGGCGGTTGTCTCAAGTGCCGAATCGATTGCGATCGGAGGTGAAATTTCTGAGCTGTCAGAGCCATCGCGTCCGTTTTCGGTATTCGCGTTGCCGAATTCTTGATCGAGCACCAGGCGCTTGATGTCCTCGAGGTACCCCTCGTATCGCGTGAGATAAAACGACAGGGGACGTTGAAAGTTGGTTCCCAGAATGTTGTCGATAAACATCAGGCTGATTTCACGGTGCCGTTGAAGGGTGAACTGGGAAGTCAGAAGGATGTATCGCTCATCTTCAGAAAGCGTATTCGAGAATTGTTTCAACGCGCTTCGGGAACGCGGTTGATACATCCAGAAGTACAGCATATCCAGCGCATGGATCATAATGACTTTTTCCAGGTCTTCCGCCTCTGTATTCGCTCTTTTCCTTGTGTTGGGCGAGTGTTCCAGGATCTTGAAGGTCTGCACGTCCGGGTAGAGCAATTCCAGTTGGGCATAAATATCAAAAAGCTCTCTGAATTTGTTTTGATATTCATGAAAGCGCATCCGGATATTATTGTACCGGTCGGCTGTTCCTTCGATGAAACCGGCAACAAAATCCGACGCGGCCTTGGAGATGATCGCCGCCCACTTTTGCAGGATATCGTTGACGCCCGTGGTTCCGGAAAGGGTCAGAATGCCGCCGATGACGGAATTCAGCGCCACGGCGATGGGAATCGACAGGATGCTGCGGAAGAAGTTACCGTAAACCGCGCCTTTGGGTAATCCCCGGAAAATATTGTGGCTGGACAGATACATACCGTTGGCCAGCGCCATAAATGTATACAGCAGCACCGGATGGGTTTCCGTTGTGATGCCGAACCCCCGGTTCAGCAGAACGGTTTTTACCACATAATCCAGCAGCGGCACGGAGAATCCGGTGAAGAGCAGGGAGTCCGTGATGCGCGTCCAGCTGATGTAGTCATTCCAGTGCAAGAGCGGCGAACGACGAAAGCCGCCGCCACCGAGAACGGATTGAAGAATATTGCGCAATCCGGTAATTCCGAACCAGATAAACGCCCCTAAATAGGCCAATACCCACCAGTCTTTGGTCAAGGCAAAGGTCAGAAACGCCGGAATAAATCCGACGATCACCTTGAGGACGTTTTTAAGGTTGGAGTTTAGATATCTCCAGGAAAATCGCTGGCGGCTTTCACGGTGTTCCGGCGGTTTTAGATAGAGGCCATTGATAATTTTCTTTTGAGCACCGCCCAGGGTGATGATATTGCCGGGATGGGCCATTCGGGTGGAGGCGGCCTGGACCTGCCAGCCTTCCCGGCGCGATTCCCCCGGCCCGTTGAAAGCGGGCAGAATCGTTGAAAGGCCTTCGAGTATCTTGCCAAAGGGCCTGTCGTTTTTTTGTGGAACATAAATCGTGTATTTGTAAGCGTCGATTCTGATGGGAATGGTTTCGCGAAGATCCGCAGCGCAATCCCGTCGAACCTGTTGCTGCGCACTTTTCGGCAGCGTTTCCAGGATTACCAGACCCATTCCGTGAACCTTGGGGGATCTGCCCGTGGAGTCGCTTCCGATTCGCGCTTTGAGGGGTTTTCCCTTGTAATAGGACTTTAACATATCGATATCATAAAGAATCGTGATCAGCTTATCTATCTGCTGGGTATTGACCGAGGCTTCCGATCGCTTGAGTCGCTCAATGATTTCTCGAATGATTTGTTTCAAACGTATCGCGCTGCCTTTGTTGATCGCTTCCTGCAATCGGCTGATCTCGGCAATATGGGCGGTCTTCCCTGTGGCATGATCTTTAAGATTGAAGATCTCGAGGCGGGTGATCATTCCCTGGCAGTCGTAAAGAATTTCTAAAACTTCCTCGGCTTTCAGATGGGTCAAATTCAGGGTTGCCCGATATCCGGTGTGAAGACCGGCAAGCCGTCCTAAAATTTCAAGCGGAGACAGTCTCAACAGTTCCGGAGCATCGGGAAGATCGACCGGCACATCGGGATAACTGATTTCAAGGTTTTTTTCAGGCTCCAGATAGGCGTCGATGACGGATTCGAGATCCAGCCTGTTCATCGATTCAATCCAGCGGGAAATTTCGCTGCATCGTTCGGGGCTTGCCGAGGTAAATTCCGACCGCAATCGTTCGGTCTTTGCCTTCAGGACTTTTAGCATCTGGTTGTGGATAAATTTCGCCAGATGCAATCTCGACATCTGACCGATGCCCACAAACGTCAAAAATTCTTGCTTATTGATCGGCGGCAGCTCTATTCCATAGGTCTGATTGATTTCAAGTCTGTGGCTGTCGTTAAATTTTTGTAACAGCGCCGGGACATATTTCTGCTGGTACAACGAAACCTTTCGGCCGAGTTCCATGGTCTCCATGACAGGCAATTCAGCAAGAAAGCAGAGGAATGCCTGCGCATCGGCAAATCCCCGGGGAACCCAGATCAGTTGCACGTATTTGTCGCGAAAGCGTGCGTAAAATTCGATACCGATTCGAACGTCGATGTCCAGAATTCTGGCGGCTTCAATAAGCTCTGCCGCAAACCGCGGTTCGATGTAGTTGTAGTGGATTACCCGTAGACGCCGGATGCCTTTTATCCAGGCGTCCATGATAAGATGGGTGGATGACTTGCGCCCCTTGGTGTTGGCGTCATGTACGTGATCGTCGAAGGCAATTTGATTCCACTCTTCGGGCATTTCCAGCAGATGGTAGCGCTTCAGCTGCCGACGCACAATGCGCGGTTTCCCCGAGGCCGTTGTTCGGAAGTCGTGGGCCAGTTGAAGCTGCTTTCGATAATCGCCATGAGCCCGCACCAGGTCCTTCATGATTTGCATCAACACCCTGGCAGTGTTTTTGGGCATCGGGCCTTCGGCCGTGTCCAGTATCTCACTGCGCAGGGAACGCAGGGCATTGACTCGGTCTTCCATTCCGCCGACCTCCAGGGAACTCAGCAGATGGGCAATTGAATAGGCGATGCGGAACCCCCGGGTTTCAGTCATCTCTTTAATGCCGTGGGAGTGAAAATATGGATAGTAAAAACGGCGGGCGTATTTGGTGCTGTTTTTTCCGCGAAGAACGTCGTTGACGATCCGGATCAGTTCGTGGTCGCGCTTGTCAAAAAGAAACCTGGAGACGTTGTTTTTCATAAAGATGGTAATGGGCCGAAGCCGCTTGCCGAGCTGTCACTGTCGCCGCGGCTAAGTTAATTATATTCAGTTTGCTGGAATTCAGCATCGTACAAGGATAATACCCGCCAGAAGCCATCTTAAAAATAGCAGATCACATTCAATGGCACAGCCTCGGCCGACGAAGCAGCCATTGGGCCTCAGGTGCAATTTTGAGATGGTTTTTAATATAACAATAAACCGTCATTATTAAAAGAAAAAATTGGTTCTATTCCATATTGGACCCATCTTTGAGCAGTCCCCGTATTCAAGCGGTCTTTTGGGAGTCTTTTCCATATCGATCCCGTCTGCAATGTGCGCCTGTATTCTTCCTTGTTGAATTCTCTGTTTCCGGACTTAAATTACAATTTAATGAGAACCAATAAAACGGAAAAGGTGAAACAAATGAAAAAAATCAATCCAGAATCACTGGCCAACATAAAATTCGAGATGCGGTGGACAAGCTTTGGCGTAACGCACACGGAAATTTATGAAGCGCAAGGTTTCAACATGTGGCGGGACTGCCTGCCTGAGACCTTGCTCAAGGAACTTGCGGGAAAGACCGTTGGTGAAACGATGACCGCCCATTTTGAACCGGGTGTTATCACTTCAACGTACGACCCTCGGGAAACATTTGTTGTCAAACGCAACCAGTTTAATCAGCATTTTATGCCGGGCAAGACGATCGAACCCCGAATCGGTCGGTTTTACCCCAAGGGTCTGCTTAATGGGGTAGCCGGCGTGTTTCCGCAGAATTTTCATCCATTTCGCCTTGTGGGCATCCAAAACGGTCAACTGGAGGTCGATTTTAACCATCCACTGGCAAACGAAGAAATTCAACTTCGAACATCCATAAAAAATATCGGCACCAAGGCGGCCGAACGGGGGCGACGGTGCCATGACTGGGCCGAGATCATTGCAGACGGTCCCGGTATGCAGGCCCGGTGGGAAAACAGGCCGACAGACTTTTTTTCAGGCGATCCGTTGAGAAGGAAAGACGAAAGTCCGGACCGAATCTTCTATGAACAACCGAGGCTGGTTCAGCATATCGATGATACCGCAATTCAGGGGGTAAAAGATCTGTACGGCCAATTTCTCAGAGACGGCATGCGGGTGCTGGATTTGATGAGCAGCTGGCAGTCCCACATTCCTTCAAATCTCCGGCTTGAAAAGCTGACCGGCCTGGGCCTCAACAGAAAAGAACTGGAAAGAAACGATGACCTGAACGATCGGGTGGTTCATGATTTGAATGACATTCCTGTTTTACCTTTTGAAACCGGGGAATTCGATGCGGTGATTTGTACGGTTTCGGTTGAGTATCTGACTCATCCTGAAACGGTTTTCAACGAGATTGGACGCATCTTACGACCGGATGGTTTGCTGATCGTGATATTTTCAAACCGCTGGTTTGCCCCGAAGGCGATCCAGATTTGGGAGGAACTCCACGATTTTGAACGGGTGGGACTCGTACTTGAATATTTTCACAAAACAGGTTGTTTTAAAAATCTGGAGACGTATTCTCTCAGAGGATTGCCAAGGCCCTGGGATGACAAGTATTTTCCCGAAAAACGCTATTCAGATCCCATATATGCTGTGTGGGGCCGTAGAGTTTAAGCAGAACTGAATAAAGGTTAAGAAAAGCGCGAACGATTTTCGCAGACTTGACAATTGACTGATTGTCGCCATGTTTACAGCATGGTCAGAAAAACCATTACAAAAGCTTATTGGGGATGTTGCTATGGAACTTAAGGAATATTTCGAAAATACAAAAGGTTTGGGCGTATTGTCTACGGCAGACAACCATGGAAAAGTGAATGCCGCAATCTACTCGAGGCCGCATGTTATGGCAGACGGGTCTCTGGCGTTTATCATGCGGGACCGGTTGACCCACCAGAACATTGAATCGAATTCGAGCGCGGTTTATCTGTTCAGAGAGGACGGTCCGGGATACAACGGGAAAAGACTCTACCTGACCAAAACTCGAGAAGAGCAGGATTCCGACTTGATCGATTCTCTCAGCCGGCGAGGCTATCCTTCCGATCAGGATCGCCGGGAAGCCAGGTTTCTGGTCTATTTTAAGCTGGAGAAAGAACGGCCGCTGGTTGGCGACGCAGAATAGATCCTTCAGGGGTTACATCTCTTTCAGATTCACAAAGTGAGAATCGGTCAGACCGTCTAAGAGCAGAAACGATTTGACCTTGATGCATATCAGGGCGGTGTCCGGATTCTTGGTGAATTCTTTGAGATGAGGGTGTCGCCTTAACAGCCGGGCTTCAACACGTTCTTTCTTGTTTTTGTCGTCTATAGGTTGAAAGATGCCGCTTACTGTCAGCGCCTGGGCCTGTTGACGGGGTGTCAATTCTCTGGAATCGATGAGCAGACTGACAGCAGGGTTATGCAGAAGATTTTGATATTTCATGGTTGAGCTGTGGGTCGTCATGTAAATTTCGCGGCATTCTTCGTCGGCAACATATGCCATCAGAGAGCAATGGGGTGTAGCATCTTGGGATACCGTTGAGAGCACACAAATATCTTTTACCCTGATCAGAGCCTTCATCTTTTCAAGCATTATAATACACTCCTTTTATCCATTCCCCCTGGAAATACTGCCGTTTATCCATCACCGCTCGAAGCAGTGATGGAAAACCGCTGGGTTTTCTAACGCATCGATCCATCCGGCATCGGCGAGCTAAAGGCATTAAGCTATCGGGCGTTTATGGCTGCAATGAAAGTCGACGATGAGGTCAAACGCTTTTATTTGGATTCGTTACAACGCACCCATAACCGGAAACA
>JBHPCZ010000043.1:0-24788 GCA_042573625.1 Thermodesulfobacteriota bacterium
CTGCAAAGATCCGAATCGATACCCGAGACAATGGCGTTGCCGAAGATCTTGTCTTTGGACAGAAAGGTGGCCGCCCGGGACGCCGCACCCAGTCCCTGGGCAACGGCTTCATCCACCGGTTTCGGCGAATGGGCCATGCCGCAGACAAACACACCCTTTGTTGCAAAATCGATGGGCTGGAGTTTGACGTGCGCCTCCACAAAAAAACCGTCGGCATTCACCGGCACCTTGAACAGCGTGGCAATGGGGTTCTCCTCGGGCGTCACAACGGCGGCGGCCAGGATCAGCAGGTCCGTATTTATCTCAATTTCACGTTGAAGCACATGGCTGGTGCATCGGACTTGAAGCCCGGTATTTTCTCCGATAACGGTTATCCCTTTGTCAAAGTCATATCGGAGAAAGACAACCCCTTTGCGCCTTGCCGCCCGGTACAGATCCTCACGCAATCCGTATGTGCGCATGTCCCTGTAAACGATGGAGACATCCATATCAGGTTTCATTTCTTTGAGTTTAATTGCGCTTTTTACCGAGTGCGTGCAGCACACCTTGGAACAGTAGGGTCTTTCCTCGATTCGCGAGCCGACACACTGTATGAAAACAGCCGATCTTATTTTATCTGTCGGCAGATTTCCGTCGATAAATTTTCGATCCAGTTCCAGACCGGTCAACACCCGGGGGTCTTCGCCGTACAGGTATTGATCCGGTTTCAGTTCTGCTGCACCGGTGGCGATAATCGCCACGCCGTGCTCCAACACGCGTTCTTTTCCGTCAGCATCAACGATAGTCTGGAAATTGCCGACAAACCCGTCCACCTTTTTAACTTCGGTGTTCTTCAGGACTTCGATGTTCTTTTCGGATTCCACTCCCCTGATCAGCGCGGCCAGGCTTTTCTGAACATCTTCACCCTGCCACGTCTCATAAAGGTTCAGGGCCTGTCCTCCCAGAACATCGTTTTTCTCGACGAGATACGTCATATATCCCTGCTCGGCCATGTTTTTCGCGGCCGTCATCCCGGAAATGCCGCCGCCGATGACGAGCGCGGACTGTGTCATATCTATTTCAGGTTCGGTTAGCGATTCCAGCAGGCTTGCTTTGGATACCCCCATCCGGACAAGATCTTTTGCCTTGGTCGTGGCGGCCGCCCTGTCGTTTTTGTGTACCCAGGAGCACTGGTTGCGAATATTGGCCATTTCAAACAGGTATTTGTTGACGCCTGCATTGAGCACCGTTTCCTGGAAGAGCGGTTCGTGGGTGCGCGGCGTGCAGGCCGCCACGACAACCCGGTTCAGCTTTTGCGCTTTAATGACTTCGGTGATGGCTTCCTGGCTGTCCTGGGAACAGCTGAAGAGATTCTCCTCCGCATAGACCACATTGGGAAGGGTTTTAGCGTACTCGACCACATCCGGGACCTCCAGAAAACCGGCGATATTCGTACCGCACCGGCAGACAAACACACCCACTCTGGGCGGCTCTCCTTGAACATCGATCTCTTCGGGAATTTCTTTGGTCCGAGTCAATGAATCGCGAACCTCGGCCAATTCACTCTGGGCCATGGCCGCAGAGGCGCTCGACTCCATGACCGACTGGGGAATGTCCTTGGGGCTTTCAAAGGTGCCGCACACGAAAATCCCGGGTTTGGAGGCCTGAACCGGCGTAAAGCTGCCCGTAACAGGATGTTCGTGGTGATTCAGCTCGATGCCCAGTTTTCGGGCCATGTCCGATGCGCCCTTGAAGCCCGCAAAGCCGACAGACAAAACCACGATGTCGAATTCTTCTTCGATCCTTCTGCCGGATTCGTCCACATAACAGAGGGAATGTTTTCCCGTACCGTCAACAGGTTTAACATGGGTGATTTTGGATTTGACGAAACGAACCCCCATTTCGTCCTTTGCACGGTTATAATAACGCTCAAAGTCTTTCCCGTGGGTGCGGATGTCGATATAGAAGATGGCTGTGTCCAAATCGCCGCTGCTGTGTTCTTTGGCCAGCATGGCCTCCTTTATGGCGTACGTGCAGCAGACGCCGGAGCAGTAGCCCTTGGCGCCCGGATGTTCATCCCGGGATCCGATGCACTGGAGCCAGGCAATCTTTTCCGGCTCTTTGTGGTCCGAGGGCCGGACCAGGTGACCCCCATAGGGTCCGGAGGCCGAGAGGATCCGTTCGAATTCCGCGGATGTAACCACATTCGGATGTTTTGTATAACTAAAGGTGTCGTATATTGAAGGGTCGTAGATCTCGGAACCGGGAGCCAGTATAATGGCGCCCACGTCAAATTCCACGACTTCATCTTCCTGGGTGTGATCGATGGCATTTACGGCGCAGAACTCGGTGCAGACCTTGCACCCGCCAGTTTTAAAATGTACACACCGGGCCCGGTCGATGACCGGCGTGTTGGGAACGGCCTGGGCGTAAGGAACATACACCGGCTTGCGTCCTTTCAACCCTTTGTCGTATTCGGATGGGATCTGTTTTAAATCGTGTTTTGAAACCTCTGCCTGAATCTTCTCCACGGTGATATGCCCGGTCGGACATACAAAAGCGCAGGCCCCGCAGCTCAAACAGGCATCGGTATGTTCGAGAAAAGGGGTGTCCACTTCCATGTCCACGCCCCGGCCGGTCAGACCGATGGCGCTTTGTCCCATCCGTTCGCAAATGCGGGTGCAGAGCCCGCAAAGGATACAGGTGTCGTCTCCTTTTGTGAAACGGGGTTCGGCGATACCGTATTGTTCTGCCAGCTTGTTCAGCAACGGAACTTCCGGGCAGCGGGCAAGCAGCAGTTCGACGATGAGTTTTCGACCCTTGTGAACCGCCTCGGAGTCTGTTTTTATTTCCATCCCGTCCCAGACCGGATAGTTGCAGGCGGTGACGAAACGGGATCGTCCACGGTAAATCATTTCCACCGTACACAGACGGCACATGCCTGCCGGTTCCAATGCCTTGTGGTAACAGAGTGTCGGAATTTCGACACCGTGCCGTTCAGCGACCTGAAGGAGATATTCTCCTTCTTCCGCCTGAACCGTTTTTCCGTTAAGTGTGAAGTTGATCATGGGGTTACCTTTTTATGTTCAAAATCATGCTTTCTATGGCAAATGGGGTTACTTGACGCGCACAGCGTCAAACTTGCACGCCTCGTAACAGATACCGCATTTGATACATTTATCCTGATCCAGTGTGTGGGGTTTTTTCTTTTCACCGGTGATAATCTGCTCCGGACATTTTTTGGCGCACAGCATACAACCGGTGCAGGCCTCCGGGTCAATTTCGTAATAAAAAAGATTCTTGCAGACACCGGCCGGACATTTTTTATTTTTTATATGGGTCTCGTACTCGTCACGGAAATAGAGAATGGTGGTCAGCACCGGATTCGGGGCCGAAGTCCCCAGTCCGCAGAGGGAAAACTTCTGGACCATGCCGCCCACTTCTTCCAGCAGTTCGATGTCGCCCTCTTTTCCGTCACCTGCGCAGATATCGGTCAGGATTTCCAGCATCCTTTTGACACCTTCCCGGCACGGATTGCATTGACCGCAGGATTCTTCTTTAAGAAAGTCGACAAAATAGCGGGCCAGGTCAACCATGCAGGTGTCCTGATCCATAACAATCATGCCGCCGGAGCCCATCATAGAACCGACCTTGGTCAGTTCGTCAAAATCAACACCCAGATCCAGAAACTGCTCCGGAATACAGCCGCCGGAGGGCCCACCGGTCTGAACCGCTTTGAATTTCTTTTTTTTGGGTACACCGCCCCCGATGTCGAAAACAATATCCTTCAGCGAAACCCCCATGGGCACTTCCACAAGACCCGTATTTTTAATCTTGCCCACGAGGCTGAAAACTTTTGTCCCCTTGCTGTGTTCCGTGCCCATCTTGGCGTAGTTTTCAGCGCCTTTAGACATGATCACCGGGACGTTCGCGTACGTTTCCACGTTATTGAGATTGGACGGTTGCTGCCTAAAACCTTTTTCCACGGTATGCACATACTTGGCCCTGGGACGCCCTACCTGACCTTCCAGAGAGGCCATCAATGCCGTCGACTCACCGCAGATAAAAGCGCCTGCGCCGGTCGATATCTTGACGTTAAAACTAAAATCAGAACCCGCTATGTTGTCACCCAGCAAGCCGTATCCTTCAGCCGCTTTGATGGCCGTAACCAGGCGTTTTACGGCCAGGGGATACTCATTACGAACATATATAAAGCCATGGTTCGATCCGATGGCCAATGCCGCGATCAGCATACCCTCGAGAACGCTGTGCGGGTCTCCTTCCAGAATGCTGCGGTCCATATAGGCACCCGGGTCACCTTCGTCGGCATTGCAAATGATATATCTGTTTCCTTCATGCTTAGCACAGGTTTCCCATTTGACCCCGGCCGGGAAGCCGCCGCCGCCGCGACCTCTTAATCCCGAATCCTTGATCGCCTTTATGATCTCCTTGGGTTCCATATTGTTGAGCGCGTTGATAAAAGCAAAATACCCGTCTCTGGCGATGTATTCTTCAATACTGTCCGGATCGATGTAGCCGCAATTTCTCAGGGCAACCTTGACCTGTTTGTGATAAAAGGGGATATCCTCCAGAAAAGGAATCCCTTCCAGCGGCGCTACATCGGCAACCGGGTTCAGAATGTCGTTTTCCAGCAAAGATCGCGGATCGCGCATCTGCCCTAAAATCAGCTTTTTTTTAAAAATGCCTTCGGTATAGTCCCCGAGAGCATCCAGGATCTTGTCCTCGGTAATCTTTTTATACATGACGCGCGGCTTGCCGGCGCCGAGTATTTCCACCAGCGGTTCTTCTTCACAAAATCCGATACAGCCGGTCTGTCCGATGCGGATACCATTGTCACCCGGGTATTCCTGTATCGCCTTTTCGAGCGCCGCTCTGGCACCGGCTGCAATACCGCACGAAGCCATCCCGATATTCACCTTGATGGTTTCAGGGTAATAGAGTTTTTTGCTGTATTCGGAACTGATAGATTCGAGGTCTTTTATGGACGCAATTTTCATTGTTTCTTGCCTTGAATTTGAGTTTTATTCATATGTTTCCAGAATGTTAACCACCTGGTCTGAAGATATGTTCCCGTGGGTGTCCTCGTTGATTTTGACCACCGGACCGAGACTGCAGCAACCGATGCACCGCACGGATTCGAAAGTGAATCGCATGTCTTTTGTGGTCTCTCCGTCACCGATGCTCAAGGACTCTTCAATTCTCTCCTTGACTCTCTCTCCGCCCCTGACATGGCAGGCTGTACCAAGGCAGATGGAGACGATGTTTCTGCCTCTGGGTTCCAGGCTGAAAGAGCTGTAAAAGGTTGCGACACCGTAAATTTGGCTTAACGGAACACCGATGCTGGTGGCAAGATACGTCAGCGCGGGCTTGGGAAGGTAGTTGTATCGCCGCTGAATCGCCTGAATGATCATGATCAGATTTTCTTTGTCATTGCCGAAATCTTCCTCGATGATCCTGTCAAGCTCCATATAATCGATTTCAACATCATTTGTCTCTGCTGATGGTTTGCTTTTCTGTGGGGTTGCCTCACTCATATGTTTGTCCTCTTGCTCTGTTGAACTGAATTAGAACGAATCAAAATGGTGTTATCCCGGTATGGTGGTGACAGGACAGTTCTCAACACAGAGCCCGCAGCCTGTGCAGAGATCCATATCAATACTGCGGGCGCGTTTTTTTACTTTTACCTTAAAGTTACCGGCAGATCCTTCTACGGCTTCAAGATCTGCATACGTAATTATTTCAATGTTCATGTGCCGGCCGACCTCGACCAGTTTGGGGCCGATAATTCACATGGCACAGTCATTGGTGGGAAAAGTCTTGTCCAGCTGGGACATCACCCCGCCGATGGAACCGGATTTTTCAACAAGGTAAACGTAAAAACCGGAATCGGCCAGATCCAAGGCCGTTTGCATTCCGGTAATGCCGCCGCCAACCACCATCACAGCGCCTGTTTTATTCTCTGGCATTTTCTGCTCCTTGGTAAAAATTATGGAATATCAATAACAACGAAATGATAAACATACTTTTAAGGCGTTCAAATCAAACAGATATCACGTTTTATCCCCGCCCATGAAGTACTACTGTGTAGCACAAATGTCAAGCCGAACATCATCCGTGCCGGCAAAAAAGCAAGAAATTTCCTGACTTCTTGATGGCATAGAAAACGCTTATCTCTATTTCAAAAACCAAAAATAAAAAGCGATATCCGAACCGGATGTAACGGTCTACTTTTTGTTTTTATCGATCCTAAAAAGTGACAATCTGATTATGTACAAGGACTTTTTATTTCTTGTCAATGAATAATTCAAATTATCATTCTAATTATTATTCTAAACCCTGACGACACTTTCTTTATTCTCCAATACTTTGATTTCATTCTAATTTTTTTGACACCTTTTTTAAACAGGCTCAAGCGTCTGGGCGTACGAAAAAATTCACGGGGCATCGACCGAAGAGGCAGGGCGGACAATGAAAATCAGCCCTGGATTAAACGTTTTTCCCGATGGGAAATACCGGCGGGAACTTTTTTTGTTTGAGATGGACAACTAAAATCCCCGAAACAATAAAAAGCATGGCCAGCAAAATATAGTGCGTCATCGGTTCTCCCAGCATCAATCCCCCCAGCAGCACGCCGGATACCGGCATGACAAAAATAAAAGAATGGAGTGAAACGGCGCCGTATTTCTGCAAAAGGGTCATCCAGGCGACGAAACCGAAAGAAGCGGTTACCAGGCTCTGGTACACCAGAGAACCCAGAATTCTGGCATCAACATAAGAGATCATGGTGCCGTCCCACAAAAATCCTTCCAGAAAAAAGAACGGCACCGAAAAGACCATGGGATAAAGAACAAAATGAAACGGGTCAAAATTTTCTATGATCCGTTTTGTGTAAACTGCGTTGCCCGCCCACAGAAATGCCGCTGAAATGATAATCAAATCACCGACATGAAAATCGGATGAAACTCCTCTCTTTTCCAGAAACACGAACACCACGCCGGTAAACCCCAGAATCATCCCCAGGACCTTCCGTGTTGTGATCCGGTCTCCTGGAATGAAATAGTGTGCCAGAAGTAGGATAAAAAAGGGTTGAAGATTGACCAGCAGGATGCCGCGGGAAGCCAGAGTCTTGCTGAGGCCGAAGTAGAACAGGGACAACTGAACCGTAAAAACCATTGAGATGAACAGAAGCTGATATGCCTGTCCTTTTTTGATCGCAAAAGACCTCCGGGTTGTCTTGGCCCAAAGGGAGATCGCGATCGAGGCAATGCCGAAACGGATTCCGGCTGTGGTAAAAACACCGATGCCGGACAGGCTGATCTTAATGGCCACCGCGTTGGCCCCGAAAAGGGCACACAGCAGCATGGCAAAGACAACCGCTAAAAAAGGAAGGTCCTTGTTTCCGTCTTTAGGTTCAGTCATTGTATAATTGATAAGTTAACTTAAAAGGTTCTTCCCTCATTTTGTTGAACCCAAGGGTTCGAGGATCCAAGGGTTAAAGGGTCCAAGTGTTTGTTCTCCAACGATTTTATTAGAAGTGGTTTCAAAACCTCAGAGTGAAGCCTAGGCGAACGGGAGGTTTTGAAACAGCTTCTATCGCTTTGAGCATCCTTCCAACAAAAAGAGAGACCTTTGAAGAAGACTCGGCTCTTCAAAGGTCTCTTATGTTAAACCCGGTAAAAAATCCGGGTATCAGGCGGCTTTCTCGATTTTCACCGCGCAAACCTTGTATTCCGGAATCTTGGCGATCGGGTCAAAGGCCGAATTGGTCAGCACATTCGCCGGATTCTCGGCAAAATGAAACGGCACAAAAACCAGGCCGGGCTTCACGTTATTGCTTACCCTGGTCGGCGCTTCGATCTCACCCCTGCGAGTGGTGAGTTTAACCGTGTCACCATCCTTGACGTCCAGGGTTTTGGCATCCTTTGGATTGATTTCCACATATCCGGTTTTCTGCTCGTCGGCCAGACGGGGTGAGTTTCGCGTCATTGTACCGGTATGGTAATGGACAAACATTCGCCCGGTGGTCATAAAGAACGGATATTCATCGTCCGGCATCTCGGCAGGATCGAGATACTCGATGGCATGGAAAAGTCCTTTTCCCCGGGTGAACTGGTCTTTGTGCAAAAACTGGGTTCCCGGATGTTCGGCGTTCGGGCAGGGCCACTGGAGTCCGTCAAGCCCCAGCCGTTCATAGGTCATGCCGCCGTAACTCGGGGTCAGGGTTGTGATTTCCTTAAAGATCTCCTCCGGATTTTCATATTTCATCTCATAGCCCATGGCCGTGGCGAGTCTGGAGGTAATTTCCCAGTCCTGCAGTGCGTCTCCTAAAGGTTCTATTGCTTGGTTGACCTTCATGCAGCGGCGCTCGGTATTGGTAAACGTACCGTTCTTTTCGGCAACGGAAACTCCCGGGAGGACCACATCGGCTCTTTCCGCTGTCTCGGTCAGAAAAATGTCCTGGCAAATCAGAATGTCGAGTTTGTCAAGGGCCTTGTCCAGATGGTTCTGGTCCGGATCACTCAGTTTCGGATTTTCACCGACCACGTAAAGTGCCTTCAGCTTGCCATCGATCATGGCTTGAATCATATCGGTAATGGTATAACCTATCTTGTCCGAAAGCGGTTTTCCCCATGCATTGGTAAATTTCTCGGTGTTGGCTTCAACGGTTACCGGCTGGTAGGCGGGAAAAACATTCGGCAGGCCGCCCATGTCGCAGGCGCCCTGAACATTATTCTGCCCCCGAAGCGGGTTGACGCCACCACTTTTGACGCCCACGTTTCCGCAAAGCATGGCAAGGTTGCAACAGCTCTTAACATTATCCACACCGGTGGTGTGCTGGGTGATGCCCATGGCATAAAGCAGTGCCGCCGGCGAATTTGTGGCATACAGTTCAGCCATCTTTTCCAGATCCGCCTGCGCAATGTCGGTAATCGCTTCAACTTTATCCGGCGTGTAATTCTCAACAGCCGCTTTGAATGCGTCAAACTCTTCGGTCCTTTCTTCTACATACGTTTTGTCATGCCAGCCGTTTTTAAGGATGATATGCATCATGCCGTTGAGCATGGCCACATCACTTCCCAACCGCTGAGTAACGGCAACATCCGCGAACCGGGACAGTTGAATGGTTCTCGGGTCGGCCACAATGAGCTTGGCCCCTTTCTCTTTGGCCCGGTAAACACGCCGGGCAATGAGCGGGTGGCATGCTGTGGTGTTTGAACCGGTAATGAAGATACACGCGGCGTCTTCGATTTCCGCAATGGAGTTTGTCATGGCGCCACTGCCAAATGCTGCGGCCAGACCGACCACAGTAGAGGAATGTCAGAGCCGTGCGCAGTGGTCGACATTGTTGGTGCCGATCACCGCTCTGGCAAACTTCTGGACCAGATAATTCTCTTCATTGGTAATCTTTGCAGACGCGAGCACGCCGACGCTGTCCGGACCGTGCGCCTGAACAATCTCTTTGAGCTTGTTTGCGGTAGTCTGGATGGCTTCGTCCCAGGTGGTTTCCTGAAGTCCCCCGTTTTTCTTTATCATGGGAGTTTTCAAGCGCTTGTCGCTCACCACGTGTTCATGCAGGTTCCAACCCTTGATACAAAGTTTTCCCTCATTCACCGGGTGGGTCTTCATCGGCATCGTGTCGGTGAGTTTCCCTTCATACACCTGAAAAAGGACACCGCAACCGCATCCGCAATATGAACAAACCGAAGGAATGATTTTATAATCCATGCCTATTGCTCCTTGGAATATGTTAAAATTTTGGGTTGAGTCATCTCTATTATTTCACCGTCACTTAACTGTTCACCTGAACAGTTATAGCGGTTTGATCTCTAGGGTTACTTCATCCCCCAGCAGGTTAAACGGGGATTGCCCGGAATGGGTTCCGGTTTCATAGCCAAATTCTCCTTCCACGATACCGTTGACTTTTCTGTACAGCAGCCGCAATGGAATATCTGCCGGGCAGGCATCCTCGCACAAACCGCAATCGATACACCGACCGCCCATATGCACGGCTCTGACCAGGTGAAAGATGGGATTTTCAGGGGGAAGACTGCCGGTACGGATGAGTTCCGGGTGTTCCAGACCGCACTCCTTGCAAAAGCAAACCGGGCAGATATCTCTGCATCCGTAGCATTTGATGCACTTGTCGAACTCGTACTTCCATCGCTTGAACCGTTCTTCCGCGCCAAAGGCTTCAGCATCTTCAACGTCCATGTTGTTGTCGATGCCGATTTCCTTTTTCACCGTCGCCGCTTTTTCAGGTTCAAGATAAGAACAATCCGCACTTTTTTTCAGTTTGGATGGACAGCAGTTTACATTAATGGTTTCCACATTGTCGGGATTCAGCTGGTTCCAGACATACAGCACATTCAGCGCCCGCTGGTTGCAATCACGCGCCAGAAGTCCGACCTTCATGTCCGGTTTTTCGGCGGCGATCTTTGTGGCGATCTTTTCAAGCGAATACCGGGCAAGACCGACGATCAGATCATCAACCTCATCGATATTCTCCTTGGAAAAGAAATGGGGCAAAGGGTGTCCCTGAATCATTTTATACCCTAAAAACAGGTCCACTTTACCCTGCTCAAGCCACTCTTTCACCTGTTCTTGCATGCTTTCAAAGGTGCTGGCTTCGCTGTCGGTGGTAGTGAAAGGTTCAAGAAACTTGCTCATCTGTTCTTCCATATTATCCTCCCTCTACGCTCTGGACTTCTGGGCTCTTGGCTTCTATCTCCGCCTCGCATGCGCTTTCGACGGCTGAAAGGTCAAGCGCCCCTGTCAATGGGCTCGGTCCCATGGCCTTGATTTTTTCTGTGAAATCCGTGACCACCTGGACAAACTTCTGAGCCTCGGCCGAGGATATCCAGTCCAGGTGCAGACGGTCTTCCAGGCCCATGAACCCCAGGAGTTCCTGTAAAAACGTCATCCGCTTAATCGTCATGAAATTACCGTACAGGTAATGGCAATCGCCGACATGTCACCCGCCCACCAGGACGGCGTCGGCGCCACTTTGAAAAGCCCTCAGGATGTGGTGCGGTGACACGGTTGCCGAGCACATGACACGGATAGGCCGGATATTGGGCGGATACTCCAAACGGCTCACTCCCGCCAGATCCGCTGCACCATAGGCACACCAGTTGCACATAAAAGCAATGATTTTCGGCTCAAAATTATCCTCTTTCACCTTACTCTCCTTTTAGATGGATTAAAAGCTCAACGCACTCTTAATTTGGGCGTACAGTTGATTGTTGTCAAATCCCATCAGGGCCGGTGCCTCTGAGGGGCATGCTGCTGAACAGGCGCCGCAACCCTTGCACAGCGCCGGATTCACTTCAGCGACAAATTTATCACTATCAAAGGTGATGGCGCCAAAGGGGCAGACATTGACACATCCCAGGCATCCGGAACACAGCTCCGGTATAATCTGAGAAATGATGCCGCCCAGTTTAATATTTTTCTTTGCCAGGACCGTAACGGCTCTTGCCGCTGCAGCCTGGGCCTGAGTAATGGATTCGTCAATAGATTTGGGAGCATGCGCAATTCCGCAAACGAAGACACCGTCTGTTGCAAAATCGACCGGCCGGAGCTTGACGTGGGCTTCCGCAAAAAAACCATCCGCATTCAACGGCACCTTGTAATACTGTGCCAGCGGTGTTTCCTTGTCCGGAACGATGGCAGAAGATAAAACCAGCAGATCCGGCCGAATCTCCATCTGTCTTCCGAGCACCCGGTCGGTAAAGGTTACCCGGAGATCCTCCGCGTCTGTCGCAACATCCAACGCTTCGGCAAAATCGTACCGGACAAATACAATCCCCTTTGAACGCGCCTGCCGGTAGAGATCCTCCCGCAGCCCATAGGGGCGCAAATCCCTGTACAGGACAACAACGTCCGTTTCAGGTTCGAGCTCTTTGAGTTTCAGAGCGCTCTTGATGGATTGCGTGCAGCAGACCTTCGAGCAGTAAGGGCGCTCGGGAATCCGCGAACCGACACATTGGATAAAAACGGCTGTTTTGATTTGCTCCAGTGTCGGGTCCTTATCGACAAACCGCTGCTGCAGCTCCAAACCGGTAACCACACGGGAGTCCTGGCCGTATAAATACTGATCCGTTTTGAGTTCCGCCGCGCCGGATGCAATGAGGGTCACCCCGTGTTCCAGAACGGTCTGCGTCCCGTCTTTCAGGATCGTGGTTTTAAAATTTCCCACAAAACCGTCGACCATCTGTATCCGGGAATTTAAGAACACCTCTATGTTCGGGTCGGACTGTATCGAATCGATCAACCCGCTTAAATACTGCTGAATATCTTCCCCGCGCCAGGTCTCATGAAGGTGGCGCGCCTGTCCGCCCAGCACGTCGGCCTTTTCAACCAGATACGTTTTATATCCCTGTCCTGACAGGTTTTTGGCTGCCGCCATGCCCGCAACACCACCGCCGATAACAAGGGCGGCCTGGGTAACCGCCATATCCGATTCGGTCAGGGGCTCGAGAAGCGCTGCCTTGGCTGCGCCCATACGGACCATGTCTTTTGCTTTTTTCGTGGCCCACTCCGGATTATTTTTGTGAACCCAGGAGCACTGGTTCCGGATGTTGGCCATCTCGAACAGATATTTATTGACCCCGCCGTTGATGAGTGTCTCCTGGAAAAGGGGCTCGTGGGTCTTGGGGGTGCAGGCCGCTACAACAACCCGGTTCAGCTGATGCTCTTTGATCACCTGGGTCATCGTGTCCTGGGTATCCTGGGAGCAACTGAACATATTTTCCTGGGCATAGGCCACACCGGGCAACGTTTTCGCGAACTCCACCACTGCCGGAACGTCGACAATGCCGGCAATATTGGTTCCGCATCGGCACACAAAAACACCGATCCGGGGAGGTTGACCGCGAACGTCGATCTCCTCAGGAATTTCTTTGGTCTGGGTCAGGGACCATCGGGCATCAGAGAGCCGGCTTCCGACAACACCCGCCGCCGCACTGGAATCGATAACCGAAGACGGAATATCCTTGGGCGCCTGAAAAGCACCGCAGACATAAATGCCGGGGGTTGAACTGGCCACCGGTTCAAAGCTGCTGGTGCTGGCAAAGCTGTATGGGTCCAGTTCTACACCCAATTTTTTGGCCAGCTCCGTACCTTCCGGGGTTGCCATGAGCCCTACGGAAAGAACCACGATATCAAATGCTTCCTCAATCCGTTTCCCGGCCCCGTCCACATACCGGATGAGGTGTTTTCCGGTGCCGTCAACCGGTGCAATATTGGTGATCTTCGATTTGACAAACCGGACCCCCAGCTCATCTTTCGCCCGGTTATAGTACCGCTCAAAATCTTTACCGAAGGTACGAATATCGATGTAAAAAATGGCCGTGTCCAGATCCCCGCTGGCATGTTCCTTGGCCAGCATGGCTTCTTTGATGGCATACGTACAGCACACCGCCGAACAGTATCCCTGGGCGCCCAGATGCTCATCACGGGATCCGATACATTGCAGCCAGGCGATTTTTTCAGGTTCTTCTTTATCAGAGGGCCGAACCAGATGCCCGCCATACGGCCCTGAGGCTGAGAGAATGCGTTCGAACTCCAGACTGGTCACAATATTGGGGTGTTTTTTATAGCCGAATGTGTCGTGAACCGCGGGATCGAACGCCTTGCTGCCCTGGGACAAAACCACTGCACCCACCTTCAGGGCGATCTCCTTTTTCTCGTCGTCGAATTTTATGGCATCGCTGGGGCAGAGCTTTTCGCAGGCCTTGCACTTGCCCTTGATAAAATAGATACAGCTCGCGGGATCGATGACATACTTCAACGGCACGGCCTGGGCATACTCCACATAAATGGATTTGCGCTTGCTCAGGCTGCCGTCATAGGTATTGGGTATTTTTTTGGGGCATTTCTCGGCACACAGGCCGCAGGCAATGCACTTCTCCATGTCCACATAGCGTGGATGTTGCGTCACTTTGACTTCAAAATTTCCTTCTTCTCCGGAAATACCGGTGACTTCAGACAGGGTAAGCAACTCAATATTGATGTGCCGGCCGACCTCGACCAGTTTGGGGGAGATAATTCACATGGCACAGTCATTGGTGGGAAAGGTCTTGTCCAGTTGAGACATCATCCCGCCAATGGAACTGGACTTCTCGACCAGATATACATAAAAACCGGAATCGGCCAGATCCAATGCCGCCTGCATCCCGGTAATTCCACCGCCGACCACCATCACAGCGCCTGTTTTATCATTCGGCATTTTCTTCTCCTGCGTCATAAAAAGATGTAACACCACTGATATCGAGCCTGTTCATCTCGATTCCCAATGTCTTTTCGTCGATTCCCATACTCAACCCGAGCAGCTGGGGATACAGAATGGACGCCAGCGGATCATTTCCGTTGTTGGAAACCATCATCTCCTGTACCGTGTCAAACTGCAGGTGACAGTATGGACATGCTGAACAGAGATAATCGGCACCCGCCTTTTTCCCGTCCGAAAGTTTTCTCTCGGTCAGCGTCGTCGAGAGATCGTCATTGACACCCAGCACCGGGGCACCGCAGCACTCCAGCTTGCTATTCCAATCCACACTCTTGGCACCGGTGATCTCCACCAGTTTATCAAACAAGCTCGGCGCCACAGGATCGTCGAACTGGGTAACCTTGCTCGGGCGCAGGGCATGACAGCCGTAATGGGTTGCAATTTTAAAACCTTTATACGGTGCGGATATCTTGCTCTTCAACGTATCCATCCCTACGTCATGATACAGTACGGAAAGGAAGTGTTTGATCTGGGTGTTGCCGTTATATTTCAGGCCCCTGTCCGCAAGCATTCTGTTTATCTCAGCCTGCAGATCCTCATCTCCCTGCAATACGTGCGCTGCCTCCTTCAAACTGCCAAAGCAGCATTTACACAGGGTCATGATATCAAGGCCCGCCTTTTCAGCCAAAGCAAGATTAACGGCTGAAGAAAAGAGAAATGCCTTCTGGTCCGCATTTCTCATGGGATATCCGCAGCAGTTAAATTCGCGGATATCCGTCAGCTGCACATCGACCTGTCTCAAAACCGCCCTGGCCGACGTATCATACTGCTCAACACGAGCGGGGATGTTACAACCCAAGAACAATGCATATTTCATAATCTTGTTCCTATCTTATTTTTTTGCCGTTTACAGTGAATCTTTAACACGAGATTTAAAATATTGGTGCCGAGATTCCTTCGGTAAGATGGTCTCTTACTCGGCTGGCTGCTCGACAACCGCTTCCTGTTCTTCAGCGTCTTCTGCGGCAGCCTCGGTATCAGAGGCTTCTTCAGGGACCTGAACAGCAGGGCTCTCCTTGGCGGCCTTCATCGCATTCTCCACGGCAAGATTCTTCAACTGAAAGAGAATATCCGTAACCTCTACGGTCTGCGGACAGTGCTCCTGGCATTGATAGCAGGTCACGCAATCCCAGAGCATCTTCGGGCCGGAAGCCATTTCCACGAGGCTCATTCCCAGACAGTTCATAATTTGATGGGGCAGCAGGCCGAGTGCCTCCTGCGGATTCTCATAACTGCCCACCACCGGACATACGGTGGTGCAGGTTTGACAGCCGAAACAGTAGGAAAACGTGCCGGCGCCGGGAAGCCGGCTCAGCTCGCCGACGTCTCTGTCGTCAAAGGATATCGGCGTGCTTTTATCCATCAGTTTTTCAAACTCGCCGGCAACAGCCTGGTTTGCCCCTTCAAGCGGTTTGCTGTAATCGTCTGCGGGGAAACTCTCTCGAATCAACCCTCGGTAAAAAGAAAACGGGGAAAGGACCAGCAATTCCGGGGTTCCTCTTTGAACCAGATCTTCCCTTACGTTGACCCACAATTCTCTTAGATTGATCCCTGACGGACATACCACCGTGCACCGGTCGCAGTTGGTGCAGAGGTAAACCCCTTCCTGTATGGCGGATAATTCTTCCTGATTGAGGTCCTTTCCGGCAGCCAGGCATTTCAAAAATATGAGTTTTTCCGACGGCAGGATGTATTCGTTGCCCTTGGTATCGTACGCCGCATTGGCCGAGCATCGCAGGCTGCAGGTGCCGCAGTGCGTGCAGGCGTCCAGTTCCATAACCTGCCGTGTCATAATATTCGCGGGGTCGGATGTTTCCTTTTCCATGACCGCGTTGGCCAAAAGGCTCATGGGTGTTGAAAACATGTGGAACATTTTACTGAAAGGAAGGTAGGCCAGACCGATAAAACAGGCGATGAAATGGATGTACCACAGAACGGTGGAAGCGCCCGCCTTGTCCAGTGCCAAAGCCATCGGCTTCATCACACTGGCAGCGATATAACCCGTGAACGCCCACTGGGGCTTTGCGTGACATTCCATACAGGTCCCCTCGTGGAAATCCTTGCCCTCGGCAAGCACATCTTCATCAAAAGGGGCCTTTACATTCGGGGAAACCACGCCATAGTCCTGAACCCAGTAGCTCTCCAGCGCCGTAAACTCCTCGGACCCTTCTTCCAGATCACCGTAATCAGACACCATCCGCTGAAACTCGGTGTAAGAATTGATTTTCGCGCCTTTTAGAAATACCCCGGACACCAGGATAACGGCCACGATCAGGATCGCATAGTGATCCATGGCATTGGTTTTCAGGCGGGGAACCTTTAAAATGAACCGTCTGAATATGGCAATACCGATGCCGGCAATCACCATTAACCCGAACAGATCCCTCAAAAACGAGAACGGATTGACCGTTGAATAGTAGCTTGAAAACAGGGGTTCGGAAATGAAGTTCTCAAGGGCGTGCATGAACAGCAGCAGCATAAAACCGGCATAGATGCACATGTGCATCAGCCAGCGGAGAAAATCCTCTTTGAGAATCCTTTGCTGCAATAAAACATCGAGGAAAAAGGCCTTGAGAAGCAATAGAACTTTCTCGCTGAAAATAACACCAGAAATCCCTTTCGCAGCCGCGGATACCCTGTCGGACGTTGAGATATCCTTTGTCGAAATACCGATTTCCCGGGAAAACCAGGTCGAAATTTTATAGATCATGCCGATGGCGAAGGCAGCGAGAGAGGCGTAAAGAAGCAGATTGAAGACCATACGATAAACCTCCTTTATTTCTCAAAAAAGAGCCGTGGGCAGCGTTGAACGAAGACGCCCCTGACCGGCTCTCCAAACTTCAGCCTAGTATATAGAGCCCGGGTGTTTGTCAAGAGAAATATTTCCGGCAAAACCCCGGTATCGAGTGTTATAGGATCACGATGCTCAGAATAAGGCCTTACGGATAGATGACCAATCTCGATCCTCCTACCGTTCGAGATTGAAAGTGTTTTAAACAGCACAAATTTGTTATTTATCATTTTCCGGCATATCAATTCGGCAAAGCCGCAAATTTAGGATTGGACTGGCTGCTTATGGATACAAAGCGCTCGTAGTGCCGATTTCGAGCAGCGCGATACCGGAATATAATGCAGGAGCTGATTATAAAAAGCTACAAACCTAATCAGATATTTACCGGTTCTGATTACCTCATTTGCGACAAACAGAAAATACATGAATCCTATCGAGAAAAATATAAATCTATTGAATAGTTTACCCTTTTATGAATTATATTAGGCCGAATTTGGAAATCATATAAGAAGGAGTTTTACGATGCCCAAAAACATCCTCATCATCGGTGCTGTGGCTTTGGGTCCAAAAGCCGCGTGCCGTTTCAAAAGACTGGAACCCGAATCCAATGTCATTATGCTGGATCAGAGTGATCTTATTTCTTACGGTGGATGTGGAATACCCTATTTTGTATCCGGCGACGTTAGCGATGCGGCACAACTCCAGGAAACCAGCTTCCATATGCTTCGCGATGTGAAGTTTTTTCATGACGCTAAGGACATTGACGTCCGGATCAATACCCGCGCCATTTCTGTAGATCGAGAACAAAAAACAGTAAGCATTAAACACGCTATCAGCGGAAAAGAAGAAACACTTTCCTACGACAAGCTGGTGCTGGCCACGGGAAGCAAACCCCGGCAGCTTCCCATACCCGGCTTAGATCTCGAAGGTGTTTACACCGTAACCGATCTGCATAAAGCCATCGCGATAAAGCAGGAAATCTCCGAAGGCAAAGTGGGAGAGGTTGTTATTATCGGTGCCGGATTTATCGGTCTTGAAATGGCCGAAGCTTTCACGGACCTGTGGGGAATCGAAACCACTGTTATCGAAATTGCAAACCAGACGCTTCCCGGAATCATCAGTCCCAATATGGCTCAAATGGTGCAAAGTCACCTTGAAGAGAACGATGTCACCCTTTACTTCAATGAAACAGTTGAACGAATTAAAGGCGAACAGCGTGTAGAAAAGGTGGTGACCAGCAAAAGAACCCTGGATGCGGATATGGTCATTGTCGCGGCAGGTATCATACCCAACTCGGACCTTGCCAGGGATGCGGGTTTGGAGATTTCCCCGAAAGGCGGCATTGTCGTGAACAAAAAAATGCAGACCTCCGACCCGGACATTTATGCCGGGGGAGACTGTGTTGAAGTAACGAACTTAATCACCGGAAAACCGTCATATTACCCGCTGGGCGGTCTGGCCAACAGGCAGGGCCGTGTCATCGGGACCAATCTGGCCGGCGGAACGGCCGAGTTTGAAGGGGCTGTGGGCAGTTTTGTCGTTAAACTCTTTGAAATCTCGGTCGCCAGTGCGGGGTTGAGCTTCGAAGCCGCTCAAAAAATGGGGTTTGATCCGATGAGCGCCTTCGTGGTCCAGTTTGACCGTGCCCACTTTTTTCCGGAAAAGGATCTGATGTACCTGGAACTGGTCGTGGATAAAAGCACCGGGCATGTCCTCGGTATTCAGGGTCTGGGGAATAAGGGAGACGGGATGGTCGGCCGGATCAACGCCGTGGCCGCGATACTTAAATCAAAGCCTACGGTTTCAGAAATTAGCAATCTCGAACTCCCCTATTCTCCCCCGTTTTCGTCAGCCATGGATATTTTAAACGCTCTGGGCAACACGGCCGAAAATATCCTGGCCGGAAAAAACAGGGTCATCGATGCAAACCAGTTTGTTGACTGGTGGAACAACCGAGAAGACGGAAGCACCGTCTTTTTAGATTGCCGGGGATGGGGGAACGCAGAACCTTTTGTAAGCAAATACCCGGACCACTGGAAAAGTATCCCGCAGGATGAACTGAGAACCCGGCTTGAGGAAGTCAAGAAAGACAAGAAACTGGTCCTCATCTGTAACACCGGTGTCCGTTCCTATGAAGCCCAGGTCACTCTGGACCAGGTCGGGATGCGGGACTCTTACAATCTTCAAGGCGGGGTGGCTGCGTTAAAAAAATGGGGGCTGGATCTTTAAGATAAGAATTTTCAATTCATATCCACCGGTTGCTTTGGATATCCATTACATATCAAAGAATCTGTTATCATTAAATTTATAAACCACCGAGGGCACTGAGAGTTACTTCAAGCCATCTCAAAAATGTATCTGACGCCCAATTGTCCTGATATGGTCGGGATCGTGAGTCTCGACTTTTAACTTGATCTAAACTTTTGAGAGGGATTATTATTCTTTATAAATGTCACTATAGACAATCAACGGGGGGATACGTGTGGAAAAACTGAAAGGTTATCAAAAGAAACATCTGAAGGGGCTTGTCCATGGTGTGAAACCACTGGTTTTTGTTGGACAGAAGGGAATCTCCCCGATGGTAATCAAAGCTGTTGACGAATCACTGGAAAAACATGAAATTGTTAAATTAAAATTTATTGATTTCAAGGAAAAAAGTCAGAAGCAAGAGATGGCGGGTGCCATTGAAAAAGAAACCGCATCCGAATTGGTGGGGATGATAGGTCATATTGCTATTTTTTATCGCCAGCAGAGGGATCCCGAAAAACGAAAAATTGTTGTTCCAAAGCGGTCGGTGACACAAATTGGGACATGATGGGCGTTATATGCTTTCATAAATTTAAAGGGGAAAACAATTATGGAAAATATTTTAATTAATCAATCGGTAGCTATACTATGCGATGGGAACAATATTGAACGGAGTATCCATGAACTCTCTAAAACAAAAACCGCAATGATCAATTTTGATATGTTGATCCCGAAATTGCTAAATGATAGAGGATTAAACAGGCTGCTTTATTTTAGGGAAGGTAAGTCCATATCTTCGAAATTCGCTGATAGATTACATGAAAACTATTATGGCTCTGTTATTCCGTGTCATAAATCTGCCGATATTCCACTTTCTATCAAGGCAACGCAACTCGCTTCGAAGGTTGACACCATTATCATTATGTCAGGGGATTCGGATTTTGTGGATTTGGTTATACATCTGAAAGGGGAAGGTGTAAGGGTAGAAATTGCTGCGGTAAGAAAAACAGCTGCCAAGATATTAATTGATGAAGCAGACTATTTTCATGAAATAACCAAAGAAGATTGGTTTGTATATAAAGCACCAAGAAAGACAAAGGTGGTAAGAAGATAAGAAGTTTAGGTTCTTCTCTAATTTAGTTGGAGAAGAGGGTTCGAGGATTCAAGGGGTCAAGTGTTTTTTTTTGGAATCCCCGGTTACTAATATGAAGTTAAACCATTTTTTGAAGTTGAAGAGGCACTGAAAATGATCGGAATGGGATAAATTTCGTGTGATATCGTTTTCCAATAAGGGCAAGTCTATTTAACAGGATTTGCCTTTTTGATTTTTTTTGGATTTTACGATACATACATTTGGTATACGTTGCCTTCAGGTTGCACTTTTGGCAATCTGCATTTTCCATCATTGGCCTTAAACCATGAAAAACTGAATTGGGTGCCCACAAAATTTATGGCTAACCTTTCTAAGTTTTAAGGGATATTGGATGAAAAAGATTAGATTCACTAGTATATATCTATTTATCTTGGCTATCGTCTTTTTCGCCTTGGGAGCCTTTACAGAATTGCACTTTCTTTATTATAATACCTTGGTTGAGATGATAGATGACAAATCGCCTCAATTCCCGCAGTTTCTTCATCTCATATTTTTCTTATTAGGGTTTGTAACCATTGTTTCAATCTATTTTAATGAAAAAAGGGAAACAAAGGCCCTTTCATCGGTTAACTTGTCCATGAAAAAAGAGATAGATGAGCGTAAGCGAGTAGAGGCGGAACGGGAGAAACTGATCAATGAACTCCAAGTAGCTTTGGTTGAAGTTAAAGCCTTGAGCGGCTTATTACCCATATGTTCATCATGTAAAAATATTCGTGATGATAAAGGTTACTGGAATCAGATAGAAAGTTATATTCGAGATCACTCTGAAGCTGAATTCAGCCACAGTATTTGCCCAGAATGCGCTAAAAAGCTATATCCAGATTTTGATATTTACGATGACAGGTGATGATGTCTCCCCAGAAGACTTGGCGAAGCTGAGGTGTCTCAAAGATTGGAACCTATCGGAAAGGCGCGTCTAAGTCCCCGTCTAAAATTTCCCTTATTTTTTTGGACAACTGCTCGATGTTGAATGGTTTTTGGATGAACCCGTCACAGCCTCTTTCCAGTATTTCGGTTGCCTGACCGTCGACACTATATCCGCTGGAGAGAAGGACCTTTACATCCGGATTGACCGCTTTCATTTTATCATACGCATCACCGCCGCCAACATCCGGCATGATCATGTCCAGAACGACGAGGTCGATCCTGTCCGGTTGTTTCTCGAAAACGTTTATGGCGTCTTTTCCACCCCTCGCGGTTAATACGTTATAGCCCAGCGTAGCCAGAATTTGCTGTCCGACTTCTATTACCATATCTTCATCATCAACAAGGAGAATCGTTTCTGAACCCGTTAATATTCCCTTACGAACCGTTCTGTCCTCCACAGCCTTTTTATCAGATGCCGGCAGATAAATTTCGAATGTCGTCCCACTCCCTTTTTCGCTGCTAACAAGGATAAAACCGGCATGATTTTTGATAATACCATATGAAGAAGCCAACCCCAATCCGGAGCCCCTTCCCATATCCTTGGTCGTAAAAAAGGGTTCAAATATTCTTCGCCGGGTGGCTTCATCCATTCCGACGCCGTTATCCGTCACGGAAATCTTCACATAGTTGCCCGGCGCTGCCTGATAGGGTTCAACAAAATTCTTATCGATTGAAACATTTTCCGTTTTAATATGGAGATCTCCGCCACCGGGCATGGCATGCCAGGCATTGACATAAAGATTCAGCAACACCTGTTCTATCTGGCCCTTATCAACTTCGACCGACCAAAGGTTCTTTTCATAATCTCCCCGGATATTAATCTCCTTCCGGGTCCGGCCAAACATTTTATTTTGTTTTACGATGACTTTATTCAGATCGGTTGTCTTAACTTCATATTTTCCGCCCCTGGCAAACCCGAGCAGTTGATTGGTAAGTTCTGCCGCACTTTTGACGTAATCCTCTATGCCTTTGAGTTGTTCAAAATGGGGGTGGCCGGACTCCGTATCCATTTTCATCAAAGAGGTTCGCCCCTGAACACCCATGAGCAGGTTGTTGAAGTCATGGGCTATACCCCCCGCAAGTGTACCCAGAGACTCCATCCTTTCTGCTTGATGGAGTTGCGCCTCCAGCTTTTTTCGTTCCGTAACATCCCTGGCGATACCGCAAAAACCGACCCGACGGCCGGCCGCGTCTTTTAGCAGGGATACCCCTGTCTCAACGTAACATTCGGTGCCGTCTTTCCTGATAAGTTTCCAGTCGGTGGCCTTGGTGGATATGCCCGTATGATAGACCCGGTTGAAGGTTTCATATATCTTTTTAGCGTTTTCTTTATCCATATATTCCCGGTTGTTCATACCCAACAATTCATTTCTGGAATATTTTAGGATATTACACGTGGCGTCGTTGAAAAAAGTGAAGTTTCCGGCAATGTCGACTTCATAGTAACCATTTTCAATACTTTCCAGAATAGTTCGATATTTATCTTCGCTGGTTCTAAGCGCCACCTGGGTTTGTTTGCGTTCGGCAAGGTCCCGGATAAAAACCAGATCCGTAGGTTGGTTCTCAAAATCAATGCGCATGGCGTTCAATTCTACCGGGGCTGTCTCGCCATCTTTCCTAAGGAGTTCAATTTCGTAAATTGAAGGTGCGTCTATACCTGCCATGCGGTTCTTATATCGCTGAACAACGAGATCTCGATAATCGGGTGCGACAAAATTGACGAAGTCAGCGCCGATCATTTCTTCGGGAGGAAAGCCCACAAGCTCAATGGACGCTCTGTTTACAAACTTCAGAAGCCGGTCACTGATCATTACGATACCGTCTTTCGAGTTCTCCACCACGGTAGAATATTTCACTTCCGATTCCCGAAGCGCCTGCTCGGTCCGCTTGTACTTTTCCAGTTGCGCTTTTAACTCACCGCAGAGCCTGGCATTTTCAATGGCCACCGCGGCCTGATACCCAAACAGACTCATGAGCAATTCATCTTTCTCGGTAAAGCAAGTGCCATCCGGCTTGTTGATCACCTCCAGGGCACCGATCATTTTTGTTTTTGCCATCAGTGGAATACAAAGAAGGGACTTTGTTTCAAACCCGCTGATTTCATCAATTTCTCCGTAAAACCGTGAATCCGCTTTGACATCGGGGATTAAAAGCGGTTTCTCATGCTTAACAACCCATCCTGCAACCCCTTCCCCCGGTGGAATACGAATATCGATCAATTCGTTTCCCTTGGGCCCGGTGGGGACGCTGAATACCAGTTCTCCGGTCTCTTCATCCAGCAGCATCAGCGTGCTCGCAACGGAGTTGGTCACACGGTTTGCGTGCTTCATGATGAGATATAAAACCTCGGCAAGATTCAGCGTTGAATTGACAAGGGAACCGATTTCTATCGCAACCGCCAGTTTCTCATTTTCCAATGCCATGAAGTCTTCGAAGGACTTTTCCTGTGCATTCAGGGCCTGCCGCAGCTGTTCATTTGAAACAAATCCCATGTCCGTCAATATCTGTCCCAGCAATGGAATCATTTCTGTTTCTTTGGGAATCCGCGACTCGGTGACCAGCCGGGTCCTCTGCAAACCTTCCTTCGGCGTTTTTTCCCGGGTGATCTGTTTTTGTTTTTCAAGGGCTTCATCGAGCTGCTGCTTGGTGACAAACCCCATCTCTCTCAGGGTTTTCCCTAAATACTTTTTGACCAGCATGGGCATCTTTCCTTTATGGTGTTTTATTCATTTTCAAATTTGGAATCGGAATAAGGGGAAATTTAAAATTGTATGCCGTATCAGGAAGCATCCCAATATATAGTAAGGCCGGATATCAAGCAGCAACCATACTTCGGCAACCGACGACGTGTATTTAGATATCGGATGCCGGTCGTATTGTCAATCTCCAAACCGGCTGAAATGTTGGGATTTTGGGCATAGAAAGCCTGACTGCCCGCGGGAAATAAATAGGGTCACCTCTATGTTTGCCCCTTGATGGTAAAAGAGAAGAGTATAACGTTGATTTTGTCTTGTCTTCAGAGAGTTTCGAGGCTTAAAAATAGGATCACCTCCAAAAAAGTTGGAGTGATCCTAAGGATTCAGGAGTCGAGGGTTCAAGGGTTCGAGTGAAATGCTTAAGAATTACAAAGATCTGAAAGTTTGGCAAAAACCATACGGACTATGGTTGGATATTTATAGAATAACAAGAAAATAACCGAAAGAAGAAAGGCATGGTCTGGCATCTCAAATAAGAAGATCCGCCGTGTCTGTGCCTTAAAATACCTGCCCTGTTAAATAATGCTTCGCATTAAAATCTTATTTCATGGGATGAGATTTTATTTAAGCAGGGTAAACAGAAGGATATGGAAGAAAAACAACTGCGGATTATATTCGGTCACT
>JBHPCZ010000044.1:0-24683 GCA_042573625.1 Thermodesulfobacteriota bacterium
GGTGTTCCATTGCTCTGTCCAATTTCCTTGTGTTCTTATTCTATTGTTTTGAAATCACTATCTATAGCTCACATATTTGATTTCAAACGACACTTACTTGCCAAAGGGAAGCGATTTAAAAAGGCCTTCAACCTTATCTTTCAGAGGTTGTAATGGTTCTTCCTTTTCTTTTAGAGGTTCCGATTCTTTGAGCGGCTCAGGTTCTTTAAGCGTTTCGGATGTTTCTTCCTGCTGGGTTCCACCTATACCTGGGATTGGAATAAGTTTCTTGAGTGATGAGGTATCCGGGAGCCCTTCCTTAAGTGTGTTAGTGAGCATTCCTTTGAGATCCGGCCGAAACTTGGGATCTGAAAAAGTTCCGGATACCAGTACGGGCACCATGAGCCCGGACCGCTGCTTTGCATCTCCTTGCCCTTTAAGGGTGGCCACGAATTTGGGTTCCACCCTGAAGTCAAGGGATTCATTGACCAGATTGGCTTTCCCTGATGCCATCAAGCGAACAAGTGGGCCCGAAAGGGAAGTCCCGGGGGTGTTCACCACGCCGTTGGTGATGGTAAAAGGCGCGTGAAGTTCGGAAAAATCGGTACGGGGCTTTTCCGTTGTCTTTTCAGCCAGACCAAAAGCCGCTGCCGTGTTTCGAACCATACCGGCCAAGTCGTATCCTACAATGGCGCCGTCAGTAAAAAGAAGATTCCCCTTTCCATTCAGGGTGCGTTTTATTGCAGCAGGATCATCCCCGATCATGCGGATCTCCATGTCGGACTGTAAAGCGCCTTCTAGAAAATCCTTGTTCAAAAGATCTTTGAGCAGGGGACCGACCTGTATCCCATTGGCCTTAAGTCCCAGATTACTCTTGGGGGCATCCTGTCGCACATCCAGTGCGCCTTTCGAGGACACATTCCCTTGGTAAAGCTTGAGCGTGAGGGGATCCAGATTGAATTGACCGTTTTTCCCGGAAACCTTGAGAAGCAGATTCTGAATCTTTGCCCCATGCGCCTTGGCTTTTCCCACCCGAACCGTACCATCCAGAACCAGTCGCCGGAGGGGCTTGTAATCGATCTTTTTCTTTTCGGTTTCCGCGGCCTTTTCCTTCTCTTCAGGTTTCTTTTTATCCGGGGGCGGCAGATACCGGTCCAGGTCGATCTGATCCAGGTTGAGATCAAAGGCAACATCGGGCTTCGACAAATCCTTGGCCGTAGCAGAAAAAAGAAGTTTTGATTCGTCCAGATCCAGGGTGCCACCTGAAACCGTCACACTATTGGCATTCCCTTTTACATCGGCTTTTAGGGCAACACGGCTTAAAGCTGTTGGATCGGCTGTCTTTACCGGCATGTCTTTGCCCAGTGCAGCCAGAAGCTTTCGGGGTGAAAACGGAGATATTTTAACGGAAAGATCGAACGCCGGCGTGTCCTGCCGCACATCCAGGCTTCCTTTGATCACCGACACATCGCCCTCGTCAATCCTGAGAGACAAGGGGTCCAAACGGAAACGCCCGTCTTTTCCGGCAACCTTGAGATAGAAATCCTGAATCCGGGTTCCCTGGGCCTTGGCCTTTCCCACCCGGACCGTTCCATCCAGAACAAGCTTCCTGAGCGGGGCGTAATCGATTTTCTTCTTTTCGGCCGCCTCGACCTTTTTCTCCCCGGGTTTCTTTTTATCCGGGGGCGGCAGATACCGGTCCAGGTCGATCTGATCCAGGTTGAGATCAAAGGCAACATCGGGCTTCGACAAATCCTTGGCCTTGACCGAAAATTTAAGATTCGATTCATCCAAAGCCAGATCACCGCCCGAAACCGTCACACTATTGGCATTCCCCTTTACATCGGCTTTCAGGGCAACACGGCTTAAAGCCGTTGGATCGGCTGTCTTTACCGGCATGTCTTTGCCCAGTGCAGCCAGAAGCTTTCGGGGTGAAAACGGAGATATTTTAACGGAAAGATCGAACGCCGGCGTGTCCTGCCGCACATCCAGGCTTCCTTTGATCACCGACACATCGCCCTCGTCAATCCTGAGAGACAAGGGATCCAAACGGAAACGCCCGTCTTTTCCGGCAACCTTAAGATAGAAATCCTGAATCCGGGTTCCCTGGGCCTTGGCCTTTCCCACCCGGACCGTTCCATCCAGAACAAGCTTCCTGAGCGGGGCGTAATCGATTTTCTTCTTTTCGGCCGCCTCAACCTTTTTCTCCCCGGGTTTCTTTTTATCCGGGGGCGGCAGGTACCGGTCCAGGTCGATCTGATCCAGATTGAAATCAAACGTGACATCGGGTTTCGAAAAATCAGCAGCCTGTAGAGAAAACGCAAGTTTGGATTCGTCCAAATCCAAAAGTCCTTCAGAAATCTGAACAGCCTGAATATCCCCTTTCAGTTTGGCTTTAAATGCCACGCGATTCAAGGCTTCAGGGTCGGCAGTCGTTACCGGAAAGGTCTGACCCAGGGCGGCCATAAGTTTTCGGGGCGAAAATGGAGAAACATTGATCGCCAGGTCGAACTGCTGGCGGGAGGCCGGATCAACAACCTCTCCCTTCATGCTCAAATCAATCTGATCCAGCGCTTTGAAGGAAATGTCCAGTGGAAGCCTTCCTTTACCCGGTTCCTTTCCCAAGGGCCCCACTTCTCCCTTCAGGGCCAAGGGGCGGCCGTCCAGCCGGGCGGCGAGGTCGAGATGAATGGGTTGATCAAAGGAAACGTCTTTCAAGCGGATTGTCGCATCTGTCAGTTCTTTCCGCTCTCCCTTGGCATGATCGATCCAGAGGACATAACCGTCTGTGATGGCAAACTCTTCTATGGCCAGCGATGCAATCGGAAGTCCTTCCAGAGGTGAGCCTTTAACTGTCTTCGCTTTCTCCTTTTTGGGCTCGGCCGGTGTTTTGTCCGAAGGTTTTGCGATACCCTCCCAGTTTCCGCGGCCATCTTTGCGCCTTTCCAAAACAATGCGAGGCCCATTCAAAATAAAACGCCCCTGAATATCCTTTGAAATGAGTGGAACAAGCTTCACTCTCATTTCCATGGATTCCACGGTCACGAACTCCTTTTCCGTGAAACCCGGGGGATTCCCCAGCCGAATGTCAGAGCAGGAAATACCCGCCCAGGGGAATAGAGAAAGATGCAGATCTCCACCCAGGGCAAATGGGCGACCGGTGGCCTCGGCCACCTTCTTTTCGATTTCAGGTTTGTATTTCTGAATATCCACAAACCTTGGGATAATAAGGAGAGCCGCAATAATAAGGGCAATAAAGACGCCCGCTAAAATCGCTCCCCATTTAATAACCTTTTTCATAAGTCGCCTCCGGATGAAGTGTTGACATGCTGTCACTTAAAACGGTTTTCAAAACTTAATGAATCTTCCCGCAGCAAGCTGCAGGGTATCAACAAGTTAATGGTTCTATTTAGAGCCGTTTGATTAGAACCTATATCAAGAACAATCTCAGTGCCCATGGCGGTGCTGCGAAACGGTTCAAAATGCTCACATACGATGTGTATGCTCCGCTTTTTCGACTGTTTCGCGCCTTGCTCTGAACCCTAATCTTGTTTTTGAGATAGGTTCTAGTAATAGGAGGTTTTGAAACAGGTTCTAATGACTTCAGATTGACCGAAACTTTCATCAGCGCTGACTCCCGAACACTTCCTTGAGTAAATCGGTCACCCTTGCAGCCGGGTTTTGGCGGATCTTGCGCTCTTCTTCGGCCAACATTAAGAAAAGCCCGTCCAGAGCTCCGCCGGTTACATATTGATCCAAATCAAAGCTCAGACTTTCCGTAAAGGGAATGCTGCGCACCTTAGCGTCCAGTTCCTGATAGGAGCGGGTAACGCCCACCTCTGACATCGCCGAATGAACAATGGGCTTGAATGTCTGGCTGAGCTGGTCTTCGGTTTTTTCCCTAAAGTAAAGGGTTGCTTCATTATCTCTCCCGTTAAGGATTTTACGGGCATCGGAGATAGACATTTGTTTGATGGTGTCCCAGAACAGCGCTTTGGCTTCGGGAGCCGCTTGCTCGGCCGCCCGGTTCATGCTTAATTCGAAGGCGTCCACCTTTGCCCCGTATCCTACCGTTCTCAACACTTTTTCAACTTTTTTAACCGCATCGGGCAGCGGAATCTTAATTCTGGGGTTCTGGTAATACCCGTCTGTTTTGGAGACCGTCTTTACGGCGTTATCCGTTCCGATTTCAAGGGCTTCTTTGAGACCCTGAACGATTTTACTTTCGGAAAGTTCGCCGCCCAATCCGACAGCTTCCCCGACCTTCTTGAAAAAATCACCAAACCCGGCATGCGCCCGAAGCGTATAGGTAGAGAAGAAGGCAATTAGAATCGCCAAGATGAGGTACTTGTGTGATTTCATGATGTTCCTCCTCTGCTGATACAGATTTGGGAGGTAAGGGTGATTCAAGGTTAGCCAATGGTTTTACTTTTCCGAAACCATTGACAACGTTTGCGTAACCTGCTGCGGGAAATGTATCACAAGGGTCTTCCTGTTATACACCCTTTCCATTTAGGATTGAGATTACAACATTATTGGAAAGATAAGAAAAACGAGACTCAAGGGTTACCTGCCATTGAAAAAGCCCCTTAAATAATCCGGGAATAAAGATGGGGTCAGGCAACATTGCTGCCTGACCCATTGACTAGGCAGTTCGTTTATTATGAGCATTTTTTTTAACGTATCGGTAAAAATTCGGCCCTTCTGTTTTTGGCCCGACCTTCAGCGGTTGAGTTGGGGGCAGCGGGTTTGAAATATCCAAATCCCACAGCGTTTAACCGGTTACGCGCTATACCCTGTTTTACAAGAAGATTCGCGACAGCCTTGGCGCGTCTCTCGGAAAGACTTAAATTGTATCTCTCTGTTCCGCTGTTGTCTGTATGGCCCTGGACTTCCATTTTTGAAGTAGGATCGTTTTTCATATACGCCGCAACCTTGTCCAGAACCGGAAAATATTGAGATTGGATGTCCGTCATATCAAAATCAAAATACACGACGCCCATTTCCGAAACTTTAACCGCTCCGCCCAAAAACACCTTGGATACAAAATCCCCCATATCATTGCTTGTGTGGAAATCATCCGCGCGCGCCGCGAACCCGCATCCGCCGGCATCGGCAATCTGCTTCATGAGAATTGCGCCTTGAGCATCATCTCCGATCAGCATTGTATATATACAGAGGTTATCACCGAACGCATCCTTCATCGCCCTTGCGGCCTGCACCGACGAATTGTTCATATCCTTTCCATCACTAACAACAATAACCGCTGTTTTACCCTGAACCGATTTCAGGTCTCCCGTCCCGGCATCGATGGCGAGGGACATAGGGCTATGGCCGCCAGCTCTTGCAATGGCGTCAAGAGCACTTTCAAATCCGAATGAATCAAGGTCTGTCATTCCGTAAAAAAGGGCGGTTTTCTCTTTGGACACTTCGGCATGATGGCCAAATGACCGGATCCCGGCCATGAGGTCCATCTCTGGAATCGTCATGTTCATAGCGATTAAAAAATCTTTGGCAATATCAAATTTGGTTGTTTTCGCGTTAATGTTATTCACATATTTATACGCCATGGAATTAGACGCGTCGAGGATAACCAGAAAATTGTCTACCTTTGGCATGTACTTAGCACCTGTAAAGTCATAGTGCTTAAACTGGGGTTGGGACATCTCTGGCTTAAGTTTGAGTTGGGCACAACCGAACATCAAAGTGCCGATCATCAAGAAGATCATCAGTTTTAAACAAGTTCTGTTCATAGCGATACCTCCTTCTTCAAATTAGCTGTTAACTTATTAAGCATCTTTCGGTTATTATAATTTAGTCTTAATTATGATTTAGATATGTATAGTATACATACACATTTGATAAAATCAACACCAAGATTGAAGATACCATAGCTCCGGCATCCGCTTTCTTTTCCCTGTACTTCAATCAATGAAATAAGCGTTTGCAACACCTCTTTCTACTTTTCAGGAAGTGCGTTCATGAATGTTCTGACGACGATCATTGCGGTCACCTATCGGCAATGCCACCCTTTAAAGGTTGGCAGAACCATCAGTAATTTTGGAAACCTTTGCTTATAAAGTACTTTATACATTCAATTTTTGTGCCAGGTTTCCAACACTCAGGGGCGTATCACTCATCATTCTGATTTATAAGAACAATTAGTGTAAAAAGGGCTAACAAGGCAGGTACAAATAGGCGCATACGGAGGGGCATATTTGACCAGTGGTCATATATGACCTCTTTTTAGGGGGCTTCCGATGTGGCATGGGGGCATGACAGTGCAAAAAATGGAAATGAATCCGAATGATTACACATAGATTCGATAAAATCAACACCCTATTGAAAATACCCATCACCCCAAACAGGCAGAGCTTTTTCGACGCAGTCTTTACGTAGCGCTTCAAATCTAAAATCCCGAAGCCATTACTATCTCTTAACCGGCCCAGTGCCTCTGGATATCCATAATTGTAGACCTAACGCGACGGAATTTTAGAAAAACCATTATAAGGGGCGGCTTGCTGCTGTTCTGTGGCAGCTTTCTGTATGCTGTAAATAGTAATCGGATATAAATCGCCCCGAAAAAGGCCCACGAGAAAAAATTCTAAAAAGGTTTCGGTATAATACGGCCCGGTTTCAGGAATGGGTTATCTTGACATTATGCCGAATAGAACGTAAACAGTCACAATAAAAAAGAATCGTATTTTTAATGGGTATGGTTTTGAATAATGAAGCGAAGCGGTTACTTGGAACCCCGCTGATTATTGAAACAAACGCCGGAATACCAAATGTTTGGGATAGAATTAGACGCCGGATCCCTTGTCGATTTGGCGTGTTTGACTCTTTTGTCTGAACCCGGTAAAAGAAAGAGAGTTCGACATGGAATGTAAAAAAGAAGAGAATATGAATGTTTGTAATTGCAGTTACGAACCTTGTTCGCGTAAAGGGATCTGTTGCGAGTGCCTGACCTATCACCTCCGGAGCCGCCAACTCCCTGCGTGCTGCTTCCCGGATGACGCAGAGCAGACTTATGATCGTTCTTTTGAGCACTTTGCGCGCCTGGTTTCTCAAAACAAGATGTGATCTTCCTAAAATGGAACAAAAGGATTATTATCAGATCTTAAATGTGGAAAAGAACGCGGACGCCGAACAGATTAAAGAGGCATACCGGCAACTGGCCTTCAAGTATCATCCGGATCGTAACAAAGAAAAGCCGGATGCGGCAGAAACAATGAAAAGCGTCAACGAAGCTTATGCTGTTCTGTCGAACCCTGAAAAAAGGCGTGAATACGACAGCCTGTGTCAACAATTCGGTTCATCCGCTTACAACCGGTTCCGGCAGACATATACGGAAAAGGACATCTTTAGCGGGTCGGACATCTTTCATATTTTTGAAGAAATGACACGTTCATTCGGATTCAGAAACCCTGATGAAATTTTCAGAGAGTTTTACGGCAAGGGATACCGACGCTTTGAATTTAAACGGCCGGGTGTTTTTGCCGGGGGATTTGTGTTTTTCGGCGGACTGGGGAAAAACGGCAGGCATCATCGATCGTTTCCAGCCCGGGGAAACCTGGGCAAATTGTCCCGATTCGTTTTAAATAGAATCACAGGAATCGACATGCCGGAAGAAGGAACGGATATCAACGATGTCATTCATCTGACGCCTCGGCAGGCCCTTGAAGGGGGACCATATGCCTATTATCTCCGTCAAAAGGAAAAGAAGCTGGTGATCCATATCCCGAAAAATATTCGGCACGGCCAGCGAATCCGGCTGTCAGGGCAGGGCAGAGAAGCAAAAGGCGGTGGAACGCCCGGAGATCTCTACCTGAAAATCGAAATTAAAAAGCCGCTGCTCCAGAAAATTAAGGATTTTACCACCGACCTTATCAAATAAGGGGTCATCTGAGGCAGGCCAGTTCTTGAACAATGAGCACTCCTTCCGCATAACGGGAGGCATCAGGAAGCCCTCACGATGGGGGCATCGCCGTTGGCTTTTGGAACCGTCGCTCGTTGGCAGATTCCGAATATCCAATTTCCAACAAGGAATGTCGAATGATGAAGTGTCTTTTATCTGCCTTTGTAATATGACGGTGATAAGCTTGACGAAACACTCCTACACGGAAGAAAACACGCTGTTTTCCTTCTTTATTCGATATTGAATATTTGACATTCGATATTGAAACCAACAGTTGAATGATGCCTCACATATCGCGGCATCTCGGATCGGTTGAACCTATCCGGGTCCTTCGCCAGAGGTAGAGGGTTTAGGGCACAACCAATCTCCGGGATTTTGTCATCCCACGGAAACATTAATCTTGATCTGTTGAACGGCAATCAAGGAAATCATACTTAAAATCGCACCGCATACAAACGGAATCCGGTAATCAACGATCCACAGCAACCCTCCGATGGCAGGCAGAAATACCGCGGCGATGTGATTTATTGTAAACCCGACCGCCATGCTGGGGGCGATATCTTTTGGATCGCCCACCTTCTGAAAATAGGTACGTATGGCAATGGCGAAATTAAAAAAGATATGATCCAGGATGTAAAGTGCGGCAACAAGCATTTTGGACGATACGGTGGCGTACGCAAGAAAAATAAATATCAAACTGAAATATTCCAGCGAGAGTACTTTTCTCTCACCGAATCGGATGATCCCCTTGCCGATAAGGGGGCTCAAAAAATAGTTGATCAGATTATTTATAACAAAAAGTACGGTCACTTCTTGAACCGAAAATTGAAATTTTTTAACCAGAAGAAAAACGGCAAAGGCGATGAATATCTGACGTCGGGCTCCGGACATGAAGGTAAGAAAATAAAAAAGCCAGTATTTTTTCCGGAAAATCATTTTTTTGTGCTGGCTGACAATTTCACGGTCCGTGGGATCTTGAGTAAACCCCCAGAAGCCGGCAGCCATTATAAAGCCACCGATGAGGAGGTAGATTTGGGTAAAATTCAAGATCGGCGCTATAAAAAAAATCAGGATGCCGATAGCGATATTTGAGGCTGCAGCCAGTGCGCGCAACTTACCGAATACCCAAGGAGATGTTTTTTCATCAAAGTATTGAAGGGTCAACGATTGATTGGTGGTTTCGTAGTAATGGAACCCGAAACTCATGACCACTGTAGTAACAAGAAGCCCGGCAAAAGAGGGAAAGAGGCCGGTTGTTGCTACACCGAGTCCCAGCACCAGAATCGACAATGCCGAAAGTCGATGTTCTTTGAGCACCATGATAATAAAAATGGTCAGTAGCGCCAGGAAACCGGGAATCTCTCTTACGGATTGAATTATCCCGATGTGGTTGCCGTCCAGACCCGCCATTTTCACTGCGAAATTGTCGAATAACGTTCGCCAGGCTTGAAGCCCAATGGTTGAACTAATGGTAAGTACCATCAGGAAGCGATACATCGGGTTCTGTTTTACTGTTTTCATCCTATAACCCTATTGATCCGGACTGCGAGAGACATCGTTCAAATGCCATTAAACAATTCCGGTTGATATTTTGAATATCACGGGATAGTAGATAAACGTATTAAAAACAAGAGTATTTATTGAAATTTAGATATCCGGATTTCTGGAACAGATGAGGCTGAAAAAACGATGTTCTCGTCATATGCCATCAGGAAATTGTTGAAAGACTCGGACCCCATGCTTCAGGAACTTCAGGGCGCATATGCCTTGATGCCCGATACCCGGTGTCGACGGCGAACGCATTGCTGCGCCATGCTGCCGGAGATAACCCTCTTAGAAGCCCTGGCAGCGATTAGGCAGGTGGTGGAGAAGGCGCCCGACACACGGATGGAATGGTTACAAAACATTATTCGTTATTTCTTCTTAAATCCAGTGGAGATTACCTCGTGTCCTTTTCTAAAGGATCAGGATTGTCTCATCTACGAACATCGTTTTTTCGGTTGTCGGGCTTATGGGCTATGGTCGAAGGAACATTACGAAACACTCGTAACCCGTAGTAAACAGGCTAAAAAGAACCTTCAAAAGCAATGGAAAAACTTAGGGATCTCTCTGCCTCAGACCGTTACTGGTTTTCAGGTCTCGTATTGCCCGTTTGTAGAGGCTGACGCTCTTGCGTTCATTGACGATGCGATGCTTCTGGATATTTCGGATTCGATTGAATCTATTTCGGCGGGTTTTCACCAGTGGCACTATCTGTTCATTCAACGGTATTTTTCAGATCTCAGTTTCCTGCTGGCTTCTCTGGTGTTTGGCTTTACCGAAGTGGTGCGGATGAAACTTTACGTGGTGCGCGATATGATCAACACTGGAAACAGAGAAAGGCTGGACCCGGTCATTGAAGCACTTCCCGACCTTTTCATTGAGTTAACCTGATCAGCCAAAACTGTCGAACAAATAGCATAAGGATAGCGACCTGAACTGTTTGAGCTCCGCTATGGGCGGATTGACTTCCATGATCCCTGGACCAAGCCTTCGAAACATCCAAATGAACTGGATGCGATCAAAAGGAAGTTGCTCGATGTTGAGCAGTTAATGAGCTTGTTAATATTTTCCCCGAACCGGGGAATTCCATCAAATGGATCAGCCGGAAGGTTTACAGGGCGGCTCTTTAAACCCACCCGAACCGGTAGGGATGCCGCGGGGTCTAACACACGCGGCCGACATTAGCTTTTCCACCTCCGGGCACTGGCATTTTGGGCAACTTGGAGAAGCGTCATTGGCAGAGAGCAGGAGTGCTTCAAAACAGTGACAGCAGCCTTTACACTGGTATTCATAAATAGGCATCAGTACCTCCGTCCAAATTTTTTTTATATAATAAAGTCTATTTCGGCCAAGTCAAGGAGTGCTAAGGTAATGAATAGAGACTTTTTCAGGTGTCGGATATCATACGATTTATAATGATGCCGTGTTTTTTCCCAAATGACCTTATTTCGCGAGGGTTGAATCCCCCGGACATGTAAAGCTTTCTGAAAACCGGTTTGTCAAGCAGGTGAAGAATATAGCTGACGTGGCCGGAGTACCCCGTTACATCCAGTTGCTGAAGCCTTTTGGTGGTTAATTTCGCCAGTTCCACAGCCTTCCTGTGGATTGTCGGTCCCTGTTCAGTGCAATTTTTAAGAGAGTAAAGCTGTCGGCAACTGAACGGCCGTATGTTATAGATACCGCAGGTATTATCCGTTTTTAAAAAGGGACATATAGAAATGGCCCCTTTTGCTTTCATCTCCTTATTCTCGGTTAGTTTTTTCCGGATATCGGACCGCTCTTGCACATTCAGGCTGTCAACCCATTCGTGAATAATAAGGCCCTCCAGGGTAACGATGTCCACGTTCCCAAAGTGAGTACAGCAAAACGTGCAACCGATCTTGCAGAGAGCGCCTTTCTTGAACGGATCTACTTTTCCCTCAAAGTCCTCGTAGATGTCCCGTAACTGTCTTCTTTTTACCTGTATATCCATATAAAAATATTGATGAATGGAAATTGAATGTAGATAAAAATATTGTTCAGGTATCCGCGATGAAATGAGGGGGTGGGTTCAAGCTATTTTTTATCATCCGTTGACCGAAAAACAGGGTATTATATTTTGTTCAAAGGTCTCTCATATCAGGGTTTTTCTATATCCTCAAAAAGCTCATCCGCCGCACCCAAAACATCCACCGGCGGGTCATATCCGATAAGTTTGGCTGTTTTCAGGTTGATCGCAATTTCCGGCGGGACCTCAAACAACTGGTCCAGTTCCCTGGGTTTCGCGCCGTTAAAGATCTTGGCTGCTGTCTTCGCATAAAAAAGTCCAACTTGTTTGAAATCGGAACTTGAAGTGCTCATGAGGAATCCATACTTAACATTTTCCGAACCGGTCTGGGAAAATGTCGGAATGCCGTTTGAATTTGCAATTTCAACCAGGTCGGAAATGCTGTTTGAGTTTACACCATTCTGGGCCGTCACGTAGATCGCATCCGCTTTATTTTTGACAAAATAATCAAAACATTTCAGGGCGCTCCTTTCTGAAACCATGACATCAGGATACTCATCAATAATGGAACAGGGTATAATTTTAAAGCCGAGCTGCTTGGAAGCTATTTCCACCTTTTGGAATGACGTATACGTTCTTCCACGATCGGTATCTTCATAAGCTATTCCCAGTGTTTTAAATCCAATACTATCGTAGAAAAACTGTATTTGCCGCTCGTAAGAATATGGATCAATACGTGCATGAATGTGGTCATGCCCCGAATTTTCAATGCTTTGAATAATACCGGACCCGATTGGATCACTGGCAGAGATCACGATTGTCGGTGTTTTATGCTTGCTGTTGGCAAGGTCTTGGCCGGCCCGCGTGCCCGCCGCAATCACAAGGTCAATATCCTTCGTCTCCGTCAATCTTCTGATCAGTTCGTTCGCAGTTTTTTCTCTTAAATCGCTGTTCCAGAAATGAGAATAGTGGGCATCTTTTACAAACTGGATATACTTGCTCTTGGCGCGGGTCGAAAGCCAGTCCCAGAAAACCTTGGTCTGGTCTCCTCTTTGTTCCGGTATTTTTACTTTCCTGATCCAACCCAAATCCATCAGGCCCTGCACCATTGCGACCAAGTTATATTGATAAAAGGCATACTCGCCGCCTTCATAATAGCCGATCCGCCACTTTTTCCCCTTGTTGGTTTTCGGGTCGGTACGGAAAGGCGCCATGTCCGCAGCCAGAACAGATATGTGGGTCATAAAAATCAAAAAAATCAGCACGGCGATGCTTTTGCCCAGTCTATTCATAACAAAAATCTCCTTATACAAAATGGGTTCCGCCAGGACGGCTTTATCCGTCCATTACAGATAACATATCAATCGAGAAATTGAAAGACAGGTTTACCTCGAATCGACGGTTTTTCAATGGATAGCTTAACGCCGGCCATCCCCGTGGTAAGTCAAGGGGTATTCTGGCACGGTTTTTAATAAAAAAAGAGCGCTTTTTTCAACTGCGCTCTTTTTCGCACACTTCGTGTATTATTTTTTGCTGATATGATCAAAAACACCATCCCATTCTTCCTGAAACGATGCTTCACGGTAGATCATGGAACGTTCTACCATGACCCTGGCGGGATTTTGTTTGGGCCAGATCTCCCAGGCCTTCTGAAATTCCTTCACTGCCGTTTCCCATTTTTGGAGGCGGTATGCTTCCAGCCCTGTTGCATAGTGTTCCAGAGATGCTTGCCTTTTTTCAGGCAAAGGCGTTCCGGCATGGGCAATGAGTTCATATATGCGGACGGTTTGCGCTCTTCCCTTTACCCGTACCAGGTCCACCTCGCGGATCAGAAACGCGTCGTCGAGCAAATTTGCCGTATTTTCACCAATTAGAATACCGGTGCCGTAAATACCGCTGAGTCCTTCCAGCCGGGAAGCCAGGTTGACCTGATCTCCGACCACACCGTAGGAAAAACGGTGGGAAGAACCGAGGTTTCCCACCAGCATGGGGCCGGAGTTAACCCCGATCCGCGCCCGCAAGGCTGGCCGGCCGATTTTCTTCCAGGATTTACGCATCAGGCGAAGATTTTCATCCATGGCCAGGGCTGCCGCGCACGCCTTTTTAGCATGATCCGGTTGATCGACGGGCGCGCCGAAGATGGCCATGAGCTCATCTCCGACATACTCTTTGAGGGTACCCTGAAATGCGAAAACATGGTTGGTCATTTCAGTGAAATATTCACTCAAAAGCTCAACCATCTCATGGGGCTGGTACTGTTCGGAAATGGCGGAGAAACCGATCAGGTCTGAGAACAGAACAGTTAGAATTTTTTCTTCTCCACCCAGTTCCAGACTCTGCGGGTCCTGAGCAATGATCTCAGACACCGACGGCGGAACATACCGTTTGAACGCATCCTGAAGATAATGGAAATAGGTCAGGTCCTCCACAGTGAGAAGAATTCCGGCAACTTCCTCTTCCTCATCCCTGAGCGGCTGAAAGTAAAGGTTCCCGACAATCTCTTTGCCTGAAGTCAGGCGCAGGCTTTCGGCACTCATATGAAAGGCCCGCCCCTCTTCAACCGTCTGGCCAATTTTTTTAACCGGTTCGGAATCGGGTTCAAACAGTTCGATGAGCAGGCGGTCCTGCAATTCTTTTTCGCTGAACCCCAGGATATCCTCTGCCGCCTGATTGATACTGCGGATATACCCTTTCTCATCGGTGCCCAGCAGGGCCACGGGAAGGGTAGACAAGAGCGTTCTGTTGTAGAGGGACAGATTGATCATCCGTTTGGCCTGGTCCACCACCAGATTCTGCAGGTTCAGATAAAAATCGTCCATTGGATCGGATTCAGGGGGTGAGGCCTCCCCTGCAGGTCGCTCTTCCGTCATTCAGATCCTCCTACTATTTTTTGTCCATCTTCAACCGGGGTGTGGATTCCAGGCGTTTCTCCAGATCGGCTTTGTCAGCAGACTTGCTCATGGCTTCTTGAAAGTCTACCGTTTTGGTTCTGACCAGTTTGGCCAGCTCTTCATTAAGAATGGTATTTCCCTGGGCTTTGCCGGTCTGCATGTAAGACTCGATCTGGGGGAATTTCTCTTCGCGAATGAGATTGGCCACAGCGACGCTAACAACCAGAACTTCGATAGCGGCTACCCGTCCCCCCCCGATACGTTTACACAACGTCTGGGCGGCCACTCCCTTGAGCGTCTCGCTCAGGCTGTTCTTTATCTGGTTCTGCTGATCCGGTGGAAAGGCATCGATGATTCTTGCCATTGTGCTCATGGCTGTTGCCGTGTGCAACGTCCCAAAAACCAGGTGCCCGGTATTCGCCATCTCTATGGCCATTTGTATGGTTTCCAAATCGCGCATCTCTCCCACCAGGATGATATCCGGGTCTTCCCTGAGTGCCGCCCGGATTGCCCTGGTGTAGCTCACTGCGTGCAGGCCAATCTCCCGTTGATTGATCAGGCACTTGTCGCTGGTGTGCGCAAATTCTATGGGATCTTCCATCGTTATAATATGTTCAGCGCGTGTTTTGTTGATATGATCGATCATTGCTGCAAGGGTGGAGGATTTTCCCGAACCGGTGGGTCCGGTGACCAAAACCAGTCCTTTGGGATGTTCGCAAAACTGTTTCAGCGATTCAGGCAACCCCAGCTGTTCAAAGGTCAGAATCTTGGAGGGGATAAAACGGAACACCGCACAAACACCGCTATCATCCCTGAATATGCTCACCCTGAACCGCGCCAATTTGGCGATGGGGTAGACAAAGTCGGTATCGAGTTTTTCGGAAAATTCTTTCTGCTTGCTCTCATTCATTATCGGGAGCAGCAGATCCAGAACCTCCTCCCGACCGAGAATCTTTGTATCGGCGATGACCTGGATATCTCCGTCTATTCGCCAGTATGGAGCATGTCCGGCGGTGAGATGGAGATCTGACGCACCTTCCGCAACCATCCGTTTGAGCAGTTGGTCCAGTTGAGGGGAGCTCCTCTCGACAACGACTTCGGGTTTGACCTTTTCGGGGGCCACTTCGAACCAATCATCCAGTCCGGCCTTGGTGCGAATGACGTCTTCAAACTTATTATTCTCCACGTGCGACATTTTGATCTCCATGCTGGGTAAATACCGGCGAATCGCACTGAGAATATTGGGCGTGGGGTCATTGACGAACCCGACTCGCAACTGGTTTCCTTCGGTTTCGATGGGAATCACCCGATGCCGGATAATAAAATCCATGGGAATAAGTTTAAGAACGTTCGCAGCCGGGGGATATTTAGCAAGATCATGGATCGGCAGCGGAACATGGACAAACGATGACAGCTGCTGCACCCTTCGCGCAAGGTTTCGGCTCACGGCCAGCCCGAAAGCGGGAATATTTTCATACATGTAGTTGAAGAGTGTTTTGTCAAATTTGAGCATTCGGGTGGTTTCCTCAGCCTGGACCGTGGCCGTTCGCTCCATGTCGAGCAGAATACCGATTTCACCTAAAATTTTATAGGGTTTCATCCGGCCGAGTTCTTCCAGTTGGTCACTGGCCTTATGAAAATGCATGATGGCCACTTCACCGCTGACAATCAGCAGAAAGGAGTCCGATGGGGCCTTTTCCTCAACGATAATTTCACCAGGGCTGTATTCGGCAAGTTCCGCGCGGCTGGCGATCTGGTTTCGCGCTTTTTCGTTCAGCTCGCTGAACATCTCGGATTTACCTAAGGCATCGACTACCGTTTCCAAAATATCATTTTCAATCTTTAATGTTTTCATCCTTTGTCTCCTTCAAAATTCAGGCGCGCGATTCTTGCATTTCTTAATATATGTATGAATATTGAACTGTCCTCCTGCTTATGTTTATGCTGCCGCCGTAAAAGGCCTTCCTGCTATTGAAAAAAGATCGAATGGGCAAGGAAGGTTTCGCCGGACTTCGTCGCCCCCTTCCTTTCTTCGGCCCCTATGTCCGTGCGATCTTCCATCATCTTATACAACAGATTGTTGACCATAACATTCCCTGGGCTTCCCATGCCGGCAAGACGCATGGACCAGATCACCGGGTCACCGACAACCACAAGCTGGCTGACCAGGTCCTGGAAATCGACCCTGCCGGTATCTGCACCGATGGACAGGCCCAGAGGCTCGGTAGGCAACTTGCGAACCGTTTTCCCCCACCTGTCGAACAGGTCGGCGGCAAAGGTGGTTTCGTCACGAACAAAGTTAATAAAGCAATCCACCATGTCCAGGTTGGTGATATCGCAGAGGGCCTTGCTGAAATGAGCGATAAATCCGTCGCCTGTAAACTTGTCGAAAACTCCCATATACTCATCCACGAGCATTCGTGTGTGTTCGATAAATTCATGAATAAAAGATGAAAACGATTCTCGATCGATTGCATAGGTCATCAAGTCCTGGAGTTGCTTGATATTGCCCACCACCACAATGGACTGGTCCGCGGAGGCCTTTTTGAGCAGCTCTTCCGGGCTCTCCATGCCCATGACCAGCATGGTGGGCATGTGGGCCTGCCAGCGGGTCACCCCCTCCCGGTACATGAGTTCTTCCCGGTTGACCTGCATCAGTGGTGTTGCCGTTATACCGGTTTTTTCAATAATATAGGATTTAAGAGAACGGAAAAACGGAGACAGCTTCCGGATGCTCAGGAACATATTGTCAAAGGGACAAACCGCTTTGTTGGTCTCCCATTCTTCGAGCCGCCGGGCTATTCCTTCAGGATCAACGTCCTCTTCAAGCTTCAGGGCGGCAGGGTCCAATATCCGGCCGTCCTGGGCGGCCAATTCGCGCAACGATACGGCAAAATCTTTTGCGGATTTGCGGCTGGCGTTTGCGTAAATTTTTCCGTCACTCAACGAGTAATATCCCCAGTACGCCTCGAAAGTCTGGAGAAGAACCAGGCAATCTATATAGGCCACTCTCTCAGTCATCTCATACCTCGTGGTTTTGAAATTATATTAAACATATATAGTTTCGCTCGGCTGCCGCACCATCAGGGACTTGAAAATGCGGGGCAGTTTGCCGGCAGTTCCGGCAAACGCTTACCATCTCTGCCTGTAAATTTTATTCGGCGGCAACCCTATGCAGCTGTTTTAAGTCGGTATCCCCCTTCAGTATTTTGGCGGCACCGTCCTGAATAAGGGTTCGCATTCCTTCCTCTACGGCCGTGTTGCGAATCTCCTCCACAGAAGCCTTTTTTGCGATGAGCCGTTTTATGTTTTCCGAAGCCACCAGCAATTCATGGATTCCGGTGCGGCCGAGGTAACCGGTGTTGCCGCACTCAGGGCACCCCACCGGTTTGGGCAGAAGGACGTCGCTCTGGGACACGCCTAATTCGGGAAAGTATTCAGGGCTATAAATGCCAACAAGGCGGTCGTATTCTTCTGCCGTCGGTTTGTAAGGTTCTTTGCAATTGGAGCAGAGGGTTCGGACCAGACGCTGGGCAAGAATTCCCAAAAGAGCATCAGAAAAATTAAAGGGATCCAGCCCGAGATCAAGCAACCGGATAATCGTTTCCGACGCGGAATTGGTGTGCAGCGTGGAAAAAACAAGGTGGCCGGTCAGAGACGATTCGATCCCGATGTTGGCGGTTTCAAAATCTCGCATTTCACCGATGAGAATCACGTCCGGGTCGGCGCGGAGAAAAGACCGCATCACCGAAGCAAAATCGAGCCCGATCTTGTGAATGACCTGGACCTGCTGCAGGCCGGGTTGAGTAATTTCCACCGGATCCTCGGCAGTCCATATTTTCCGCTCCGGTGTGTTGATTCTCCCGAGTACGGCATGCAAGGTCGTGGTTTTCCCGGAACCGGTGGGCCCCACGACAAGAAAAATGCCATGGGGAAACAGGACCAACCGATCAATTTCAGCTTCGTTGCGGGGGGAAAGATTGAGCTTGTCAAAAGGGAGCGCACCGCTGGCCGCCAGTAACCGCAGAACCACACTTTCACCGTTGACTGTCGGCAAAGTGGCGACCCGCAGTTCAAGCTCCTTGTCTGCCAGTTTAAATTTCACCTTACCGTCCTGGGGCTTGCGCTTTTCCGCAATATCCAGGCCGGCCATGATTTTTATCCTCGAAACCACCGGCTTGATTTCTGATTCCGGAATTTCAAGGATCTGGCGGCAGGCCCCGTCGATTCGCGCACGCACGACCGCGGGGGATTTCGGCAGGCCCGGCTCGATATGAATATCGGAAGCGCCGATGTTTTCAGCTTCGACAATGATGTTATTTACATACTGGATAGCAGTTACGGAGTCGTCGCCAGCCTTGCGGGTTGTGGTGCCTTCAAGCACGAGGGTCGTCGTCTTCGCAAGAGTTTCTTTCTTATCCGGTTTTTCTTTACCGGGTGCATCTGTCCCCAGATAAGCCAGTATATCCTCCGGCAGGCCCACATTGAATTCATAACTGTGGGCATTCAAGAGCTTCTGGATTTCCATGATCTTGTTTTTGTCTTTGGGATCGCTCATCAGGACGACGACTTTGTCCGGGTCCCCTGAAATAGGTACCCAGAGGCGGCTCTTAAGAAAATACTTGCTGACCCCCTTGATGAACGCCTCGGGGGGCGTGATGGACGGATTGTATTTGACAAACGGAACCTGGTAATACTTTTCCAGAGAATGGCCGATCTCTTCCGGGTCAATCCCCAACTCCGTTCGCATGAGTTGGCTCACCCATGTTTTTTCTTCCCTGGCCTTCTGTTTGAGCTCTTTCAACTTTTCGTCAGTCAGTCTTCCTTGAACCACCAGGTAATCGAAAGGCCCTTTTGTCACGTTCAGTTCACTGCGGATTTTTCTGGCCATCACCCCTGCCAGCGCTCTGGAAACCGACACGTCCTGATTGGTGAACTCGTCGCCCTTTAACGGGTTAACGGCCTGAAATATGCCGAGCACGGCATTTTCGTGCAGCATGGGAACGGAGATCACGGATCGGGTGCTGACGCCGCAAAGATTATCATAAACTTTGTTGAACTTGAGTTGCGGGTTCAGTTCAGCCATTGCCTGGTCATCCCGGACATCTTTGATGTTAAACGGCTGCAGGGTTAGGGCCGTGTAACCGGCCAGAGAGGCCGGCGACAACAAATGGCGCACTTCCTTGATGTCTGAATCAACCTTTATTTTGGCAACGATTTCCGGCTGGTAGATAGTATGTTTGTAAAATCTCAGGTTTTCTGCGTGGAGAATGGTATGGATATCTTTTTCAGTGCTGTTCCAGCCATCGTCAAAGCTTTCGGCGATCTGAAATTTTTCACTGATGGCATTGAGCTTGGTTTTGAGCGGAGAAGCTTTGGCGGCCTGTTTTTTTACCTGGGCTGGACTATTGGATGCTGTTTGCATGCGTAACCCTCTATTCCGCTGGTTGTTTTCGAACATTAGATAGATATAGGAAAATGAAATCATAGTCAAGACATTAACGATGCGTGAGTCTCCTCCCGCATAGCGGGAGGCACCATTCCCACACGATGGGGGCATCGCCCCCGGCCTTGAAAACAGTCGCTATTTTACAAGTTGCCGAAGATCTTTCATATTGACATCAGTGCGGCATATGGCTTATATTGCCGGATAAAGGAAATGATCTCTCCTGGACTCAATTTAAACGTGCACGGCTTACCTGTTGTCCGGGGGCTTTTTAGATGAACCAACCCGGACAGAGACGAAAGATTTCAATATGTTTTCCTCGCTCAAAACCAAACTCATCTTTTTCATTGCCCTGATACTGGCGATTACGGCTGCCGCGATTCTGTACTTCACCAACCGAGATGTGGGGACCGCCATGTTAAAGGCGGAAAAGGCCTCCGATCAAAACGTCCTGCGATTTGTGGAGCTCAATATCAAAGGCGGATATGACAAGCTCCTTTCCGATAAAATCAATTCGATCCTGAAGCTTCGAAGACAGCTGAAAGATACCGGCGAGATTGCCGCTTCCATCCTGAATGAATACTACACGCTTTCGAAAAAAGGTTCTTTGTCTAAAACAGAAGCCCAAAAAAGAGCCTTGGAATGGATCAGATCCGTCACCATCGAAAAGGGAAATACTTTTGTTTTCAATCCGGATGGATGGGTCATCGCTCATCCGGACCCGTCCATTCAAGGGACGCTGATCAATGCACTCTATGATATGAAGGGCAGACCGCTCGCCCAGGTCATGAGTTCCGATGTGTTAAAAGAGAGCGGAGATTATGCTGTATTTCGCTGGTACATTCCAGGGGACGACAGCGAAAGCAAGAAGCTCGGATACTTTATACCGTTTGCCGGGTGGAACTGGACGATCGGTTCGGTTGTCGATATCAGCGACATTGAAGCCGAAGGGCGTAAACAGCGCAAAGAAATCATTAAAGTTCTCGGCAAGACCTTTACCCATATTAAGATTGCCCAGACGGGGAGCGTCTTTTTGTTTGACGGGGATAAAAATGTGTTGATTCCTCCGTGGGAACTGGAGATGCGAGATTACACCACGGTCGTTAACAAGAAAACAGGGAACCTGCTTCTGGATGATTTTATGGCGTCAATGCAAACGGATACCCGTTCGCTGCGCTACATTCCCACCGGTAAAAATGAGAGCCTTATGGAAGCGCATGTCGGCTATTTCAAGGTTCTGGACTGGTATATTGTCGTTATCGCCCCGGTGGACGAAATTAACCTCCCGGCCAAAACGCTCATTACCCGGCAGAGCATTCTTATTGCCGTTATTTTTCTTGGCAGTCTGATCGTCGCCTTCCTTCTGGTGGCCAGAATTGCACGCCCTCTCAACCTGCTGGCATCGTATGCCAAAGAGCTGCCCACCCATGATTTTACGGCAGAAGCGGAAACGGAATCAGAGAGCCCTATCAGCCATCTTCCCGCCAAATTCAAAGACGAGGTCGGCCGGCTGGCCGGGTCATTTGTTTTCATGGAAACCGAATTGAAGAAAAATATCCGGAACCTCATGGATACCACTGCCGCCAAGGAACGCATCGAAAGCGAATTGAATATAGCCCGTGAGATCCAGCTGGGAATTCTACCGAAGATTTTTCCTGCCTTTCCGGAAAACACTGAGTTTGATCTTTACGCCCTTTTGGACCCGGCCAAAGAAGTGGGGGGCGACCTGTACGATTTTTTCCTGATTGACGAGGATCATCTTTGTTTCACGGTTGGAGATGTTTCTGATAAGGGTGTTCCTGCCGCGCTGTTTATGGTTATTACCCGAACCCTGATTAAAACTGCGGCCGAAAGAGGGCTTTCCGCATCTGAAATCATGATCCAGGTCAACAAGGTCTTATGCGCTGATAATCCCAGAGCCATGTTTGTCACCCTTATTGTCGGGATTTTAAATATTCGCACCGGAGAGGTGCGATACGCCAATGGCGGTCACAACTTGTCCATCGTGGTCAGCCATGACAAAGGAGTGTTTTATCAGGAAGGCATCAGCGGCCTGGTGGTTGGAGCCATGGACGACATTCCCTACAAGGAATTGTCCCTTACACTGAAACCCGGCGAAGATCTCTTTCTCTATACGGATGGGGTTACCGAAGCCATGGGCCCCAACCTGGAGCTTTATTCCGATGAATTTCTGCTGTCTGAAATGGACAGGCTCCGGGGGCAAGACCTTGAAGACGTGGTTGCGGCTATTCGAGAAAGCATTAGAGACCATGCCGGGACCGCACCGCAGTCCGACGACATCGGCATGCTCATGATCCGATACCTGGGCAACGGCTAGTGCTGATATATACATTCTTTTTTCAACCGAAGATTGGAAAGCGTCCTTAAATAGAAGCATTTTGGTATCGATGACGAAAATTGAGCGAACAACTTTTTAACGGAGGAATAACCATGGAGCTTACGGCAAGAAGTGAGAAATCGGCTGTTGTTGTATCCATAAAAGGCAGAGTGGATGCGACAACCGCACCGGAATTGGAAACATACCTTTCCGAACAGATAGACAGTGGTGGAAACATCGTGATCCTCAATATGGCCGAGCTGGAATACATCAGCAGCGCCGGCCTTCGGGTTGTCTTGCTGACCGCCAAAAAGCTCAAGGGGCAACAGGGCGACCTTCTGTTGGCGAGTTTACAGGGTCCCGTTCAAGAAGTATTTGAAATATCAGGTTTTACAGCGATATTCAGCATGTTCGAAACAGAGGAAGCCGCCCTGGAACAGGTTTAAACCAATGGATCTTTTATTACAGTTAAAACTGCCGGCAATCCTTAAAAATCTGACGCAGTTCATGGAATCCGTGTCCGATTGCGCCCGGGAGCAGGGGTTTGACCAGAAGAAGGTGACCCAGATCGAATTGGTCATGGAAGAGGCTCTTGTAAATGTCATTAACTATGCATATCCGGATAAAGACGGAGATGCACAAGTTATCTGCAGCCTTGATGAAGAGAGCAGGTTTGTCATTGAAATTACGGATTGGGGCGAACCTTTTAATGTTCTGTCTCTGGATGAACCGGATATCACTTCCGACGTTTCAGAACGAAAAGTGGGCGGCCTCGGCGTTTTCATGATCAGAAGCTTAATGGATGACGTAAAATACCGTTTTGAAGAAGACAAAAATGTTTTGATCCTTTTTGTGAACAAGCCAAGCAGTTGAGGATTTTGTTTACTATTTTCGTCTTCAACGCATCCATGCGGCCGGGGAAAGGAAAAAAGGCCCGGATTCGACCGGCTTCGATGGGTAGGGAGATAGCGGAGCCGGAACGAAAAAAAATGCCGGAACCGGCCTACCCAACTGACGGGAGCAACCCTTCTCCGGCAAAAAATCTGTTCTTAACAGGTTGTTGTTAAACTCCTCTCGGTCCTAGCGGTCTTCCACCGATTTTTCGCTGTCCAAAATATCTTGTTGTTCGCTATGTCTCGAAACAACAACAGATGCCTTCATTTGATACACAAAAATAATGACAAGGGTAAGACTGATGAGGATGATAAAATTGGATGCAAAAAATGTTAAAATAAATGAAAACGGTTCTTCAAGCTTGTACGACGAAACGAGTATATGAATCCCGAAAATTAGAAAAAAGCATCCCAATAAAATAAGAACAACCTGGCGCGCCCACCAGAAAAGGCGTTGAGTTTGAAAGGCCTTGAGATCAACGACCATTAATCTTCTCCCTCAATATCCCGGAACATTTGAACGTAATGACCTTCCGGGAAGTCAGCATCATATCCTCACCGGTTGCAGGATTTCTTCCCCTGCGTTCTGTTTTGTTCTTGACGCAGAATTTCCCAAATCCACTGATGAGAACGTCCTCGCCGGATTCTAGTGTTCTCTTGATGATTTCAATGAGGGTTTCAACGGTTTCGACTGATTTTTTCCTTGTAGACCCGGTGTTGATCCTGATTCCTTCGATGATGTGAGACTTTGTGAGTGTCATGAGCTCAATTCCTTTTTTATTTTGAGAGGACGCCAGGGTTAACAAAATATTTTTAAATGCTTTGCATGCCCATATTTTGGGAAACCGGAACAGATGGGCGCCTGATGTTCGACTCGGGCGCGGGCAGCTTGCTTTTAAGATGGGGTACTCGGTTAATATCATTATCATAATGAATCATTTATTTCAATATATTAAGCGCATATTTTTAAAAAATCAAATTTTTCACATTTCCGTTCGAAGCAACCTGGATCGAACACATGAGAATATGTGTGACTGGATCAAACTGAATCCGCCGGGTTGAAAAGTTCAGGTCTGGGAATATACCCGCAGCCGGACCGGGCTTTCCTAAATGTGCTTTAATACCGCCTTGAGCGCTTTGTCCCGGTCAGCAATCGTTTATCCTGTTCCTGCCATTATTCAGCTTGGCAGCAAAAGAAAAGGGAGACGCCCTCAAGAAAAACAGCCCTTTTTTCATTCAATCTGAAGCGTCTTCTTGAGAGCGTCCCGTTATCTTCAGCGCCCCGCTGGCTATTATTTCAAAATAAACGTAACCGTGACCACCGCTCCTCGCTTCTCTTTCGTGGATGGAAAGCGAAGGGTTTTGAGTCCTTTGATCATGCATTGTTCAAACATTTTGTCTGCCCCGGCGCTTTGGACCGCATAAACCGCCGTAACACGACCCGCGGCATCCACAACCAGTCTGAACGCGATTTTCCCTTTCAGATGGGGCAGCCTTTTTAGAACCTGTTTGCAGCAAAGGTTGAATGCGGGAATATGTTTTTTTATGATTTCCCGCACGGTTTTCTCCGACATGCCTTTGCTTACCTTCACCGTCTTTAATTCTATATCTATTTTCCTGCCATTGGTAGCATCCTTTTCCGGTTCGGAAGCCAGCCAACCTTCCTGCTTGACCTCGGCACTTTCATCC
>JBHPCZ010000045.1:0-24522 GCA_042573625.1 Thermodesulfobacteriota bacterium
ACCCCGCTCATATTCTAAACATCAGAACATGGATTGAACTGATTGAACTGCATCCCAAATGGTCGACCCGGCTGATTTCCTACCTGATCATCCATCTTTCGATCTGCGGCGTATTTATCAAGGATACCGACCTTTTTCCCCGTGATATTACCCGATTTTTAAACAGTGGGATCGCGCCTGTTTATAATCTTGCCAAACAGCTGGCAAGGCTCTTTCCGGTATATTTTAACGATATCGGCGCTGAAGGGAAGCTGAGGGATATCTCCACGAGACTTGATGAAATATCCCGTCGAAAAGATGTGCTTATCCATTTTCTGAGGAAACAGAGCCATGTTGAAAGCAGTAACCAAATCATTGATTTAATGATAGCAACCTTCAATTTCTGGGAAACCCGGGATAAAAGGCTTGTGGAGCCCTTTGTTCCGCCCGATATTTACGAAAAAATCCAACCCCGGGGACCCTATGTGGACGGCGTCCACACGGTGATGATGCATCTCAAGGAAAAGGGACTCCGTCATCAGGACTTCCTTTCCATACAGGAAGACAATCTGAAGGACCTCCTTGGTAATATTTCAGATGTTTCCGCAGAAGATCTGGAAAGGATCGAACTGGCCGTCATTTTCTACAAACTGCTGAATCAGAAATACAAACTCGATTTTATTGAGATCGACAAATATCTTGCACAGCTGAAGTCCGAAGCCTTTCCCGACCTGGGCCGTCTGCATGATGCCCTGGCAGAACATGATTTAAAGAAAAAAATATTCTGGGTGCTCGACTATCTTGAAGAACTGAAAAATATAATACTTTCGGATCAAACATATGAAATCAAGGAGGATATTTACAAGAAAAGACATATTACCGTGGATATACCTTCCATGTACGGCAGCTATAGCGAAATGAAATTCGACGCGCTCGGACTTGCCTTCAGAATAGAATCTCTGGCCAATGTACTGTTTGAGGAACTTGTGGATACCATCGACCTCAGCCTCATAACCAAGGGCACCTTTTTTGACATTCACAGCCGATTACGACTGTTTGACAAGGCATTGAGAATCGATGGAAACACGTCGGTTGAATTTGGACGCCAGCTCGACATGCTGACCCATTCGCTTAAAGCCGGTGAGTTTACCTTTACCCAATACCTTGACATCTTCAAGGGATTCGCCAAAGCCGTGGGAAATATCATCAATGACCATTTCCATAATGTCCATGAACAAAACCTGGACCGAATTCTGTCACAGATACCCGTTGATCAGATCCTGCCGAGATACCTTCCACAAGAAGGCATGACGGATACGGAAAAGCTGAAACACAGGGTCTCTGAGATTTTTTCCCGGGAAAAAATCGCTTTGTCACTGGGACTGCAGCAGCTGGATCTGTTTTTAAGCCGCATACTCAACACCCTTTTTCATCAGTCAGACCGATTGCCAGAGGATAAACTTCAACAGCTCCTCCTGTATGACCCTAAAAAAGCGATGACCTCTATCGCCAATATCAACAAGCTGGCCTCCAGCATTATTTATCTGGGAAACAAAGGGCAGAATATCGTCCGACTGAAAAATGTCGGACTACCGGTTCCGCCCGGTTTTATTATTACCACCGAGGCATTTCGCTGCAGAGAGTTGATCGACGGGTTTCCGCCGGCGGAACAGAATTTCAGAAATCAGGTCGAGCGGCATATTACCGATCTTGAAAAATTAACCGGAAAAGCCTTTGGAAATCCGAAAAATCCGCTGCTCTTTTCCGTAAGAAGCGGTTCGGCAATCTCGCAGCCCGGAATGATGGATACGTTTCTCAATGTGGGAATGAATGAGGAGATTGCAACCGGCATCGCAAAACGGACAAATAACGCCTGGTTGGCATGGGACAGTTACCGGCGCTTTCTCCAATGTTACGGCATGGCGTTTGATCTGGAAAGGGATGACTTCGATGCCATCATCAGCGAACTGAAACGAAGGGCCGGTATCCAGTTTAAAAGGGATTTCACCGGTCAGCAGATGCGAAAAGTGGCAATGACCTACAAGGGTATGATCAAAGATTCGGGAATCGACATTTTAGAAAATCCTTTTGAGCAGCTCTATATGACAATAAAAAAAGTGTTCGCTTCCTGGGAATCGCCCAAAGCGAAGACATACCGCAAAATTATGGGGATATCCCATGACTGGGGGACCGCCGCCACTGTCATGGAAATGGTTTATGGAAATGTTTCCCGACAATCCGGCAGCGGGGTATGCTTTACCCATAATCCGAGATGGTCGGAAGACATCTTGAGGCTGTGGGGGGATTTTTCCATCGGCAATCAGGGTGAAGACGTGGCATCGGGTCTGGTCGCCACACTCCCGATATCGATCAAGCAGCAGGATATCGAGATGCGGGAAACCGATATCACTTTAGAAACGCATTTCCCGGAAATTTACAACACCCTTCAAGGATGGGCCAACGAGTTTATCCACACCAAAGGCTGGGGGCCTCAGGAAATAGAGTTTACCTTTGAAGGTCCCCGTCCGGAAAATTTGTTCCTGCTGCAGACCCGGGATATGACCATTCGGGAAAGAAAAAAGGTGTTAACCTTTAACCTTGAAGGCATAAAGGGCAAAAGGGTATTGGGACATGGTATCGGTGTCAGCGGCGGTGCCATGAGCGGACGAGTCGTTTTTACACTGGAAGAGATCGACAAGTGGAGAAAGCTTGAACCGGACGCTGAACTCATACTTATCCGGGGGGATATTGTCCCGGACGACATCAAAGAGATTTATGCAGCGGACGGTCTTCTTACGGCACGGGGAGGCGTAACATCCCATGCTGCTGTCGTGGCTTACAGGCTGGGAAAAACAGGCGTTGTCGGATGTGGAAGCCTGATCTGTAATGAAAAAGAAAAATTCTGCCTGATCAATCAGACGCATTTTAAATCCGGCGATTTCATCAGTATTAACGGCCGGGAAGGATCGGTTTATCAGGGAGCACTGAAGGTTCAGGAAGCATAACGCCGAGAGCATGGCGTGGACGCATGGTGCGGGGAATTGGGCCATATTGCTTTTCGTGCTGTGTGTTAAAAGGGGGGGAAAAAGATGGTTCTTTCAGATGGGAAGAACAGGAAGTTAGGTATCAACGGGTTCGGCAGAATCGGAAAACTGTCCGTATGGCACCACGTGGGACGAAAATACTTTGATGAAATTGTCGTCAACATCGGCCGCGAGGCGGGTGTGTCAATTGAGGATATTGCCCACTATGTGGAAAGGGATTCAACCTACGGTCCGCTCCAGGGGTATCTTTATGGGCACAAGGCCGAACCTGTTGTTCAGGACCTGAACGAACAAAACAGCTGCATGACCATCGACGGCATAAAGGTCACATTTCTGCGATCTTTCAGAAATCCGTGCGAACTCGACTGGCGGGCACACAACGTTAATCTGGTCACCGATACGACAGGGCGATTTCTGGACCCTACACTTCCTTCAGACCACCCCGGAGGCGCTTTGCGGGGACATCTGGATGCGGGCGCCGAGAAAGTTATTGCCTCCGCGCCTTTTAAAATCAAGGACAACGGTGCGCCCATGCCGGATGATGCGGTGACAACGATCATGGGGATCAATGACAACGCCTATGATCCCAGACGTCATAGAATCGTATCCAACGCATCCTGCACCACGACATGCCTTGCCCACATGATGAAACCGCTGCTCAATTATTTCGGCCCCAACAGGATCCTCTCTGCTTCCATGGCTACGATTCACGCCGTCACAGGGTCTCAGGAAGTTTTGGACCGGCTTCCAAAGGCAGGAGCAATCGATCTGAGAAAAAACAGAAGCGTAATGAATAACATCATCCTGACCACAACCGGTGCCGCCAATACGCTCAGGCTGGTGATCCCGGAAATGGAAGAGATCGGGTTTATCGCTGAATCGGTCAGAATCCCGACGACCACGGGCTCTCTCATTATTCTGGTTGTGAACCTCCAGGAGAAATTGGCGGGTGAGTTGATCAGCCGGGAGCAGCTCAATGAGATTTATAGTCAGACGGCGTCTTTAGATCCCAACGGTTACCTCCATTATTCTGAAAAACAGAATGTTTCGGGAGACGTTATCGGAATGCTCAGGGCTGCCGCCGTCATCGAAGGGCATGAAAACCATACCCGCACCGCGGAGGTGACCATAGATCTGAATAATGTGCCGGGGATTGAAAAAGATATCATATCGCAATTAAAAGAAACGGTGGTATATGTACCGGTGACCCAGGCCGTTATCTACGGATGGTATGATAATGAAATGGGAAGCTACGTGAACATGCTCGGTGACAGGACGGTATCCATCGCCGAAAATCTCTAATCGGGTTGATCATGTTGTTCGATAACTTCCAATTTTCATATTTGGTTCTTCTCCGATTTGGGTGGAGAAGAGGAGTCAAGGGCCCAACCAGGGGTCAAGAGTCCAAGTGCTTGTTCTCCAATAATTTCTCCCGACCTATACTTATTTTGACAGAATCGTAAAACGAGTCAATACATCACTTAACAATTCAGCACTAAAATTGGATATCACAAACAACTGTGCTGTCGCCAAAATGGAAGATAGCAGCTATCGTCGCAACTACTGTTTGGTGATATGATATTGAGGTATCGCCAAATAATCCGTCACTTGATAGCTGTTGGTGATTGCAGGTATCGCCACATTCCGAAAGATTATGAAACCACAATATGTGGGATTAAAATGAAAAAGGCAGAGCCATTTTTGACCCTGCCTGCATGTATGGTTTATTTTTATTATGTCTGCTCTATTCATCCAGCAGCAGTAGCGGTATCCATGGCATGGCTCCTGATGGATGAGATTCAGAATTAGTTGGATCTGTCCCCCTCTGATATTCGATTATATTTGACCACCCGTCCTTGTCAAAATCATCACCGGGTAGAACTTGATTGATGGTCTCAATGCCATCGTTTGGATCCTTATTGACTATTTGTTGTTCCCAATCATCTGGCATCCCATCTCCATCGGCATCGAGCCAATAATCGGGATCGTATGGGAAAGCATCGTTGCAATCTAAAACCTCATCTCTATCTGTATCAATATCAGGTGTGCCGCACCCACAGATGCCCGGCTCAGCCTTGTTGGGATCATCGGGACAGCCGTCCTGATCATTGGGAATGCAGTCATTATCATTATCGGCTGCTCCTATACCCTCCACAGTAATTGTCATGGGGTTATTGTCGGCGTCATTGGATGGAATGTCAAAAGAGTCGCTGTATGCCCCTTCACTATCAGGTGAGAAGCGGATGGTAAGCATGCATATTTGTTCTGGCGAAATGATTGTTCCTGAACAATTGTCACCTATAATGCTGAAAGGCATACCGAGCGGGTTGTTCTGAGCTATATCGCCTACCTGGAGATCTTCATTGCCGCTATTGGTTATAGCGACAGATCGGTCGAAGGAGCAGTCTATAGCTGCGCTACCAAAATCGAGAGAAGAGGGTGAAACAGAAAGTCGCTTTCCAAAAAACGCATAATAAATGTACCATTGAAGATCATTAGTATCCTGTGCGCGCCAGACAACAGCACTTCCTTCCATCCTTGCTTTCTCTGCGCGATAACCCATCTGATCGGTCAATAAGAATTCCGGATAATCCGCCTGGTTCGCAGCAAGATCCCAAAAGAACAAACTTCTCTCGTTAATGGTGCCCTTCTTGTCATACACGACAAGATCATTGCCTATCGCCAAGGCATCTTGTCCATGGTCTATTTCTTCAGTTCCCGGTTCTGTTAGTCTACGGATCGATCCATCATCCCAGAGCCAGACCTGATCGCCACTGTCTCCTTGCGCGTCTTCGTATTCCTTTACAAAAACAAATCGATGCTGTGCCGCGGAGTATAATATGCTGGAGCTGTCCTTGGCCCAGTGAGGAGCAGTCTCGCCCTTAGCGAAGTCAATTATTTCAACCCACCGTCCAACTTCGGATATCGACCATATTTCATTTTGGTCTAACCAAGTAAAAACATATCGCTCGAAAACTAGCATGCCATTGCCAAAATCACCATCGTCATCAACAGTTTGCCTCGCCTCGTGACCGCTTCCTGGCGTCCAACCCGTAGAATACAGTTGTTGGGTCTGCCCGCCGCCCTGGTACTCATAAACGACCAGGTTGGATGCGTACCCTCCTAATGTGCCATCTCCATCATACAGAGTTTCGTATCTTTGAGTAAAAGCTATTAGATTGTTATCTACACCAATCAACCTCTCCATAACCGGTTGGTCCGAAACAACAAACTCCTGCTCCGTACTCAAGTCGTATCCAAAGATATCGCTATTGGACCAGCTTCCATCGTCATTTCGCCAGTCCTTCCAGACTATCAGTCCCCCTTGAATTCTTGGGAATCTCTGCGAATTAGAATCCGTTGTAATTTGCTTCTCATCGCCCGTGCTGATCTGGTAAGCAAAGATGTCCCAGTTTCCGTTTCGGTCATCCTCATAGACGATCCAATCTCCGCTAATGTCAGGGTAGTCAGCTCTTGTTACACCTGGAACCTGATGGAGCTGTCTCGGGCAGCTAATCATTCCGGTAATGACGAAAATGTTGGAGGGCGGGTCATTGTTAGTAAGCTTTCCGTTTGAGTTTACCGTAATTGTGCGAGACACTTCAGTTCCGTCTTCTATGCTACAGGTATCGATTGTTACAAAAACCTCACGGCTCTCACCGGGTTCTAATGTAAAGGTGCCCGAAGGATTCACGACTGTATCGACATGTGACGTTTGAATGCTTGTAACTATCAGCGTGCTGCTGCCTCCGTTGTATACTTGTGCTGTATAGGCTACCACTTCGCAGGAACACAAGGTTCCGAAGTAGTAATCAGACGTCACACTGATAGCCGGTGCTGGATGCACATAGAGCTGGAAGGCGTCAGGAATTTCAATGGGATCAGTCTGGTTGTTCTCATCCCAGTTGACACGTATGCCAATATCTACTGGACCGGTAAAACTCTTGTTAATAGCCTCTAACTTGTAATACCCATCGCTACTTTCATGGTAGCCACAATCATCCGTAGCCAAATCCTCATAACGGTCGTCTCCACTTTCAATCTCTATGGGCGAGTTTCCTTCCCCTGAATAGTAAAGTCCTATATCGGGGTCGGTGGCGCTGTTTGATCCTACGTTACAAACCTGAGGTCGAATATGAATCTTTTCACCGCTTTCAAAAACTCCGTCTCCATCGTTTCGATATAGATATGACGGGTCGTCATCAATAAGAACAGGTCCATTGACAGAAAAGTCAGCACTTATGCAACCATCTTTGTAGAAGGTTTTCGAAATGGGTATAGCCTGGTAGCATAACTCTCCATCCAGTTCATACGTGATGTGCAGTGTAAACCAACCAGTTCGGGTCTGATTGCATGAATCCAAGTTAAAATTCAGTTCCATTTCAAAATCCTCTACAGACCACTGCGACTCTCCCGGGCTGAAATTTTGATAATACACTTCAGAATGGATTATATTAATGTCCTGATCGTCAGTGTAAAGGGTTGCAATCACATTATCCGCACCCGCTGCGGATCTTAGGCGGATATTCAGCCGAGGTTTTTCATCAGCTTGTGGATCGCCTAACAAGTCGACTTCTACAACGCCATCACCATCACCCGCGGAGCCTTCTTCATCCCATTCCTCGCCGGTTTTTGACATATCACTGCATTTATGTAGGCAATCATTGGTATACCCGCTGTCTATGTTGGAGTTTTCACTCTCCCCAACTGTGCTGTATGCCCTAACCATATACCAATATGGGGTCCCGCCACAGTTTTGATAATCATTGTATGATGTAGCATTAGCACTAGTTGTTCCAATCAATGAATACGATCCATATTGGCTATCGCTCCGGTATATCCTGAATCCATGTTCAACTTTTAAATCATCTGTCCATGTTATTCGTATCCTATCGGGATAAGTGCTGTCGCTGGCGCTAACGTTTGATGGAGGGTGTAAGGTTTCATGCCAAAAAAGACGATACAGTCCGGCAACGGCTTTCATTGCATGGGGTATATTGGCCTCAGCGATTTTTTTCAAATCGTCCCCCCAATTGAAATCGTCATCATCAGCCAAAGAAGAAGCATAACGGACTATTGAAACGCCTTCACTTTCCCATAAATAATCATAATGACTTGAGGAATCACCAGGAAAATAATATAAAGTGCCATTTTCAAAAGCAAACCAATTATTTCCGTCAGTTTCTCCATCAGTATTATACTTTCCGTCTGCGGGATCACTAGCAAAATACTGTGTCTTTTGCGCTGTATACCAAAATAATTTGAACAAATTGGTTGGGTTGGTTTTTACCATTGAATCAAAGAATTCTGCTTCGTATTCATATTCCTGTCCTGCGTAGTCAGAACCTGAGAAATGCAAGTAGTTCTGTTGCTCTTCTCCCCAATAATTATTATTAAATCCCAATAGGCCTGTAAGCAGCATTGTATACTCAAAAGAGTCGTCTCCACCAAAAATTAACGCATGAAGGTCATTGTGAACATGTGCAGGTACGGTCATGTCTATTAAAAGGTGGGCGACTCTTCCAAGATAATAATAAGACTTAGGCTTGTTTGACGGATAGTTAGGGATCACAAAATTATTCCATAGATATTGAGCCCTATTATACGCGCTTCCATGTTGTTCCATAACATAGCTCCCGAAACAAGAGTAACGAGTAGGGCTTTCTATTCCTAAATCATAATTGCCATTTTGGGGTACATCAGGATCCCAAAAATGTTCATGGTAATCGCACTTATAATACCCTTCACAATCACAATCTTCCTTATCTTCTTCTCCACACCCGATCAATATACCCTCATCATCCCCAAGATTGCTATCATACCCAAATCCATTATTGTCTAAATAAGGGTCGCTACCACCCCATACGTTGCTATAATCTTCAATATGGTTGTTAATTTCCGTGTTAGACCAGATATCAGCTGCCTGGTATGCAATCCATTGATGGACAGGAATATCAACATGATGCAAAACATATAAACCGTCACTTTCCTGTATCAAGAATGCGGAAGTTGTTTTTAAATTATTGGAACTATTTGTATCCTCTGCAGAATAGACTGAAACTTCAAATTTAACATTTTCATCTATAACTTCTGGCTCCCAATCAAAAATAATTCTTATCTTGCCAATTACAGTAATTCCTTCTTTCTTCCCAATTTCTTTCTTTTCTTTACCGATCACCTCATAAAGAACTATATCAAAATTTTCAGACCTATAAGATCCAGTGTTTTGAATATTGGCTACAACATGTGTCGGCTTATCTAGTTCAAAAACCATTGGCTCTATACTTACACTTTTCACTGCTACATCATGAAAGGGTTCCACATCTTGCTCAAGTGCTGCAAATGCATCGATCTCTCCGCTTCCATAAATCTTATCTCTTCCTTCTTCTCCAAGATCTTTGGCGGACTGCATTATTAATTTTTCAATGAACGGGACCGATAAATCTGGCTTTTCAGATAAAAGCATCGCCGCAAGGGCCGTGACCATGGCTGAAGATGCAGATGTGCCGGATGCATAAACGTAATTGCCACCTGTCCCTGTTGAAATAATGTCGACCCCTGGCGCAGAAACATCAATATGCCTACCGCTATTTGAATCTTGCCATATTTCTTCGTTATACCCCAAGGCAGACACACCTATCACATCAGGATAGGCCGCAGGATAGATCTCCTGTTCAATCCCGTCATTTCCGCCTGCTGCGACAACGATACAACCTTTTTCGAGTGCGTAGTCCACCGCCTCCTGTAACATAAAGGAATAGCTGTAGCCGCCTATACTCAGGTTTATAACCTTAGCTCCGTTATCAGCGGCATACAGTATTCCTTGAGCAACATCTTCGTATGTTCCAAGACCGTTTTGATCAATAACTTTTATTGGAATGATTCGGGCCTGACCATATAGTCCCTTGATACCAATATCATTTGCATTTGCTGTAATTATGCCTGAAACAAAAGTACCATGGCCATGGTCGTCAAAAGGATCAATGTCGTCATTAACAAAGTCAATGCCATTTAATATTTTCCCTTTCAAATCCGGATGTCCAGCATCAACTCCAGAATCAATTACTGCTAGTTTTATCTGATGTTTGCTCTCGGCCTTTTCCCATGCCTGGTCAAAATTAATATCAGGAATGTACCACTGATCGTTGAAAAGAGGATCGGATACCGTCAGAATATTTGTGATGTAATTCGGTTCGGGAACTTTAAGTTTGTATTCTTTTCTTATTTCCCTAATAACACTGGTTACATTTCTCTCATCCGGAATCTTTACCTTTATGTAGCCAAGCTTTGAAAGTTTGCCATCGCTAAGTTTCAAATTGTGTTTTTGTAATATTTTCTGAATCTCTTGATTTGAAACGCCAAGATGAAATTTCAGTAAGATCTCATCCTTCATATACCGGATAGGTGCCTTATTCTTACCCTTGGTGGTGGAAATGATTTTTTTGTCTTTAATAGTGTCGATAGTCTTTCCGATCGGGAAATTCCTATGACTGACAATTGATTTGCCTTTTATAAATTGTGAAATGTCTTTACCTTCAGGAAGAATGAAAATAGCGACAGAGGAGAGCTGGTCATCATATACGACTGCAAAGTTTTTTAGCGACATTTTTTCAAGGATGGTGCCTACGGCATAAATTGGGAGGGATTTTACATCCAGGGAGACTTTTTTGTCCTTGACGCCTTCAAATATCTTGATCTTTATTCCGGTTTTTTCTTCCAACTTCTTTAATATTTCTTTGAAGCTGGTGCTTTCGGCCTGGAGATTTATTAGCCTATCTTTTACCTCCAAGGCAAAACTGCTTTTTTCGGCTTTTACTGCTGCAAAAGCATGGTGTGAAACAATAGCGACAAGAATTGCGAATATAAACAATATCTTGTTGAACTTGCTCATGTTTTCACCTCATTCAAAAAGCCTTCTAACAACAATGATTAGCTTTACTTCGTTTATAATTGAGGCTTGGTTGTTTATTTAAGAGTGTTTGAACCTGAACCGTAAACTGTGTTTCTGGGTCGGATCAATATCGAATTGAGTAGTAATTTGAGACCAGCGGGAGTGTTGAACTCTGCTTCAGTTGAGAATAAGAATCAATATTGTTTTTAAGTAGCTACTTTAACTTAAATATTGCATACATAGGTAATTGTTAACTGTCAATGCTAATTATAATTTTAAATACCGATATAAATTACCTATAATGAGAGAATGGATGGTAGTTGCTTAGATTTGTTTAACAATAGTAAGTCATTTCAGATTCCCAAGATGTAGTGGTGGAACTTTATATATGAAAATGCAGATAACTTGCAAGTACCTAAGTTCGAAAGCAATTGAGATACGGTAATATCGTATCATAAAAGTTATGCCTTGTTATTTTCCTGGCATACCTTGCCGAATATCTCCAACATCCATAACAACAATCGAAAATATCATATCTTGCTGATGTCAAGTCATGTAAATCTCGATTTAGACTATTGTCAAATAATCTTCGTCCACCGACAAGCAATGATTCTATCAGATCTCTGTAATTCTTACGCATTTCGCTTGAATCCTTGAACCCTTGATCCCTTGAACCCTTGCCTACCTTTTTTATCCTGTTGCCTCATTATCAATGATCTGATATGAGCAAAATTTCGACTTAACCAATACAATGAACTTATTTCGACCAATATCTCAGATAGAGGAGGTCCCGCCTGAATTTGTCTAATACTTTATGGAACTTTTTTAAATCTGTTAAGCTTACCGTAATTGTCCTGCTGTCACTTGCAGCCACTTCGATTATCGGAACCGTTATCCCCCAGAATGAAAGCCCTGCGGCCTATTTTCAAGCCTACGGTGAGTTTCTTTACAGATTTTTCTCCGTGCTTGACATTTTTGACATGTACCATTCCTGGTGGTTTCAGCTCCTGATCCTTTTGCTGACCATAAATATTGTGGTCTGTTCAATCGATCGGCTTTCCGCCACCTGGAAGATCGTGTTCGTCAAAAATCCGCCATTTAAACTTGAAAGGTTCAGAAAACTTTCCAACAGGGAAGACTTTATAGATGAACGGTCAGTGGAAGCGCTGAAAGAGACCTATGAAAAGTATGTTTCCAGGCACTTTGGATACCGCAGAACCGAAAAGACAGACAACGGCTTTTGCATTTTTTCAGAGAAATGGCGCTGGGCCCGCCTCGGTGTTTACGGCGTACACCTGAGCGTCATCCTCCTGCTCATTGGTGGTCTCATCGGCTCTATTTTCGGGTTTGACGGGTATGTTAACATCCCGGAAGGCGAGTCTGTGAAGCAAATCCAAACAAGAAATACAGGGGAAATAGAAACGCTCGATTTTGAGATCCGCTGTGAGGATTTCGATGTCAGCTTCTACGATTCCGGACAACCCAAAGAATATCGTTCCAGTTTAACCATCCTTGAACAGGGAAAACCGGTGGTAAAAAAAAATATCATCGTGAACGACCCGCTTCGCTACAAAGGAATCAATCTTTTCCAGTCAAGCTATGGCACCCTTCCGTCAAACGAGATTGTCCTGAACTTCGCAAGCACGGCAACGGGAATGGTGTATGAAAAAAAGGCATCGATCGGCGAGCAGATTGATATCCCGGAAGCCATGGGGAAGTTCGTCCTCATGGATTATTCGAGTTCCAGTATGTTCAGAGGGCATAAAATCGGGGAAGCGTTTACAGGACGCCTCACACCGGCAGAGGGAAAACCTGTTGAAATCCTGCTTCCGTTACGATTTCCGAGTTTTGACAAGATGCGAAAGGGAGATGTGGCCATTTCCGTGGCCGATTATATCCCCCGTTATTATACCGGTCTTCAGGTGACAAAAGACCCCGGGGTATGGGTCGTGTACTCGGGATTTATTCTGATGATTATCGGATGCTACATCACCTTTTTTATGTCTCATCAACGGCTTTGCATTGAGGTTGCAAAAAAAGGGGAAAAATGCAGGGTCATGATTTCAGGTAGAGCCAACAGAAACAAATTGAGTATGAATACCAAAGTTAAAAAAATAAAAGAAAAGCTGATCAAGCTTTAACCTCAATTGAGCGTAAACATATGGCAACGCACATGGTTCGTGGTTGAACCGCCAAATTCGCTGTGCCCCACGAGGTTCGCGCTCTGCGGAGTGAAAGAGGATAAATAATGAACAGTTCAAAATTGTTATCCATTATTACATTCGTGTACGGTCTGGCGGCATTTTTGTATATCGCCGCCTGGATCTTTAAAAAATCACTGCCGGCCAGGCTGGCGACATGGACGGCCATTATCGGTGTCGTGGGCAACACCGCGGGGATCATCATGAGATGGGTGGAATCCTACAGCCTTGGGATCGGGCACGCCCCGCTGTCAAATCTGTATGAGTCGCTGATCTTTTTTGCATGGACCATTGCCGTTCTTTACCTGATCATTGAAAAACAGTACGAAAACCGTATCATCGGCGCATTTATCGCCCCAATTGCTTTCCTGGCAATGGCGTATGCCTCTTTATCCCCGAATATCAGTGATCGTATACAGCCGTTGATCCCCGCGTTGAAAAGCAACTGGCTCATCGCTCACGTGATCGCCTGTTTTATCGGTTACGCTGCTTTTGCCATCGCCTTTGGTGTCAGCTGTATGTACCTTTTAAAGCAAAGGGATACAGAAGGTGAAAGCAAATTGCTTGCCCATTTTCCGGACCCCAATATCATGGACGACTTGACCCACCAATTGATCATGTTCGGCTTTCTTTTTCTGTCCACCGGAATCATCACAGGAGCTGTTTGGGCCAATTCAGCGTGGGGCCGCTACTGGGGATGGGACCCCAAGGAGACATGGTCTTTGATTACCTGGTTTGTTTATGCAACATTGCTTCATGCCCGGATGATGCGGGGCTGGTATGGCAAACGGATCGCCTATCTTTCCATCCTCGGATTTATGGCGGTTTTATTTACCTATTTCGGCGTGAACCTTCTCCCGGGACTGCACAGTTATGGAGGGTAATGGGACAATGATTTTTCCTTGACAAAAAAACGTTCTATAGGTACAAGACCTCAATAAATTTTCCCTTTTAGGGACGTCAGTTAATTTAAAGGTTCTTTTCGAAATTTAGGCATAATCATCAAAACAGTGACGGAGTTTTCATGAGTACACCAAATGATAAAGCTCAAGCGGTTTCTGAAGAGGCGACTGAAGCAGCAATTCCGGAAAAAGATTCAAAAGAACAGGATAATGGAGTGATTGGCCCCATTATCCTGTTTTTTATGATCGGACTTGCGGTAAGCATGATTTTGGGATGGGTCATTTTTCCGAAGCTCCTCTACTCCCAGAAGAAGCAACCGATAGATTTCAACCATGTGATGCACAATGAACTGGTTGAAGAGGGATGCGAAAGCTGCCACTATTTCCGTGAAGACGGCACCTATTCCGGAGTCCCGACAATTGCGCAGTGTGTGGGTTGCCATGAGGAGGTTCAGGGAGAAAGTCCGGACGAAATCAAACTGGTCGAAGAGTATATCGCCAAAGAGAAAGAGGTCCCCTGGCTGGTCTATTCGAAACAGCCGGACTGCGTATTTTTCTCCCATGCCGCCCATGTCAAGGGCGCAGGAATGGATTGCGTTACCTGCCACGGGCATGTCGGTGAATCCGAACACCTGAAGGTTTATCAAGAAAACCGGATTACCGGATACAGCCGTGACATCTGGGGAGAGAACATCGCCGGATTTAAAAAGAATTCATGGGATCGGATGAAAATGGATGATTGCGCGGCATGCCACAAGGAAGCCTCCGCCGCATTCGAAAGAACCACGGAAAAGGGTCCTTTAAACCGGTTTATCGACAATATTATTGCTGTAAGCTTTCCGGGGACGTCACCGGCACCCCGTAAAGGAAGTAGCGTTCAGACGGAAAGAGACGCATGTTTTGTCTGCCATAAGTAATTGAAATTGATATTTATTTTTGTTTAATAGCTTGTTTCTTTTTAGTGTTAAGGGGTAGAATCGATGAAGATTGACCGAAGAAGTTTCTTGTCGTTTATAATTGGAGGAGCGGCAGGTACGGCCCTTTCACCATTACCGCTTAAGTTGATGGATGACAGTTCGATATGGACGCAGATGTGGCCGTGGACCCCTGTGCCCCTAGATGGTGAAGCCTCATATGTGAATTCAGCCTGTACCCTCTGCCCCGGCGGTTGCGGCATTACGGTACGCAAAATTGATGAACGGGCAATAAAAATCGAGGGGATGAAAGGGCACCCGGTAAATGACGGCGGTATATGCATTTTGGGTCTCTCCGGCCTTCAACTGCTTTACGGTCCCACCCGCGTAAAGACACCGCTGAAACGGATGGGTGAAAGAGGTCAGGGGAAATGGAAAAAAATCTCCTGGGACGATGCTATATCAGAGGTTGTGAAAAAACTCGCTGATTTAAAATCAAAAGACCAGTCTCATACCGTCGGCTGTATTTCAGGTGCAAATCAGGGGACCGTATCTTTACTTTTTGAAAGATTTCTCACGGCCTACGGTTCTCCGAATTTCATGCAGACACCGTCGATTCAGGATTCTTATCAAATGACCCTGAACCTTATGCAGGGAGTTGAGGCTTTTCCCGGATTCGACCTTGAAAATGCCGACTTTGTTTTAAGCTTTGGAAGCGGAATCCTTGACGGCTGGGGATCGCCGGTGCGAATGTTCAGGGCCAACAGCTCCTGGCGTGAAAACCACGGGAAGGTGGTACAGGTCGAACCACGGCTATCCAATACCGCTGCAAAATCCGACCAGTGGATACCCATAAATCCCGGGACCGAAGGCGCACTGGCACTGGGGCTCGCACACGTAATTATAAAAGAGTCGTTATACAATACTTACTTTGTTGATAATTATTCCGCAGGGTTCGATGAGTGGAAACGGCTTGTGCTGGACAAATACAGCCCCACAAACGTCGCGGCAATCACCGACATTGACGAAAAGACCATCGTCGATCTGGCTCGAAGCTTTGCCGGCGCATCCAAACCGCTGGCAATTTGCGGGCGGGGCCGCGGGACAAGCCCCGGAAGCCTTAATGAATTTCTTGCGGTTCACGCCTTGAATGCGCTTGCCGGAAACATCAACAACAAGGGAGGGGTCTGGGCCGTTCCCGAACCCGATTACCTCGATCCGCTCAAAATGGCCCCTGCGGGCGCCAACAGAGAACGAATAGACGGTGCGGGGAATGGCAAATATTCTTTTGCAAGGAACCTGCTAAATCGACTCCCCGAAGCGCTTAATTCCGGAAAACCTTACCCTATGCAGGCACTCTTGATAAACAATGCCAACCCCCTGTACTCAATGGCCGACACCAAGGCGGTAAAAGCGGCCTTTGCCAAAGTACCGTTCGTGGTCAGTTTTTCTTCTTACATGGATGAAACCGCCAACAGCGCGGATCTTATCCTGCCCAACCATGTATTTCTTGAGCGTTATGAAGACGTTCCTGCGCCGGCAGGGCTTCAGATACCGATCATCGGTCTTTCAAAACCGGTGGTCCCCCCTCAGTTCAACACTAAGCATGTGGGGGATGCGATTAGCCTCATAGCAAAAGGTTTAGGGGACGATGTAGCGGATGCGTTCCCGTGGGACAATTATGAAGCCTGCTTGAAAGAAAGCCTGGGAAATAAGTGGGATTCTCTGGTTAAAGAGGGATTCTGGACTGATTCGACTTTTTCAGCCCCGACATGGGGAAAATCGTTTAAAACAGGTTCGGGAAAATTTGAGTTCTCCAATGCGGATATCGGTCCCGCCGCACAATTCAGCCCAATAAATGCGGAAGGCGATGACAACGCCTACCCTTTAATCCTTGTACCCTACGACTCCATCAGGCTTGCCAGCGGCTTTATCGGTGATCCGCCGTTTGTTATCAAAACGGTTGAGGATACCGTGCTTAAGGGCAAAGATGTTTTTGTCGAGATTAATCCTGATACTGCTAAAAAATACGGTTTGCGGGAAGGTAAACCTGCAACGTTGAGTACCCCCAAAGGCAGCGCAAAAGTGAAAATACATCTTTCCAACGGGATTATGCCCGGTCTTGTTGCTCTGCCGAGAGGATTGGGCCACACCGCGTACGATAAATTCCTGGCAGACAAGGGCATAAACTTTAATGAACTCATCGGTCCGGTCGAAGATTCTGCTTCCGGTCTCGATGCGTCCTGGGGAATCAGGGTAAAGATTAGCTAAGCCTAATTATTGACGAATGAGGTTCTGATGAAACAAGTGAAACCCAAAAAGTTTGGAATGGTCATAGACCTGGACAAATGTACAGGATGCGGCTCCTGTATGGTGGCTTGCATGGCTGAGAACAATGTACCGTTCAAGGCGGATGAAACCAATAAACTTCTCAGCATCACCTGGATGCGCGTCTACAAGTTGACAAACAAAAACCCCTTTCCAGATGCGGATATTTGCTACCTTCCAAGGCCATGCATGCATTGCGAGGGGCACGCCGGGCATTCACCCTGCGTATCTGTTTGTCCGGCGGTCGCTACAGATTACAGCCTCAAAACAGGGATTGTCAGTCAGATTTACACCCGGTGCTTCGGGTGTCGATACTGTATGGCGGCGTGTCCCTACCATGCCCGCTATTTCAACTGGTGGGACCCGGTCTGGCCCAATGGCATGGAAAAATACCTGAGTCCCAACGTCTCACCCCGAATGCGAGGGGTGGTTGAAAAATGCAGCTTCTGCTTCCACCGGTACCAGCTGGCCATGGACAAGGCATTTACGGAAGGGCGGCGAGAACTTAAAGAGGAAGAATATCAGACCTCCTGCACCCAGGCATGCCCGGCCGGCGCCATCACATTCGGCGACCTGAACAACCCGAAGCATGCTGTCTATAAAATAGCCAAACCGGACAATAGGCACGGCGGGACACCGAAGAACCCCCATGTGTTCCGTTTGCTGGAACGCCTGGGAACCAACGCCAAAGTATATTACCTGTCGAGCCGTGACTGGGTGAGGCGGGCCGGTGATACTCAGCTTAAAACCGAAGGCAAGGCCAAAAAGGCCGCTGCACACGGCTAAAAAAGAGAAAGAAACAGCTTAATAACGGCAACTGTATATATTAGGAGCACAGAAACTTATGGATTCTGCATTAATACCCAAGGGAGTTAAGCGCTGCCCAACATGGCAATTTATCCTGTGGATCGGCGGGCTCAATGCCATCGTGTTATGGGGCGTTTTTGCCATGCTGCTTTGCTGGTTCAAGGGTCTGAATCAGACCAATATGAACGACTCGTATGGATTTGCATTGTGGATCTGGGCAGACCTGACGGTTATCGCCATCGGCGGCGGTGCCTTTTTCAGCGGTTTGTTGAGGTATATCTTCGGGAAAAAAGAGCTGAAGAGTATCATCAATTATGCGGTTGTTATCGGGTTCGTCTGCTATGCTGCGGCTCAGCTCATTCTGGGCATCGATGTGGGGCAGCCCCTAAGGGGATGGTTTATTTTCTGGCATGCCAATGTTCATTCCATGCTGACCGAAGTGGCATTCTGTCTCTCATGCTATTTTATTGTTCTGCACATTGAATTCATTCCGCTGATTCTCGAGAACCGGCAGATCGACAAGGTCCCCTTCTTTCATCATCTGGGCCACAACATGCACGAAATCATGGCGGTATTTGCGGCAACCGGTGCGTTCCTTTCCTTTTTCCACCAGGGCTCTTTGGGCGGTGTCGCCGGTGTTCTTTATGGACGCCCTTTTGGTTTTCGCACAGGGTTACTCATCTGGCCGTGGACATTCTTTCTCTTTACATGGTCGGCGGCAGCCTGCGGCCCCTGCTTCACGATCCTGATTACAAAAATTACCGAAGTCATTGCCGGAAAAAAACTGGTTAAAGACGAGGCCATCCAGCTTCTGGCAAAAATATCAGGATGGATGATTGCCACATACATTACTGCTAAAATCATAGACACCCTATACTGGGCATTTGTTACAGCCCCTGGCAGAGGATACGCGCTGTCGTACTTCTATTCCGACAATCCGTTCTACGGATACTGGATCCTGTTCATGGAAATCGTGGTTTGCGGTATTGTTCCGGCCGCCATCCTGCTGACCCCAAAAGGCCGTGAAAACAACACAACCTTCTGGATAGCGATCATTCTGGCTGTTTGCGGGCTCGCGTTTAATCGCTGGGCCATGGTGCTCCAGGTTCTGGCTGTGCCGGTACTGACGTTTGAAGGGTGGCCCATGTATATACCGAGCTGGCAGGAAGTTGCGACGACATTACTACCGGTGGCCGGCGGCGCGATTATAATATCGCTTTGTTACCGGTATTTACCGGTCTTCCCGGACGAGCCCGAATTGAATCCGCTGGAGGCGCCGGAACCGCCGGTCTCTGAAGAAGAAGTCATCCAGGAAGAATCAGAAGAAGGCGCAAGCCCGGAAGAATCGGAAGTTCCCGAGGATCCGGATTTGCAACCCGCCGAAGCTTAAACCGGCTGTAGGAGGATAAGTTATGCTACCGTTTTGTTTTGAATGGATATGGGATATGGTGCATGTGGTGTTTCATGGCGCGTTATGGTACGCCTTGACGATTATCGGCATGGGCATGACCTACTGTATTGTCAAGGCAGCCATCGACACTGCCAAGGGAGATGACGCCCACCATCATTAATATCCCTGGATCATAAAAGGTTAAAAGCGCTGACCTCATCCGATATTGAGGACAGCGCTTTTTTTTTCACAGGATGTAACAATTCGGCCACAAAGACACAAAAGCACAAAAACGGAGAAAGAATTAAAAAGCTTTACTAAAAAAAGAGAAAAATCTATAACTTACTGTATAAGATGGAATAATTTTTTATGAGGACTGCGTTTAGATGTTAAAGAATTATTTTATAATCTTAGTGTCTTCGTGCCTTTGTGGATGAACTAGTACGACAGGGTTAACCACATCTGATGGGTTGTAACTATGGACAAAATCCTGATTGAAGGAAAACGCCCCCTAAAAGGGGAAGTAAAAATAAGCGGAGCGAAAAACGCCGCACTGCCCATACTGATATCATCCCTCCTGACAGACGGATGGAACACCTATTCCAATGTTCCGGATCTGAAAGACATCGAAAGCACAATCCTTCTGCTTTCAACTCTCGGCGCCAAAATAGAAAAAGAAGGCGATACGGTCCGGATCAATTCGAGCGGCCTTTGTAATCCCGAAGCACCCTATGATCTGGTCAGAAAGATGCGGGCTTCGGTCCTGGTTCTGGGTCCTTTGCTAGCAAGGCTTAAAAGGGCCAGGGTATCTTTACCGGGGGGATGCTCCATTGGCGCGCGGCCGATTAATCTTCATCTAAAAGGACTCGCCCGTCTCGGCGCCGCCATTGAATTGAAACACGGATATGTCGAAGCCGCCGCCGATTGTCTCAAGGGAAACGATATTTATCTGGATGTAGTAACGGTAACCGGAACGGAAAATCTTATGATGGCGGCGGTTCTGGCTGAAGGAACCACCGTATTACGCAACGCTGCCCGTGAACCCGAGGTCATCGCGCTTGCCGAGGTGCTGATCCAAATGGGCGCCGAAATCGAGGGGGCCGGCACATCGATCATTACCATAAACGGTGTTTCTTCACTAAATCCTGTCTCGACTTCAATAATCCCCGACCGGATAGAAGCGGGGACCTTCATGGTCGCAGCCGCCCTGACCCGCGGTGATATAAAGATATCGGGCTGCGACCCTTATCACCTCGAAGCGGTTATCCACAAGCTGAGGCTCACCGACGCAAAAGTAACGATCGGCAAGCAGGAAATACGGGTTGAAGGCGTGGATGAAATTAAAAGCGTCGATGCCAAAACGCTGCCGTATCCGGGTTTTCCCACGGACATGCAGGCCCAGTTCATGGTGCTGATGTCGGTTGCCAGCGGTCTTAGCATTATTTCCGAAACCATCTTTGAAAACCGATTTATCCATGTCAGCGAACTGAAACGCATGGGGGCCGATATTACGATATCCGGAAATACCGCGCTGATCAAAGGTGTGGCCGGTCTTTCCGGCGCACCGGTCATGGCCACCGATCTCAGGGCAAGCGCTTCCCTGATACTTGCCGGGCTCGTTGCCAATAACACAACTGAAGTGAACCGGGTATACCACCTGGACCGCGGATATGAAGCTATTGAAAAAAAGTTCGCCCGGCTGGGTGCCGCCATCAAGCGCGTTAAAGCATAAGGTTCTTCTCCAATTTAGTTGGAGAAGAGGGGCCAAGGATTCCAGGGGTCAAGGGGTCAAGGGTTTGTTTTCTAAAGACTTTAATGGATAATCTTTTTTTAAATCGTGCAAACTCGTGCATAAGGGTTTGTAAAGAAAGAACAGAGGCCTTTATATAAAAAATAACAGGTTAACATCATGACGGCATGTCTTCCAGTGAAAATATCTAAGCATTCGTCTGTTCTTTCTAACGATCCCCTAATGCACTCAAACAGTACACGCTTTAACAAAAGATCATTCATTCCGCTGGCAATAAGGCTTTAAAATAAAAACACCGCGACCCCTAATTAACGACGACTCATCGGGAGATGACCCATAATTTTTAACCGGATGGGGTTTCTTTTTCCTTCATCTTTGAAGTACTGGGGATAAGGGTTACGGTGCTGGTTACGCCCGAAATACTTCTTACCTTATTATGAACAAATTGCCCGATGACTTCTGCATCAGAAGACAGCAGGTCCCGTGTCAATATAATTTTTACAATGAGATCAACTTCACCATGAACCGAATGGACCTCCTGCACTTCTTTCAGGACAAAGAGTTTATCCATTATTTTAAACTCACTTTTTGCCTTTACATTTATCAGAATAAACGCGGTTATTCCACGCTTCATCTCCGGGTATTCGATCTCTTTCATATTTGACATTTTTTTTCTAAAATCCTCCATGTTATCAGAAATGAGCCGGCCGATCGCGCTTCCGTAATTTCGCGTACGGCGATTTTCCCATTGATGGACGGAAATATATGCATAGAGGTCAGCGGTTGTCCGTCCCGGAAATGACTCCAGAAGCCGTCCCCGGTCGACAATATCAATCAGGGGGCGATAGATCGTTTTATACCAGTCCTGGCTAGTGTTTTCAAATGAAACCGGTCCTCCTGCCTCCTGTTGCAGAAAATCCTGGTGCTTTGCAATCTGTTTAAGCAAATGGTCATACTGCCCAACTTCCGTCAGATCTATGACGTGTGGCAACCGTGTTGCTTCATTAAATTCACTTTTCTCACGATATAAAATATTCTCCAAAGTGTTTTTAGACGGAACGAATTCCACAATTTTCGCATCGATTTCACGGCAACCGATCTCTTTTGCCGCTGCAATGCGGTGATTCCCATCCAGGGCATAATACTCATCCTTAATTTGATAGAGTTTAACGGGTGGGAGGCGCTTGCCGCTTGTCATGGCCTTTTTAATGTTTTGAAGTCTGTCCGATGGCATATGCTGCATTAACCGGAACTCGCTGTCAAAGTCATGATATCGCCCGACACTTCCGACGATCTGCTTAACCGGCACTGAGCGAATTCCCCGATTTTTGTAATCAAAGGCTTCCTCATTTTTCTGGTTTTCCTTGAAGGATTTGACCCGTTGGTCTCGAACGCGGTACTGGTAAGTGCTTGCCAGTCTATTCCGAACCCCGGTCAGTATCGATTTCAAAAAGGTAATAGCCATAAGTGTTAACGACTTTTGTTTTGTTGATTTTTGTTACGCGTTCAGAAGAATCGCTGAATTCAGCATGGATGTGTCCGTGGATAAAATAGCTCGGGCGGTAGTGGTCAATGAGCCACCGGAAGCTTTTAAACCCTCTGTGACACAAGTCTTCTGCGTCACGAATATAGCGCGGGGGCGCATGCGTAATGATGATATCGACCCCTCCTCGCCACCACACTTTTAGACGGAGGCTTCGAATCGTCTTCCGCATTTCGTTCTCGCTATACTGATTGGGTCCTCCGCTGTACCAACGTGACCCTTCAAGTCCAAGAATATTGATCCCCTGGAATTGAATTAACCTAGCATTCAGATCAATACATCCATCAGGCGGCTTTGAATCATATCGGATATCATGATTCCCACGCACATAGTAAAGCGGTACATTAAACGAAGTAACGAGATAAGAAAGGTATTCTGGTGGAAGGTCGCCACAGGAAAGAATCAGGTTTACTTCCGGAAAACGCTCAGCGTCAAACTTGTCATACAGTGTCGAGACAACACGATCTGAAACAGACAGTATTTTCATTTAACAGTTTTTTGAGGGATAATTATGTTTTCATAATTCCAGACTAACCGAGTACTTTCGAAGCAGGATAATCGAAATAACGAGGATTAAAATCAAAACGGAGAGTACCGCTGTTTCCACCATGGCGTGATTAAAAACTTCAGCCTTCATTTCAGTTAGATAAGCGGCTTCAACACTGAGCACCAAAATACGCCGTACTGAAGCAATGAGCCCGACGATTAAAAACGGTTCGCATAAGAGTTGATGCTCCTTAATAGACACACGAATCGTATGCAGAATTTCCAGAATCATCAGACCCAACAGCAATCTGTCGAGTACGTGAATAACATTTTGTATGACATCCCCATGCGTCATTGAAGAAAGAAATGTGTATGCTGTGGAACCGATCAAAAATATTGCAGTGCCGATCAATAACACGGCAATAAATAAATAAATGACGATCTCCACCGATGACAAAAATTGATTCATATATTCCTGAACTTTAGTATATTTACCTGTCATGTTTTTATCCTGTTTTAGAGATTTATTTTTGCAAGTAAACGTTTGTTTGATCGATTAAGTCTTTAAACGATGACATTCTATTTCAAAGGCTTTCTTTAGGACAATACATATAACACCTTATAACATTTTTAAAACATTATCAATATCCGTGTAAAACAAGAGTATTTCAAACCAATGAAGTCGTTAGATGTTATGTTCCCTGCCCATATGTCGTTTTCGTTTAAATCAGCCCAAAAAAATGTGCTAATGCACAGTTTTTGGTGCAAAAAACACCCCTTTTGAATTCCGACCAGCTTACATCCCGCTCATCTCTCATCCTGCCTAATTCAATAAAGAACCCGAGGTTTAAAGGTTTAAGCATAGTAACCTTAAAGCAGTATCCCTTGATTGCCGGCTTTGGCACATTATTTGATAATAAAAATTCTAATGGCGCGTCTTTTTAAAAATCACTTTTGAACCTTATGCTGTTCCGCAAAACAAATGACAGATAAATTTTACTTTCGTCCGGTTATCCCCTTACTGCTATCGATGATATTGGGTATCGCCTTTGGATCTTGGTTCCCGGGTTACAAGACCTGGACGTATCCTCTTATTTTCCTCTGTTTACTTTTAATCCCTTATATCATCCAAAAGAGAAAAACCGCCTTCATATCCCCCATTATCCTTTTTATTGGACTGGGATATCTGTCCATTCAATCATGGGTTGCTCCTGAATTTCCGCCCAACCACATTATCCATTTTACAGACACCCATCCATGGAAAATCATCGGCATCATCCACAGAAC
>JBHPCZ010000046.1:0-23797 GCA_042573625.1 Thermodesulfobacteriota bacterium
CCTGCCGGTAAACAAAGTCCTGATAATGCGAGGTAATTGACCTGGCTCTGTTTTTCATTGCGGCAATTGGGGCGGAAAATTCGTCAATGTACGTCGTTGCTGCTATCATCAGCGTGATGTCGTGAAATTTCTCACCCACCGGCGTCATTGTCATGTATTTCTGCCGAATCGTCCCATTCGGTTCAAGCCAGTCGTAATACCCCGACACCTCCTTGCCGGACAGGGTGGGCTGAAATATAGCCCACCATGAAGGTAGTTTTTTTGCCAAAAACGCCATTTCACGATCAATCAGGATCGGATTGGGGTGGATGCGCATAATACCTGTCCCTGCTTCATACAGGCAGGTATAGCCGGTTGTTCCGACTTTTTGCATAGCGATGTTCTTGAAGTACGACTTGTCTTGCAGATCCTTTATCGATGCATCCGGATACGCCTTCAGAAATATCTCGATCTGCTTCGCCACATTCTTGGCCTTGTCCTGAATGATCTTTTGACCTTGCCGCTGGAGGAGGAGCTTTGCGTCGTCGTTCAATTCATGTGTTGATCTTTGGAGCAGGCCTTCCAGGTAGTTTTTCGTAACCAACGACCCGAACACAACGAAAAAAAGCAAAAGCACGATCGGTATGAGTGAAACAAATAGGTAATCTCTCGCGAATTGTCGCGCCATCGAGCGAGATTGACGATTTGATTTCTTCATTGGCATTCTCCCTTAACACTGCAATTTAACATTTGGGGTCGGACCACGATAACATATTCTGGATGATTTTTTTTCGATTTTCATCGACAAGTCAATTAATGTAAAAACTTAAAGAGCGCCAGGTTAAAATGTTCATTAAATGGTCAAATAGGGAGGCACCCTTTAGTGTTTAATAGCACTATAAAAAAAGTTTAAAAAGTTTTTTATATATTTATGGATGCCCCGCAGAATCCAAAACTCGCCCTTCGGGCTCAAACAGTTGGAGTCGCTTTTCTTTCACTTCGCCAAGATTTATGGATAAAAAACGTTTCAATGAGCGCTCAAAGAGATTTTTGTTTGGGCAACAACCCATAAAGATGCGACCCCGTTGTTTTTTAACGTCCACTGAAGCAGGACTCAGTCCAGTTTCAGTGGAAAATTTTCTAATTAAACTGGAAAATATCTTATAAAAACATGACCTGGCCAATATCATTGATGTTTCTCTTTTTCGATTCTTCCATAAACACCCAACATTTCAAATAGATATCCTTGCTCATTTTTTACTTGCCTCCAGTCGCTAAGATTGGCACCTTTCTTGCTACATTTCATGTCAACCACTGCAGCCCCATTTTAATTTAGGGAAAAGCTTATCAGATGATAACCAACATTGGAGGTAAAAGAATGAAAAGAGAGATTAGCAGAAAATTCGATATGCCCAATGAACAGGAATTAAAAGAGATGGGCAAAGTAGCTGAGAACGAACTCAATCGTCTCCTGGAAGAGAACCCGCAGATAAAAGAATTTCAAAATGATATCGAATGGCAATTAGAAAATGCAGGAAATTATACAAACCGAATGGTAGCTTTAGGCTCTTCTTTTAAATGGCTGAATGTAGAAAGACAAAATGGAAAGGTCTACCTGGCCAAATACAATATGATATGAAATCTGAAGAGAGATTTTGCTCTTATAAAAATTTGATTTTCAATAAGGACAAATCCGTATTACATGGTTCGTCCTTTTTATGTTTTATTGATTTTCATAGGCGTAATAACAAGCCATCTCAAAAATGTAGATCACGTTCAAAGACAAACCCGCCAGAGGCGGATAAAGCGCGAGACGCTGTAGGCGTCATGTGTAACATATGAAAAAGCGCTGCATACATGGGAGTATGTGAATATTTTGAGGAGGCTCGCAACACCGTCATTGGGCGTCAGATGCATTTTTGAGATGGCTTGAGGCAAGAATTGCCTTCAGGTTGGTTTTTGGCAAGGTATCTTCAACGTGGGTTGTCATCTTTGTGGTGTGGAAAGCATTTTTTCTTTGACTTGCCGGGTCGCATCCCAGTTAAATACAAGTAACAACATTTAACCCCGGTTAAATAAATGAAAGAGAAATTTAACTGGGCAGGCAGGATAAATCTTAATTGTTAATTATTCGTTTTTTGCGTCGATTTATCTTTCCCTTCAATCGACGGTTGCGTTGAATCTCTTTTGAAATGTGATTGTGCCTTACTGTTATGCCTGCTCCGGATGTAAGGTTTTCTTCACCCAGCCAACAAATTCAACACCTTCCAAAATAAAGAAAGATGTCCCCGCCGGCATCTCCGGGATGCATCACCTGATAAAAAGCGCCGGGATATTCCACTCTCAAAAAGCGTGCCATAGAATCAACCCGATACAAAGCGGTTTGTTAACCCAATTCTAAAAGATTAAAAACCTGTTGTCTCGTTCTGCAGTTAATAAAGGCCTTAAAATGTGAGGGCAGGATGTCGGATAGATAAAGAAGTTTCAATAATTAATAATTAAGATGCGGCCCTGTTGTCTTTGGCGATGTGCAAGTCCGGGCTGCCCTTTCGCCGGCGAATCACCTGGATGTTGCCAGGCGGGCGGGCGGGGGGCCGTTCAGGTTTCTTCGTGTCTCGGTCGGCGGCGTTGATCAGCCGGCGCAACAGGGTTTCAATCTCTTTTCGTTTTACGTCGTCCATTAAAATCCTTCTTTTTTTTGTGGCGGTTTCGCATGAACCGGTCTCTGGTATCAATGCGACGGCGGCACCCGTCAAGCAGCGGACAGGCGTCGTGCACCGTAAAAATAGTTACACCCTAATTGGGCGAAAGTCGAGGATGCCTCAAATCCAAGGCATCAAGGGTGGCAATCGACTGTCTTCGACCTTGAGCTCAGCCGAAGTCATGCCGTAGTCGTCTACTGCGAGCCCTTGATAACGCAAATGCCGAAGGTAATAGGGTATCATCGGCTTGTCCACCTCGGGCGGGCTTTCCCAACGGGCAAACAAAATGGGATGTTGTTCTAAATCCATATCTCGCTAATAGAAGAGTTATGAAAATGCATCCAAATCTACAAAAATGCATAACAAATTAAACACATAAAACATGTTTCACATTTTGTTTACGCTCATTTAGGGTTACACTGCAGCATATAGGTAGATGATGCGTCGGATAACATGAGTAGTACGAAATAAAGCGAGAAAAAAGAACCGGCCGGCAAGCGCCTGAAGATGGGAATCCGGTTTCCGTATTTATGACGAACGAACACATCGGATCGCACCATATAACACGATATGCGTTTTGGCAAGGAGATTCTGCTCTGAAATACCGTGTCGCAGGAGATGGCGGACGATTTAAGCAATAACTTAATTTAATTTGTCGATTTTCTTCCAATACCGGCCAAAAGCTGGCTTTGTCCGGGGTGAAAATAGGGCAATCGCTCAACGTCAGGATATGGCCGGGATGATAGAGGTCCAATGGGGTCGCATCTTAATTATTATTAAGATGCAACCTATTGTCTTTCTCTTATTCTAATACTTCCTTCACCCTTCCGATTTCACCTTTTTCCAAACGGACTTTAATACCATGAGGGTGAGTCCGCGATTTTGTCAGGATGTCCTTTACGATACCTTTTGTCAATTTTCCGGACCGCTGATCTTTTTTCAATACGATCAGAACCTGCATGCCGGGCTTAACTTTTCCACGATGGGTAACATTCATGGTTTTACTTTCACTACCGCCGGAAGTATGCGGTTTTGCGTATTTCCGCCACCTGTCCGGTTAAGTTTTGATTCACTTATATGCAGCAGGCCATCAACGACGCCTGGATAGACAAACCCATTTTGAAGCGTTGATCCTTACGGGATTTTGTGGAAATGCTGGCAGTCCTTGAGCGTCTCCCAGTTTCCGCCCCATGTCCATCCCAATTTCAAAAATTCCGCAACAATCGGGTTGTTCACGGTCCCCGGCAGTGCCGGTATAAACGACGATCCCAGCCTCGCACACCGCGGTCAGCAAAGTGAAAATGAAAAATCCATATTGCATCATGCAGCTAACCCCCGGCGAGCTTCACGGTGTAGCCCTGATTTTTGATCTCGGCCTGCAGGGTTTTTCTGTGGTCGCCCTGGATAACGATAACGCCATCCTTCACGGACCCGCCGGTACCGCAGCAGCGCTTCAGCGTTTTGGCAAACTGTTTCAATTCTTTGTCGTCCAGCGGGAGCCCCCAAACAGATGTGACGGTTTTCCCTCTCCGGCCGCTGACTTCCCGCCGGATTCTCACAACCCCGTCACTCGGGCATGCCTGCCGCTGCTTTTTGCCTTTTTTCTTTTTGCAGGCGCACTCGGCAGTCGGCCGCGCGCATTCCGGGCAGATGCGGCCGGATTCTGTTGAATAAACTAATCTGCTATTACCCATTACTTTTATCCTGTTTTTTATTCACAGGAGCTATGATCAATGGCGTTTTCCGGGCAAACTTCAACACAGCCATTAATATTAGCCGGAACAGTTTTACCATCTTTCAGTTCGTAGATCTCCCCCGGGCAAGAATCCACGCAGTCGCCATGTTCTTTGCATTTGTCGTAATCCACTTTAATTGTGACCAGATCGCTTTCCCATGTTTTTAAAGCCATTTTGCAGGTTTCCTCTATCTATTTGCGCGTGAATAGAAACTTATAATAATTTCGTGTACGTTCCCTATATCAAAAGACCTGCCCTTCCATCGCCTCAGCACATTGAACGCAGAGATCGGATTCGGGCATAATCATCAATCTTGCAAATGGGATCGGCTCTTCACACTCTCGGCACAATCCAAAATATGGATCATCGATCATCGTCAACGCACGTTCCATTTTTGATAACGTCTGTTTTGCCCTGCTCAGGGCGGCTTCATTGATACTTTTGCTGCTGATGGCTTCCATGCGGGTGAGTCGCCCGATGGCATTGTCCGGTGATACCGGCTGGGTGAGCAGTTTATAAGACATTATATCTTCCTTTAAGCCGTCAATCCTTTCTTTGATATGATTTTTTAATTTTTCTCTTTTCTCGGTTTCCAAAATCCTTCTCACTATTTCCGGAAAACGTTTTATCCGTTATGAATAGTTAATAATTAAGATTTATCCTGCCTGCCCAGTTAAATTTATGTTGTATTTAACTGGGATGCGCCCTTGGTTCGATCTAAGTGTCCTGGGAGGATTCTTTTTGTAAAGCTAATGCGTGTTGCAATTCATTATCTTTGAGGACGCCAATTTCAATGAGGATCTCTCCGAGTCTCCTCTTCATTCTATCCAAAGCCCAATTAAGGTCTTCGGGCGTTATATATCCCATTTTCTTACATATCTCGCCGATCTTAATCGATTCCTTCTCTTGACGACCCAGTGCAATGTGTAATTGTTCAGCTGTTATACGATCAGATCGAACCAAAACCTCACCAAATCTTACCCTTTGTTCTGATAACGCCCTATATAGTTCTTCTTCTGTTATATATCCCTTGGAAACCAGAATTTTGCCGATTTTGGGTTTATGTTCAACCATCTTGTTTCTGCCTCCTCCTTTAATGATTGTTAAATGAATGGAAAGTTTATCAAATGATGGGAATGCACAGTTTGGTGCTTGAACGTTAAATCGCCGAAAAATCAAGAATTTTAAGTGAAATGAAGCTCCCTGCAGCAAGCTGCAGGGAATTAGCCCGGATGTTGCACGAACGCTTTTAACTTGAAGTCATTTTGTCTCAGAAGTGAAAAAAGAACGAATAATCAGTCAAAATCATTTTCTCTCATCTGATAAAAAGATTTTTTTGGGAATAAATCTTTACCGACTGCAATGTTTTCAATCGTTAAACGCACCTATCCATTCATATTTATAAAGAAGACCAAATTACTATCAATTCACAATCGTCAGGCAGTGCTCAGCCGGTTAGAGACCTTAACAAAAAGTTTTTGCATCGGATAAGGGGTCAAGTTCGCCAATAGCGTCCCCAAGCACCCTGTTAAAGAGGCTAAGTAAAGATACAGGGAAACGCATAATTTCATGGGCCCATATTAACGTATGCACGTGATCTCCCATGAAGCGGCCTTCTAAAACTTTGGACTCCTTTTGTAGTGCCAGCTCTCTGAAAACGTCGCCAAGATGTTTTCTCAGACTTCCGAATAATACTTTTTTACGGTATTTCGGAATCCAGATCAGATGATACGTGCAATCCCATGTGGTATGACTTAAACTTCGAAAATCATTCATCGAAAGCCTCCTTACTTGTTAACTTTGAGCGGTTCACTTGTTTGTGAGGCTTTCGTATATTCTCGTAAATGTCAAACTCTGGGAGTCTCCCCGGCAAAGCCGGGGGTTTACCCATGATTAATCACTTCACGTAGTCTTGATAGACCGGCGCGAACATCAGAGATTTGATATGGGTTGACAGGTCATCTGGTTTCGGGTTCGTTGCAATGTCTCTTTTATAAGCCACCTCAGCTACGGCGGTCGCGATGTGTGCTGAAATCTCTCTGATTTTTGTTAGCGGCGGATAAATGCATCCGACGTTATAATCTTCTTCTGATACGAGCTCAACCAACTCTTTTGCAGCGATGAGGAACATCTCATCGGTCACATACCTGGCTCCTGCCGCAATAGCCCCCAACCCTACACCGGGAAAGACATAAACGTTGTTTCCCTGCCCCGGCACATACCTTTTGCCGTTGAAGGTGACAGGCCCAAAAGGGCTTCCGCTTGCAAAAACAGCACGTCCTTGGGTCCATTGATACGCTTCTTCTGCCGTACATTCGGATTTGGAGGTCGGATTCGACAGGGCAAACACGATGGGTCTTTCATTGTGCCTTGCCATCGCTTCCAGTACCGGCCGGGAAAAGGTTCGGGGCTGACCAGAGACGCCGATGATTGCGGTTGGCTTCAACGTTTCAACCGCAGTAAGAAAATCAGGAATGAACTCATGATCATGGGCATAGGAACGCTTTTGCCTGGCTAATTTTTTACGGCTTTTTACGACCAGACCTTTGGAATCCATATACCAGCACATGTTCCGGGCTTCTTTTTGAGATATGCCTTGGTCTGTGACAGCAGAGACGATGAGATCGCCGATTCCAATTCCCGCTTCCCCGGCACCGAGAAACAAAATTTTCTGCTCCTTTAGATTTCCTCTTGTCATTCGCATAGCCGAGCAAATTCCCGCCAGCGCGACACTTGCCGTGCCTTGAATATCGTCATTGAAACAGCAAATCCGGTCCCTATACTTTGCCAGCAAGCGGAATGCATTGCGGTTGCCGAAATCTTCAAACTGAATCAGAGCCTGGTGAAATGTTTCTCCCACCGCCATGACAAATTCTTCAAGCAGTTCATCATATTTCTCATCATAAGATCGCGGATTCTGTAACCCCAGATAGAGCGGGTCATTTAATAATTTTTCGTTATTCGTTCCGGCGTCAATGCAGACGGGCAGACAGGATAAGGGATGGATGCCGGCACAGGCGGTATAAAGGCAAAGTTTCCCCACGGGGATTCCCATTCCGTCAACACCGAGATCCCCGATCCCGAGAATTCTTTCGCCGTCAGTGACGACGATAATACGAACATCTTTGTGGGGCCAGTTTTTTAAAATTTTGCGTATCCGTCCCTTGTTATTTGACGAAATATAAAGGCCGCGGGTTTTCCTGAAAATATGCGAAAACTCCTGACATGCCTGCCCGACTGTAGGGGTATAGATGATCGGCATCATTTCTTCGAGGTTCTCTTCAATCACTTTATAAAATAAAGTGATATTGCGATCGTAAAGTGCCATCAGTGTAATATATTTTCCAAGATCGGTAGGTTTTCTGCGGACACTTTCCAAAATCTTGGCACATTGCTGTTCCATAGTCAGAGTCCGCGGGGGCAAAAGTCCCCGAAGCTTTAGTCCGTCTCGTTCCGCTTCAGTAAAAGCCGTCCCTTTATTCAAAAACGGATCCTGAATCAGTTTTATGCCGACAGGAATTGTTTTTGGGATGTCAGGCATTCTTCATACTCCTTTCTGTGACTCCAATTAACCCTGATGTGCAATGGAATCCTGTAATCATTTTCTTTTCTAACGCTTGACAGTTGATAAAGGTTTCTATTCCGCAGCAGCAAGGCAAGAAGTTTCTAAATCAAAACAATTTGTCATTCAGGTAATCAATTAAATTCGTGGTGTTTAATTCGACCTTATTCGCTAACTGTAAATTTTGTAGGGAATTTAAAATTTGATCCCAATAAATTACATGAATATTTTCGCACAAAGCAACATAATCTTTGATATCTCTCCTGTAACTTCCAATTTGATCGATGATATTTGATGGATTCGACTTGTAATAGTTTAATTTGTCGATGGAATACGTGTTTGTTTTAAGTGTCAGCAGGGCAAAATAAAACTCTTTTGCCCGCTTTTTTGCAGCCCAGGTGCCCACATCAATGTTTCTTATAATCTGATCTCGGTTGGGGTCATGCTTCGTGTTTTTGCTTATATCTGCTTTATATTTTGCTTCGATGAAGATCAGCTTATTTGAAGTTTCGATGGTAAGGTCTACGTGCATTTCTCCTTCTGGGAAGGACCTTAACATCGGAGGAAAATATTTGTCCCAAAATCTTAGCATCGGGTCTATGAATTGTTCATCTTTATCAAGTATGATTTGAGGAAATATCTCCGAAAACCATTTTTCAGGATTTAATTTTTCTAATGTCTTGAAGACATTCCACGTCATGGCATCCTCAGAGTTTTCGCTACCCAGATAAGAAAGTCCTTTGACAATCCCCCTGCTATAACGCCAATTTCTAGCCTGGCTGGTTATTTTGGGATCATTCGGATCAACGATCAGGTTGTCTTTAAAATCAACAAAAACTTTTACGCCAATATCTGAGGTTATGAATTTCCGTCCCATTTCATCTTTTTTTATGCCCTCTTCCATGATTGACAAACCTCTCTTATCTGTTTTGCTTTGAATTGTTATCTTTTTATGATTACCCAAACCTAACGATTTCGTTGATTTTTTCTGCATATGGTGCAGATCTGACTGATAAAATATCCATTCTATAAACTTTTTCGGGGTTTTCCAATTCCGATAATGGCGGTTTTGGCTGGTTATTGCTAATTGCACACCCAGACTGGTGAGAACTTATCAACTTGTGTACGTCCCCGATCTCCCCATAATTAAGATGCGACCTTGTTGTCTTTGTACATAATGAACCATAAGTTACTTATTTGCAAATAGACGTCCTTCAAAACCTAAAAACGCATAATTTCATGGGCGTCTCGATGTCCTCCACAGATCCAAGGCGTCAAGGGTGGGCATCGACTGTCTTCGACCCTGAGCTCAGACCGAAGGGAGCTCAGCCGAAGTCAAGCCGTAGTTAGCTACTGCGAACCCTTGACAACGCAGACGCCGCAGGAGTCATACCGGAGACGCCGTAGGAGTCATGCCGAAGGCAATGGGGTGTCATCGGCTTTCCCGAAGGGTAAACAAAATGGGATTTTATTAACATTTTATATCTCATTTATAGAAGCGTTATAAAAATGCATTTGAACTTGCAAATTGGTTGGCAAATTAAACACATAAAATAGTCTTCCCGTTTTATTTACGCTCATTTAGGGTTTGACTTTAACGGTCATCTGCCATAATGGATGGGCCGGAAGCACGGTGTAGAGGATACCAAACAATTGGAAAGAGAATGGCACATACTGTTTTGTGATGAGCAGATGGCCGGTTGTCCGGTAACGGAATTCATCGAAGCTTGTCGACCCAAACATCAGGTCAAGATCCTTCGGTTTTTATCGCTATTAGAAGAACAAGGTCCAATATTGCCACGGCCCTATGCCGATCTTTTATACGACGGCATCCACGAGCTTCGCGTCAAGCTTTCCGGTGACCAAATCCGGATTCTGTACTTCTTCTGTTATCAGAAATTTATTGTTCTTTATTATGCCTTTGTTAAAACGTCCGACCGGGTGCCGGATAAATTCATCCGCAAGGTCATCGCTTACAGGGATGATTTTTTAGAGCAGGCCTCTCCGGATCAACTGGAGGAGATTGTCGGTGCTGACATTTAGATCGCTAATAAACTCAAAACTTTGTGATGAAGAATTCAAGTGCCTTTTCGACCAGGAATGCAACGTATGCAACTTTACGGTCCGCATTATCGAGAAGATACACCTGGAAAAGATTTCCCCTGACGAATTGGCAAACAAACTCGGGATCGAAAAACAGGAAATTCAAGAACTGGAGGATGCGGAACATTGCAACCCGCACCTGGTCATCCGCCTCTGCAATTACCTGTCCCTTGAGACCCCTTCCGACTGCCCCAAAATGAATTCTTAATCCTCTGTGAATGGCAAATACATCGGATGCATCATTTTTCTATATTCCCTTATCTGCGGAATTAGTTTTTCCGGTGCCATTGAAGGTTGCCCTGGGCCGGCCAGAAGTCGGCTTTGTCCGGAGCGAAAAAAGGGCGATCGGTCAACGTCAGGATGTGTCCGGGATGATCCGCTTTTCAAGCGGCATAGCCGCATTTTATAGAATCGCCGGACGATTGTATTATTGATCAAGCACCGTTGGAATCCTGTTTCAACAACACTACTAAAGAGGTTTGAAAAATTATTTGCTTATTTATGTCCCCTAAATCACAAACCGGAAGTACAAAAATGCATGCCACTTACAGCAATCGCAAGTCATTTTATAGCCGTTGAAAGCATATTAATTAAATGATTTATAACTGCATTTTGATCAGATATACTGGTGAATTCGGGGTAAAGTCCACCCAGTCGCAGGAGTATATCGAAGATCTTATTCATAATAACATCAAGCGGGATTTAAAGGCCTCAGAAAAGCCGGATCTTCTCGACCGCATCCGGTTTATTACTCGTCAAGGTCGTCTTTATATCTATTTTGAAAAGCAACAAGACACGGATATCGATTTATTAATGGCAGTTGTCGGACGAACATTTGGGATCTCTTCCATTTCACCCTGTTTTCGCACCTCGGTTCGCGATAAAACCGCTGTTGTCTCGGTGGCGGCCAAGCTGATGGTGGCACACGGAATCGGCCCCGGCAGTTTCAAAATCGCAGTGCGCGCAATAAAGAATCCGAAATTAGATATTCCCTCTCTAAAACAAGACATCACCGGCTTATGTAGTAAGATAGCGCTAAACAACGGGTCGCAAAAAGGATTTTCAAGGCCTCGTTTCAAAAAAGGGCCAAAATGGAAAATGGGCCCTTGGGGCGGCGAAACTGAGAGCAAGCCGGAGATAGAGGTTTATAAGGATCACGCTTTCATCTCGGCAGAGCGGATTAAATCCCCCGGAGGCTTTCCGCTGGGTTTGGAAAAGCAACTGGTCGCGCTGGTTAGCGGTGGTTTGGATTCGCCGGCCGCGGCCTGGCTGGCAATGCGGCGCGGCGCTGTTCCGGTTTTTGTTGTCATGGATCCTGATAATGACAGCAAGGGCTCCAAGGCAAATGCCTCTGCTGTAAGAGAAAAAGCGCTGGAAAACATAAAGGTTTTGGTTGAATATACAAAAGGGGCCCTAAAAGCGCCGATCGTCTATGTCGCTTCATATCAATCTGTGCTGGATGCGTTTATTCAACACGGGTCCAAAAAAGGCATCACTTGTCTGCTTTGCAAGCGTTTTATGTATCGAGTGGCCGAACAGATCTGCTTTCTTCATGACTGCCAAGGTATCGTGACCGGGGAAATACTCGGCGAACAGGCCAGCCAAACAGCCAAGAACCTCAGAGTGCTCGACAGTGCCGTAATGATGCCGGTGTATCGACCCCTCTTCGGGTTTGATAAGGATGAAGTCGTCACCCTGGCCAGCCGCATCGGAACGATGCCCATCGCTACCATCGCATCAGATCCATGCAGAGGGGCGCCAGACCGCCCCACCATTCGCGGGGAAGTGTTGGAAGTTGAAAAGGCAGAAGAGAAAATTGACATAACAACATATCTTGAACAATGTTTGAGCAGCCTAGAAAAGGTATTGTGATAATCTTGCACACAACCTTTTAAAGCGCATTGGCTTATTTGAAGAACCCTGCAGCAAGCTGCAGGGAATGCGCTCGCTATGCAGTTCAAACAGGGGGGCAAGACGGTTAAGGACGTCCCCGAAGTAGAGACTTTCATTGGGTTCTCACGCTGTCTATATCCATATTGATACCGATACCTTTCTCATTGATTATCCGGATGACCCCTTCGGAATAGTATTGACCCACGTTAGTGAAATCCCTTACTCTCATGAAGGGGCCGCAACCGAATTCGAAATATTGAACATTAGAGTTGGAGCAGGCGAAGTGTATTCCTGCAGCGGTATTCAGCCCTCCGGTCACCGCGTCGCCAAGCTGACAGGGTACCCCTCCCGCACTGCATATTGAGGATATCTGAACAGCGGGGGTTATTCCTCCACATTTCTCGAGCTTGATATTGACACAGTCAACTGCCCGTTTTGAAACGAGTTCGAGTACCTTTTCCGGAGAGTAGGCCGATTCATCAGCCATTATCTTTACACCCGCTTTTTCCCTTATTTCCTTCAATCCATCGATATCATCCTTCTCAACCGGTTGTTCACAAAACAGAATGCCGTACGGTTTCAGTTCCCGAAGTATATCGATGGCCTCACCCACTTGCCATCCCTGATTGGCATCGATGTTGATGTCAACATCCTTCCCAACAACTTCACGGACGGTTCTCACCGTCTCAATATCCTGGTCCCTGTTTACACCGACCTTCAGCTTTATTCTATAAATCCCTTCGGAAATAATATCGTAAGCTTCCTCCTTCATGACTTCGGGTATGTCCAGCGAAACCGACCTTGCGACAGGCAGTTTTGTCCTGACAGCACCGCCAAGGAACCGGTATAATGGTACACCCATACTTCTACTCATGATATCGTAAACGGCCATGTCAACAGGCGCCTTCGCCGCATGGTGTCCAGGGAACTCATCCAGAATTGAAGATATATTACCAATTGATATTTGCTCACCCTTCAGATTCGGAAACAGTTCATTGTTGAGGAATGAAAGGCATTCTTTCCTTGTCTCGCCTGTAATTCTTGTCCTGGGAGCACCTTCACCGTATCCTGTGTTTCCCTTCTCGTCGGTTATCTTCACAATGATATCCCTAGAGAAATCAAGGTTTACCCCACCGGACACCCTCAACGGCGCCTTGATCGGAATGTCTATGGAGATGGCTTCAGCTTCAATTATTTTCATGAAAATTAATATCCGGCCCCGATGTCTTTATTTCTATTTCAACCCCTTTAATTGTGACTTTTCCAGATCATCTTTTGCAACAATATTAATGGTCTGGCCACTCTGATCATATACAATAACCGCATCACCTTTTTTTAACTGACTTTTAACCATCGCTACATCTTGTTCAAGCGACTTCTTCGAATATCCGGTATCGGTACCATCCCGGGTAACAAATTCCTCTATAAGCCCTTCCAGCGCCTCCGGGCTTAATTTGTCGTAGGAGATTATCATGGTTTATTAATCCTCGGAAGGCTCATTTGAATGTAAAAAAACGTTTGTCTATATTTTCCGGATGGGCACTATCCCGAATAATGCATAAAAAAATAGCAAAACCTCCTTTAATGTGTTATATATCAATTGGTTAAAAGATAAAAAAGGAGGTTTTGCTGTGACAGTTTGTACCATATCCAATGTGGAATATACAAGATTTAAAAGGCGTAAAGTTGAAGCCGAATTTACAGGTGGCGATATCACATCCGATGGCGGGGTCATGCTTTTAAGAGAAGTTGACAAAAAAATAAACCTTACTGGCAAGGGGCAAATCGCTTAACACAAGGCGCAAAGCTTAAAAATGTATTTCACAATTTTTCTGAGAAACCTTAAATCTTAATTACCCGATTTTTTAATTTCTCGACAAAATCCATATCGGCCGGCGCAAATTCGAATTGGTCGAGCTCGTGTGCAAATACCCATCTGATCTCATCGTGATCCTTTAATATGAGATCGCCGCTATTCCAATCCGCTCGGAAGCCCATCAATTCTATTGTTCCGAAATCGTAAGCATGGATACTGGAACCGAGATATTCTCCGACCGTAATTTCGATATCAAACTCTTCCTTGATCTCCCGTTTTAAACACTTCTCCGGTGTTTCATTACGTTCAACCTTGCCGCCCGGCAATTCCCACAGATTGGGTAATCGCGCGGTTGGTTTTCGTTTGGCGATGAGTAGCATTCCATCATGTACCATTACCGCCGCAGTTACTTTGATTATTGTCTTTTGAGTCCTGTTAAGCATTTTTTCACCCAGGCTTTAAGTTGATCTCTTTAAGTATTTCCTCCATCTTTTTTTTGGCAAGATATTTATAAAACAGCGATCGCAGCTTTTTTGTTCCAATAACCCGCACCACGTCTTCTCCGCATTCAGTACAGCTTCCGCGCAGCACCAGCAGGCCGGATTCTGTTTTGCCGGAAAAGTTGTGTATTGAAGATGTCTTGCCGCAATGGCCGCACCAGACTGTTTTTAAAACCTGTTTCTGGAGATCCGTGTGAATCGATTCCCAGACCTTTTTTGCTTTGGGTGTAAATCTGTATTTCATTTTATTTTTTGCCAGGATTTAAAGCAGGGAGCAGGGCGCTTTGAGCATGGAGCGTAGCGCGTAGCGTATATTGCCATTTTTCACCTTTCACCTTTTACCTTCTATTGTTGTTCTAAAGCCTTCGAACCGCTCTCAGGCGGACGCGCGAGCAGGTCCACATGCCGGTACCGTGAAGGCTCCACTTCAACCCGTCTGGGCCAGGTTCCGTATCGAAACCGGTGAATCATGAGCCTGAAGTCGCTGAGCATCGCCAGCAGGCTGGGAACCAGCACCAGGGTCAGTACGGTTGCAAAGGCGATCCCTGCAGCAATGGAAAGGGCCATGGGAATAAGAAACCTGGCCTGCAGGTCTGTTTCCATGATCAGGGGCGCGAGTCCGCCCACGGTACTGACAGACGTCAGAAAAATAGCTCGAAATCGACGCGCCCCGCCGCTGATAATGGCCTCGAAAAAAGGCATCCCTTCGGCGATATTCTCGTTAATCCTTTCAATTAAAACAATGGCGTCATTGACCACAACGCCGGTCAGGGCCACCATACCGAAGATGCTCATGATCGACAGGTCATACCCGAGCAGTAGATGACCGATCACCGCTCCGATGATACCAAACGGGATCGTAAACATGATGACAAACGGCTGGGCATAGGACCGGAACATGGTGGCGATGATGATAAAGATGCCGAGCACGGCCAGCGGGAAGCCGACCTTCAGGCTGCCCAATGATTCCCGCATTTTTTTCTGTTCACCCTGCAGGGAAACATAAATACCCGGATAGCGCTGTTTCAGCGCAGGAAAAAAATTAGCGGAAAGTTCGGCGAAAATTTCATTGGCATTGGCCCGCTTGGTATTCACACCGGCACTGACCTTAACGCGCCGCATACCGTCGGTTCGAATGATCGTGGAATATCCCGGCCCAAAGGAAATGTCCGCCACCGACAGCAGTGGAATTTCGTAGCCCTGCGGGGTTCGTATCCTGATTTTTTCCAGGTCGGAAACCTGCCTGCGTTCATCCGCGGTGTAGCGGACTTTGACTCGGACATCGTCTCTTCCCCGCTGCAGACGCACCGCTTCTTCCCCGTAGTAGCCGGCATAGATCTGCCGGGCCAGGTCATCTACGGTCAGGCCCAATGATCTCGCTTCCGGTTTCAACTTCAGCTGCATCTCGTTTTTGCCTGATGAAAAATCGGAGCGAATCTGGTAAACGCCGTCGAATTTACGGAGTCGGGCCATAAGGTCATCCGCGGCAGCCAGAATGTCGTCCATCTCCATACCCTGGATCCACACCTCGATGGGATCGCCCGGCGGTCCGGCACTCAACCCCGCAAGGGTCAGGGATTTGATGCCCGGAATCTGGCCGATCTCTTTTTCCCAGAGCACCATGAGATCCTTGGTATGAACACCGCGCAGTTCGGAATCCAGAAGGATGGCCTGAACCGAACCCAGGTTCGGCCCGGATCTGGGGAGATTCTCAAGGGTCTGCCCCACAAGAACCAAGCGGTCTTTAAGGAGCGGCTCACCTGTCCGGGTTTTTGTCTTCCCGGCCAGCCTGAGCAGGGCCGCGTCAATCTGTTTGATGGCGTCCGCCGTCACTTCGGGCGGCGTTCCGCTGGGAAATTCCGCGGTGGTGGTCATGATGAACCCGTCAACCTCGGGAAACACCTCGAATTTGAGGATACCCCCCGCAACGAGTCCGATGGTCAGCAGCAGGACGGTGATGGCGACACTAAAGGAAATATACCGCCAGTAAAGGGCCTTGCTCAACAGCGGCATGTAGATTCTGGCAATAAACCATTCCATGCCGTTGCTGGTCAGCCGGTGAACGGCTTCCAGGCGTCGAAGTATCGGATTGCGCTCTGTCTTTTCAGAATTGGGATCCGGCAGATGGCTGAGATGCGCGGGCAGCAGCAGAAAACATTCGACCAGGGAAACCACAAGGCAGGAGATGACCACCACCGGCAGGATGGCGATGAATTTTCCCATAATCCCACCCACGTAAAACAGCGGCACAAAGGCGACGATGGTGGTGACCACCGCGGCGGTCACCGGCAGACCGACTTCGCTGAGCCCCTCCACGGCGGCTTTCAAAGGGGGTTTGCCCTGCTTGCGGTGAACATAAATCGCTTCACCCACGACAATGGCGTCATCCACGACAATACCCAGCACCATAATAAGGCCGAAGAGTGAAACCATATTGATGGTTCCGCCCACGGCCCATAAAATCGCCAGCGCGCCGGCAATGGAGATCGGGATGCCCATGCCGCTCCAGAAAGAGAGACGCGCGTTTAAAAACGCCCACAGCACCAGAAAAACCACCATCATCCCGATAATCCCGTTCTTCACCAGAAGATTGATCCGGGACCGCAACATATCCGTGTTGTCATACAGCAGCTCCAGGTGGATCCCCTCCGGCAGCTGGGACCTTCTCAAGGCGGTATATCGTTGAATCCCCTCGGATATCACCAGGGCGTCCTCTTCCGAGGTTTTGTAAACAATGATCAACACCGACGGTTCCCCGTTGATCATCGCACTGATAGGGTCTTCCGTGAATCCGTCATTTATCGTTGCCAGACGGTCCAGCGTAATAATGTCACCTTCCGGCCGCGCCCGGACAACGATGGAGGCCAGCTCTTCTCCCGTATATCTCCGGCCCATGGTCCGTACCCGGATCTCTTCTCCCCGGGTTCGGATCAGTCCGCCGGCAAGATTCAGGTTGCTCCGGCGTACGGCGGCGGCGACCTCTTCAAAAGTCAGGCCGTATTCTCTCAACCGCTGTTCTGAAACCTCGATGCCGATTTCATATTCCCTGGAGCCGAACACCGCAACCTGGGAAATCTCCGGAAGCTGCTGGATTTCATCCTTGATCTTTTCGGACCACTCCTTGACCCGCCGTTCAGACATGTTGCCGGAAAGATAGAGAAGCATCACCGGGTCTTTTAAAACAATCTCTGCGATGACCGGCTTTTCAGCATCCGGCGGAAACGTGGAAATCGCGTTGACTTTTGTTCGAACCTTGTCCAGCACATCATTGACATCGAAATTTTCCTTGACCTCGATGAGGGTTTCTCCGACATTTTCGCGCGAGGTCGTGGTGTACAGCTTGATGCCTTCGATCTCTTCAATGGCTTCTTCTATTTTTCTGCTGATGCCCTCTTCGATTTCTTCCGGATCCGCGCCGGGATAGGGAACCGTGATCGTAATCATGTCCAGGGAAAATTCCGGAAACGTCTCCCGGTTCATATTCCGGGTGGCGATGTAGCCGGCCAAAAAGATCAGCACCAGCACGATGTTGGCAAATACGGTATTTCGGGCAAATGACGCCAGTATGCGTTTCATGAGTTTGACTTCCCTTAATTGGTCAATTAAGCCTTCAGCCTAACTGAGATCCCAAGCATTTTTATGCTGATGAGAGGATAATATATGGTCTGAACCGCAGAATATCCAACATGGAATGTCGAATTTCCAAGTGAACTTCGACATTCTGCGGTTCCTTGTTGGATATTGGATATTCATGTTCTCTTCTTATGCCCTCTGCGCTTTGCCGGCCCAATGAAATACGGGGCCGATCTCTATTTTTTGATTTCCAGCAAAGCATTCTCCAAAGGATCGATCAGCCGGGTGGTCACCACGGTGTCCCCGGGGCTTAAACCTTTGTTGATGTAGGCGAAATCACCTTCCAGCCGCGCCACTTTAACGGATACGGTTTTCAAACGGTTTTCAACCGCCGTGTAAACGGTATTTTCAAAACTCACCGCCTGTCGGGGCAGTCGAAAAACGCCGGTCAAGATCCGGCCCGGGATTTGTACCGAACAGAACATGCCTTCGACCAGCGGCATCGCATTCCGGCTTTCGGCCGCGGCATCTCCGGCATACAGACGAACAGCCACTGTCAGGGTTCGGGTCTGGGGCTCGAATTTTACCACCCGGTGAAGCCGGCCGTTCCAAACCTGACCGTTGTTGTCTTCCGTCCAGCGAACCTTGCAGTTCACCGGTTTGAGTCCGGCGAACCAGGCCGAATCCTGATCGGTTTGGATGCCGTTGAATTGCAGCCACTGCCGGGCATCCCGGCTGTCTACGGAAACCTGAATTTCGAGAATTGAATCATCCGCCAGGATAATGACCGTTTGCCCCGGTGTGACATACTGGCCCTTTTCCAGATTGACGGTGGTAACACGGCCGTTAAATGGCGCCCGGACTTCGCACCGTTTTCGGCGAACGGCGGCAAGGTCCCGTCTGGCGCCGGCGGCGGACAGGCTGTTTTCCGTTTCTTTTATTCTGATCGGATACAGCGCTACGGTCTGCGCCATCTGGTCGGCCTGATCCATAACCCCGTTCATGGTCTGTTCCGCGGCGTCGACACGCGATTGCGCAACAACGTTTCCCTCTTCATACAGCGTTCGGAAACGTTCATATTCAGCAGCGGCCAGATCCTGGCTTCGCTGCACTGTTTTTAACCGCTGCCGGTCGAGGGCATACTGTTTTTCCAATCGCAGAATCGTGTTTTTCAACTGCTGTTCCGTTGCCAGCGCTTCTTCTTGAGCGGCGCGGTAATCCCGGGGATCGATCCGGAAAAGAATGTCTCCTTTCATCACCGCCTCACCGACTTCCAGGCGGGGATGAATGGCCACAATCCTTCCGGACACCTCCGGTGATATTGATACGACATCCAGCGCTCGGGTCTCTCCGTAGCCGGTAATAAATACCGGAACATCCTCGGGCTTGACTGCCCGGGCCTCCACCTGAACCGGCCGTTCTTCAACTTTGATTTCTGCCGGCGGCTTCTTCAAGCTTGCCAATTTCGCCATGCCCAGCCCACCGATCACCAGAATCAGTGCACATGCAATAGCACTTTTTACGACAATCATTGCCGGCTTGGATGCTTTATTTACCTTTTGAGGGTCCATCTGATTTCATCCTGATTCTATTTTTTGGATTTATGCTTCTTCTTCAAGAACAGATTTTATCTGTCCAAGCACCTCGCACCATTTTCGGGAGGTCTCCGGTCCGACCTTTTGAACCAGATCAACGAAAGAGCGCAACACCGCTTCCTCGGTTCTTTCGATATCTTCCATTGCTTCGGGTGATACGCTCACTGTTACCTTGCGCCGATCCTCCCGGCTCGTTTCTCTGACGAGAATCCTTTTATCAACCATCCGGTCCACCATGACCGAAGCTGACGGCGGCGCAACACCCAGCAATTTAGCCAGTTCCTTGATGGTGACTTCTCCACGATGCCGGACCTGCATAAAGACATGCAGCTGGGCCACCGACAGATCACGAAACTTCCGATGTCCCTTTCCGGACGCAAGATGCTCCGCAACAATTCTCTGTACGCGATCGTGAATCAATTTGCCCCGTGTAAAAATGTACCGGGCCTGTTCTAGAGGGGTTTCTCGGGTCATAATCCAACACGCTCCTAATAATTAGCCAACATAATAGTTAGGCTACATAACAACTTGTGGACTAATATAATATGGGATTGTCCGATGTCAATGATTTTTTAAGGTGGGTTTTGGAAGGAAACCGCGCTTTACATAAAATCTATTTGAACCGCAGAATATCCAACAGTGAATGACGAATTTCCAGGACTAAACTTGGTTATTCTGCGGTTGAGTGTTCGATATTGGAAATTAATATCTTTTCTAAAGCCCGGATCAGGCGCCTTGAAAATAGACCTCTTCATACGGTTGAACCACAACAAATCCATCTCCTTCAAACTTCATCTGGATCGATTCTCCACTCCCGCGGCCTAAAAATGTTTTAAAAGAAATGTCCGTCTTTATTTCAGGCGTCAGGTTTCCTGACCATGCAACCGTAGCATTGGGGTCCGTGATCACCGATCGGTTGTGACCCACTTTAAGGGTTAAAGGGTCATGATGGGTGGTGATCGCGATCATCCCTTTGCCCTGAAGCGTAACATTAAAAAGCCCGCCGGCCATCATCCCGGCAACCTTTTTTATCATGTTTATATCCCATTGTATCCCGTCTTCAAATGCGAGAAGGTCGTTCCCGTTTACGGAAATCGATTCTCCATCCAGGTTAATGATCGAGATCTTCTTGCCCATGTCGGCCAGATACAGCGCGCCCCGGCCTTCGGCTTTGGTCAAGTTGGCGCCTTCACCGCTGACGGCTTTCTTGAGAAATTTTCCCACACCATGTTCCAGTACACCCTCACGGGTAAATTTAATATGACCCCTGTAGGCGATCATGGAGCCCATCTTTGTCCACACCATTCCGTCCAGGTTGATTTCGAGCATGTTGTTGCTCTCCAGCTCGAAAAGGCCTTCTCCCTTGTCTTTCTGAGAGGTCTTGTTGATAAACTCCTCCAGGGAATATCGGCTGACGTCATCCACAATTTCATCCTGAATCTTCACACTGGCTTTACACTGGGGACATTTAACGGTCTTGCCGGCATATTGATCGGGGACTTCCTTTGAAAGCCCACACTGTTTGCAATTGAAAATCATGATCAGTTCTCCTGAGTAAAGAATCCTGGCCCACAAAACCTGGCCTTGGTTTGCCTCTGGAAGGGGCTGTTTTACTTGAATCCGTACAAGTTAAAAGTGATCTAAAATGCCTAACGCCTGCCCTGACGCGAAACCCTTCATTCAAAAGGTTATCTTTTGAAGTTGCTGTGGATTACATATAAGCTAAAAAGTGCAGGGCCAGTTCTGGGCCAGGGTTATGGAGTCGCTTCGCTCCACTGATTTTATATAATTGGCAGAAATCCTTACTCCCGCCAAAGGCGAGACTCACTTTAAACTCTAGTTCACTTCAAACTATAGCAGCGTTCTTCAGAGCCTCTTTTTACTTTTCACCTTTCACTCCGAACCGACAGAGCTCTGTAATTCTTAAGTATTTCACTCGAATCCTTGGATCCATGCCCGAGGCAGGCAAGCCTTGACCCTTGAATCCTTTCACTGTTTACTTTTCACCTTTCACTTTTCACTCGGAACCGGCAGGTCTCTGGCAGGCGGGGACAATTTCCTGCGCTTTTTTAAATTTCTCGGCAGCTTCCTCCTTTTTTCCCTGGGCGCTCAAGGCCAGGCCCCAACCGTACCAGGCGGATTCATATTTCGGCTGGATTTCTACGGCTTTTTGAAATTTTTCGGCAGCTTCCGCGAACCGCTGAAGCTGTACCAGAGCCACGCCCCAGCTGGCCCATAATTCTGCGTTATCCGGCGCCTGTTTTAACACCGCCTTGAATTTTTCAATGGCTTCCTCGAACTCCATCGTATGGACACCTCCTATACATCAGTTACCACCCCTAAATGGGTATTAAGTATATTACTCACCGCAGAGACGCAAAGAACGCAGAGTTTTTGACTTTTCTTTTTTGCTTTTCGCTGAGACGCCGAAAAGCAAAATGGCACAACCCTTTATGGAATATAACTTCTGAGTTCTCTTTGTATTGAAAGCATCTGGTATGCGTTGCTTTCTTGTCCCGCTTTAAGCGGGATTGAGTACTTTTTCATTGCCGTCCTCTCAACGGCAATGAAAATATTACACTTCTCTGCGCCCTCTGTGTCTCAAGCGAAGCGGGCGGTGAATGTAATCTCACATGCCTGCAGAGTAAAGCTGAGGCCTTCAGCCAGGCTGAAAGTCGAATAGGCTAATTAAATATGCAAGCAAATTAACCCAAAAACAGTATGAATATCAATAACCGATACCACCAATTCCAACATTTGTCACTTCAGTTACTGGATTCTGGATGCTGTATCCGCGTTTGTGGGATATTCGCACAGGACGTGCTTTCCGTATATTGCTTGACAGGAGCCACTCCGATTGAATCTCGTTTGAAAACCATTCGGTATGAGCCCGGCACTTTTTTTTGACAAAATATTGATATTGTGAAATTATTAATCTTAAGAAATTTGAACGCCTCTCCCCGGAAGATTGAAAGCATGTTTTTCAGGAATATTGTTTTATCGCAGAAATTCAAGCTGTTAAAGGCCATCAGGCTGACATTATCTTATAAGGTCTCACGGTAACGACATGAAGAGAAAAATCATCGGTTTCCTGATCATCTCTATACTGATCGCGCTTCCTGCCCATGCTGAAAATGCGATAGACTACTTTAATCTCGGGCTTAAAAGCTCCCTGGCCGTTACAAAAATTAAATACTTTTCCAAGGCTCTGGAAATGGATCCATATCTGGCGGAAGCTTACGAAAAACGCGGGATGCTCTATTATTTCCAGGAAAAATTCGACAAGGTCATTCAGGATTTTCAGGACTATATCAGAGTCGCACCCCCAAAAGCTGAGGCCTACCGAATGCTGGGAATGGGTTACCTGAAAAGCGGGTTTTATGAACGGGCCGTAGACATACTCTCCCGCGCCATCGAAATGGACCCGGAGCTGATCAGCGCGTACGTTAACCGAGCGGAAGCCTATCGGCTGAACGGCAAATATGAAGAAACCATCCGTGACGCCACGGTCGGCATCCGTCGGGTATGTGATAACCGAACCAAGTCCGATGCGCACAGAATCCGGGCAAAAGTCTACTGGGAGATGGATCGAAACGATCTCTCGCATGCCGACATCAATGCGGCCTGGGATATTGACCCAAGAATCCCCATCTGGTGGCGGTACTTCCTCAAAGGGGCCACCCCGGAAGAAATGAGCCACGCCGCCCCGTTTCTGATTATCGGTATTGTGGTTGTACTAGTTCTAGGGGTAAAACTCAAACCCCCGGAGAAAGACGAGTAAAACATCCAGATCCAGAGGACCCGGATGTTTTACCCTTCAAATTTGAATGAGAGCTTCACCCTGGCCCGGTAGGCGGCGACCTTGCCGTTTTCGATCTTCATGTCCATTTGGGTGACTTCCGCGATTCGAAGATCCCTGAGGGATTTGCCGGCTGTCTCTACCGCGGCTTTTGCGGCATCCTCCCAGGAAACCGAGCTGGACCCCACCAGTTCAACAATTTTGTATGCACTGCTGCCCATAATTTGCCTCCGTTTTTAATCGTTTATTAAAGGTCTCGAAGTATTATTTCTCCTTATACCATCTAAATACAATGCAGGGCAAGTCGATCGACGCAGGTTTTATTCACCTCCCGCTTTGTAGTTCCCTGGAAGAGGTTCCCCAGGGGATAAGGTGATTGAGTTTCATCTTTATGAGAAAAAAGGGCGCTTTCTTTGTCTGCTGTTGATTTCCATGGAATATCAGAAAAGAACTTGTCTTTTGGAGTATTTATTTCTATTCTGTGTCAGCAATTTCCGGTTAGGAAATTGCATAAAAAGCATGTAAAATTATGGAATTAG
>JBHPCZ010000047.1:0-23217 GCA_042573625.1 Thermodesulfobacteriota bacterium
TGGTGGGGTGTTTTTATTTGACAGGGGCCTTTTAATGGGTGCAACTATCTACTTTAACTCGAAATTGTGATACAATAATATCGTATCACAAAAGTTAGACCGTATCGCTTTCCTGACATAGCTTGCCCTGAAATGAAATCCGTTAAATTGACAGGTATTAAATTCGACCTATAAATATCAAGGCGAGACCGGTTTTCAGATATCCATTCCGTTAACATAATTGGCAGTGTATGTTTACGTGTTATTCTCGATCCTTGATGATTCAACACGCTTTCGCTTCATTGTCGCCAATGTAATTGCTCCGAGTATAATACCGCCGCCCAAGATCGTCCTCAATGCCGGAATCTCACCAAGCAACACAAAAGCAAAAAAGATTCCGTAAACCGGTTCCAGGCTGGCAATGATGCTTGCCAACTGCGCCTTGATATGAACAAGGCTCTTGATAAACAGCACATGTGCCAACGCTGTGCAAACAATACCGAGGATTGCCAGCAAAGCATAATCGGACGGACGGAGCGTTAAATCCTGAAAAATGATAAGGGGAAACAATACAACGGCTGCAATCGAATTCTGATAGCAAACAATCACCATTGGCGGATAGGTACCCACGTACTTTCGGTTGAGTATGGACAGGACGGCAAACGTGAATCCCGATATTGTTCCCCAAAACGCCCCCTGGGTAACATTGTTTTGGAAATCAAATGACGGAACAACCAAAACCAGGCCCAGGAGAACAAAACCTGCCGTTAAAATGTCAAAAAAGTACAATTTCTCTTTGAAAAAATACGGCTCTATAAAAGTTACGAATAATGGAAATGTGGAAAATGTAAGCAATCCCACGGCAACGGTTGAAATCTGAATCGAGTGAAAGAAAGTTATCCAATGTACGGCCAATATGACCCCCAGCAAAACAAGAACCGCCAGATCCCGTCTTGATTTCGCCCGAAATGGTATTTTGGAAAAAAAGAGTATTGCACCCAGCATCAAAGAGGCAAAAAAAGTTCTTCCGAATACGATGAGTATGGGTGACAGGGCCAACCACTTGCCAAAAAGGCCGGCCAGGCCAAAAAGAAAAACAGCGATATGAATTTCTATCATGCCTTGGCGCTTCAGGGCCATTTCAGAATTCCTCTTTAAAGGGGGCGTTTTTCAAAGGTCTCATGATAGTCCCGGTACATCAAGTATAATTGCCTCATGCCCGGTTTTACCCAAAAAATACTCAAGATTTTCCTTTGATATTACCAGCGTGCTGGTATTGACAAGGGGATGAAACTGAAAAGCTTCCGACGCCCACAGGTCTTTCTCCATGACGACCTCGACGGCTTTGTCGAGATCGTTAAAAATTGCCAGCAGGGAAACGGCCCCTGGGTCCACCCCAAGGTATTTCTTCAAGCGGTCCGCAGAACCGAAACGGAGCCGGCTGCTTTCAAGCAGACCCGGAAGCGCCTTCAAGTCGACCCGTTTTTCATCTCTGACAACCACCAGAAAGTGTCTTTTGCCTTTATGGTCACGAAGAAAGAGATTTTTGGTCTTTGCCCCCGGCAGGTGGGGAATAAGACGATTGACGTCATCAACCGTATATACCGGGGGATGATCATAGCGTTCGTATTTAATCCGGTGATCGTCAAGGAATTGATAAAAGTCGACCATTATTATATTACCTCCCCTGATATTTATCGTGCGCTGTTCATTATTTAAAAGTTTGGTTCTTCTCCAATTTAGTTGTAGAAGAGGGTTCGAGGATTCAAGGGGTCAAGGGTTCAAGCGTTTGTTCCCCAACGAATTTGTCAGCGCTTTGAGCATCATCCTTCTGTGATATTTGAAGGAATCGACCCAGCGGCCCTTCTGATTTGTTTGTTATTCAATAAAAATCCAAACAGAGTTCACAAGATTTCTGCCATACTTTTAACTCTTTATAATTTTTAAGCATTTCTCTCGAACCCTCGAACCCTCGACTTCTTGAATCCTAATATTTCTTAGCATTTCACTCGAATCCTTGGCCCCTCGACCCCTTGAATCCTTTCAAAATCATCAACTCTTTTGGAGACGATTCAACTTTTTTTAAACCCGCTTTCCCATACCCCGTTATTTTTCCATCTGTCAAGAGGCTTCAATTTGCTGAACTAAATGTTGCGGAAAACACCCCTTCGCTGTATGTAATGGCAAATGCCGCTGCTTTATTTTTAAGGAAATACAGCAGTTTGATACCTTATATAAATTGTTCGGTTTAATCGCATTCAACAAGGAGGCTGTATGCAAAAGAATCAGCTGCTTTATCTTTCACAGGAAGACGTCATTAACGCGGGGCTGACCATGGCCGAAATCATCGAAGCACTGGAGGTCGCTTTCCGTGAAAAAGGTGAGGGACACACGGAGATGCCTCCAAAACCGGGGATTCACCCGGGCGGCGGAGACAATTTTATTCACGCCATGCCGGCTTACATTCCCGCGCTGAAAGCGGCCGGTGTAAAGTGGGTCAGCGGTTTTCCGGACAACCACGAGCTGGGCCTGCCCTATATTACCGGTGTGCTTATTCTCAATGATCCTGAAACCGGTCTCCCCATTTCGGTGATGGACTGTGTCTGGATTACAGCCATGCGCACCGGTGCGGCAACAGCGCTGTCGGCACGATATCTTGCCCGTCCGGAATCGTCGGTGGTCGGCGTTCTGGGTTGCGGCGTTCAAGGCCGTACCAACGTGGAGGCACTGAATGTCCTTTTTCCGCTCAAACGGGTAATGGCGTACGACGTGAACCCCGGTGCGGTCAGCCAATATGCAGACGACATCCGTTCCCGTTTTAATCTGGAAGTCCTCCCGGTTGATACACCGAAAGAAGCCGTGACCGGTTGCGATATCGTTGTTACGGCCGGACCGATTTTGAAAGTACCGCACGCCACCATTCAGCCCGGCTGGCTTGACGAGGGTGCCTTTGCATCTCTGGTCGATTTTGACTCCTACTGGCATGCCGCTGCCATGGGGGAAACGGCCAAATTTTGTACCGATGACACCCAGCAGCTGCGTCATTATCAACAGACCGGTTATTTCCAACAAATACCCCCACTCCACGCGGATCTGGGCGAAATGGTTGCCGGGCAGAAACCGGGTCGTGAAACACCCTCCGAGCGGACGATGACCGCCAATCTGGGTCTGGCGATTGATGATATGGCGGTAGCGCCTATTATTTTTCGCAAAGCAGTGGAAAAAGGTATCGGCACCTGGCTGCCGTTGTAAAAAAGGAATGCCCAGTTATGAATAAAAGGTCTTGCGATGTGATCATTGTCGGCGGCGGTGTCATGGGGAGTTCCACCGCGTATCACTTAATGCGTCATGACCACAGCCTCAAAGTGACCGTGATTGAGCCTGATCCAACCTATGAACGGGCCTCAACCACGCTGTCTGCGGGCAACGCACGCATTCAATTCAGTCTCATAGAGAATATCCTGATTTCCCAGCATACGTTTAAGGTGCTGGAGCAATTTGAGGAGACCATGGCGGTTGAAGACAAAAAGCCCTACATTGCTTACCGTCGCGAAGGCAATCTCTTTCTAGTGGACAATGCCGGTGAGGGGGCGGCCAAAAAAGCAATGGCCTTGCAGAAAAGCCTGGATTGCCAGGTGGAATGGTGGTCAACGCAAAAGATTAAAGCGCAATATCCCCTTTACGAACCCAGGGACCTGGCGGGTGGAACGTTTGGGCCTATGGACGGCCATTTCGACCCCTATGCCGTTCTCATGGGTTACAAAGCCAAGGCTCGATCGCTGGGTGCAGAATATATCAAAGACCGGGTAGTCGAGATCCTGACAGCCGGTCCCAGAGCCATTGGCGTCAGATTGGCTTCCGGCGACAGCCTCTCCGCAGGGTCTGTTGTAAACTGCGCCGGCGCGTGGGCGGCAGAGGTGGCCAGGACTGCCGGCGTGAACCTTCCCGTGGAGCCTGTCAAGCGGCAGGTTTTTGTGCTGGACGCCGCGGTCAAGCCCGAAGGGCCCCTGCCGCTCACTTTTCTGCCATCCGGCCTCTATTTTCGAACCGAGACCGGCGGTGTTATTCTGCTGGGAAAATCCATGGCCGAAGATCCGGTCGGTTTCGACTTTTCATGGGATGACAAACGGTTCATGGAGATTCTCTGGCCGGAACTTGCCGAATTCGTCCCCGCCTTTGATACGCTGAAACTGGTTCGCGGCTGGGCCGGTCTGTATGCGGTTAATACCCTTGACGGAAATGCTATTCTCGGTGAGTGGCCGGATCTCAAAGGCTTTTATCTTGCCAACGGATTTTCCGGGCACGGGATCATGCAAGCCCCTGCCGTGGGCCGTTATATGTCCGAAATGATCTTGGATTTACCGCCGATACTGGATCTGTCGAATTTTCGAGCTGAGCGGATACTTGAGAATAGACCGTTGAGCGAAAGCGGACTGATATAAAGAAGTTAGGACACTACTAAACGGGATCTATTGCTCTTGGCGTTGAGCACGAATAACGCTGGGCGCCTTGTCGTCTTGTTCCTGATTCAGTTGAAGCAAGATGATCGATACAATAACGATAACGCCGCCGATAATCTGGGGGATTTCCATTATTTCATTGAGAAAAATGTAGGATATGATACCGGCGGTAATGGGTTCAAGAGTTGCGGTGATGCTGGCCCGGGTGGATCGGATCAGGTTGATGCCCTCCAGATAGAGGCCGAAAGGAATGAGGGTCCCCATCACGCCGATATACAGAATCCAGGCCCACTGAACCGGAGAATAAGCGTGCATGAAGGCTTCCAGTGGCGGGTGCAGGATATTCCACACAACCGCACCGAAAAGCAAAGCGTAAAATAGAACCGTCCAGGGGTTGTAGCGGCGCATGCCGTATTCACCGTGAATCGTATACCAGGCAAAGGTTACGGCGGATAAAAGACCGCTGATGATGCCGACGATGTTCATGGAAAGAATTTCCAAATTGTAGGCCCCGACAACCAGGTAGCAACCCAATGTTGCGCCGACAAGGGCGATCAGCGTTGAGCGGCTCAGTTTCTCTTTCATAAAGACGACGGCATGCAGGGCGATAAGGCTGGGGGCCAGATACTGAAGCAGTATGGCGGCCGCCACTTTTATTTTGCTGATGGTAAACAGGTAAGTAAACTGCACACCGGCCATCCCCACCGTACCGAAGAGAATAAAATAAAAAATATCTCCGAGGGATATTTTAAGCAGAGAGGAAAAGCGTATCAAAAGGCAAAAAAACAACAGAACAGTTGATATGGTCAGCCGCAACTGGACCAGCTGAAAGGGAGTAATGCCGCTGTTAAATAAAAACTTGGCCGATGATCCGGACAACGCCCACATTAAGGCAGCCGAAACAACATAAAAATAACCCCACCTGTAATTTTTAACATAATCTTTTGATTTCATATATCAAAGCGTAATGCCCGGCCAGCGCTCCAATGGGTCTGTTGAACTGGAAATATGCATCCCCGCATCGGAAAACCGCCGGAAAGCGTCGTCGGCCTGATCCGTATAGTCCACCACGTCGGGAATGATCACCGGGGAGGTGCAATCTTCCAAGAGGTATACCTTCTCCGCCAGCCTCGTTTCCGAGGCGCCGATTTCCCTCAACAAGTCATCGATGGTCCAGGCCACGCAGTGACTCTTGGCCTGCCCGGCGATAATCACCGCATCGAACTCCAGGAGTTTGCGAATAAACCCGGTGTTTTTTTCCGCGATTGGATCTCCATCGGCGTTTTCCAGCACCTCCGGGCTCAAAACAGAATAATTTTCCGTAAACGGATTGCTGCCCTTGACTTGAAAATCAGGCAGGCAGTGTCTGGCAATACCATGGAAAAAGGTTGCTTCCTCAATCGCTGAAACCAGCGCGTGGCCAATCCCTCCCAGCATGGCATGATATGGCCAGATGGTGAGGTCATATTTACCGCCCTCTTTCAACTTCCGAGTGTAGTGACGCAGAAATTTATGACCGTAATCTTCGTCAATGTTCAGACTTCGGGCAATGTCGGGGTTGAATCTCCAGATCCCCTTTTCAATGTCCTCTGTGGAAATGAGGGTATACGGCGCCGGATGCTCACCGTTTTCGTTGATCAGGAAAATGCTGTGGAAAATCTGCATCGTCTGATGCGTATCCATTGTCGGGCAGATCTGAGTAATCACGTCCAGGTTACGGTAAATAAATTCGCACAGCCTTCGATTGTCGTCTACGGCCGCCGTCCCTGAAGATCCGCCCACATAGAGCTCAAATTCCGGAATGCAAAAAGTGTTCTGTACATCGACCAGCAGAAGGCAGATTCTGAACCGGTCCTGAGTGGCTGGCGCTATTTGGTGCTCTTCCGCCCATTTTCGAGCCGCACCGGCACGGTCCTGATAGGGAACCCTCCATACCTGTCCGACTTTGTCAGGGGCAAAATGAGGAGGAACGGGCAGTTCATTTCGTACCATGGGATACCCTCTTTACACAAATTTTGGTCATAGTAGCTAACTGCCTAAAGATGCAAGTTTGGAAGTTTACATCTTTGAAAAGGTTTGTCTAAATGGCTTACCAAAACCGGCAGATCATTGTTGTTTGATATTAATAACAATCAGTCTTGTCCAAAAACGAAGCCAATGAATTCAAAACCGGTCTGCGAGCAACCTAAGATGATCTGAATCCTATCCGCAGAATCTCATCGCGGCTGATCATTCCCTTAAATTTCCCGCCCGGATCAACCACCGGGATACGCTTTAATGCTTTTTCAGTCATCAGCTTTACCGCTTCACCCAGCGTAGCATCTTCACTCACCGTAACCAGATCCGTCTTCATGACTTCAGCAGCCGTCTTTTTCCGCAGATGCTCCCTGATTTCTTTGTGTTGTCGCCCTCTTTCCGTAAATGGGACAATGCTCACAAAATAGTCCCATATGCCGGTGTGGGTGTCGGAAAACGCAGCCAGCAAATCCCGATCCGAAATCAATCCCAGGAAGGTGCCGTCTTTTTCAAGGACAGCCACGCGTTGAATATCGTCGGAATCAATAATTCGAATAACTTCTTCCACAGATGTCTCCGGCGAAACGGAATTCGTGTCCCTGCGCATAATGTCGGAAACCAGGCGTAGATTTCCCACTTTGATATTATTTTTCTGGAACGCTTTCCAGTCCGGAGAGTCCTTCATTATCGCGCTGAATATATCCACGCGTGACAGCATGCCCGCAAGCCTTCCCCTTTTATCCAATACCGGTAGACGTTTCAGGCTCTTTTCAATCATCAGATTCACGGCTTCCGTGGCAAACTCGTCTTCTTGCACGAAAACAACAGGACGGGTCATAATCTCCTCAGCCCTTCTGGACTGAAGGGAATCCAGAACAATGTCTACTCTTTCCCGATCAGATTCAGCCAGAAGACCCAATCTCATTGGCATTTTTGCGCGACAAATCAGGTCTTCCTGGGTAATGATCCCTATGGGGCGGCCTTCTTCGTCCACTACCGGAACGCCGTTAAAGATGGAGGAAAGCAGCAGCCTGGCGACTTCGCTCAAAGAAGTTGACGGGGAAACCTTCGAGGGTGAAGCCGTCATGAGGTCTTTCACTTTGATCTGCCGGGGGAGAAGGCGCTTGCGGGTTTGATGGGAACGGAGTTCTATCTCCCTGACCGCAACGATACCTTCACCGACCATTTCTTCCAGCGTCGGCAGCACCAGATCCAGCTCGGGAGAAGGCAGAACGATCTCGATCTTGAGCGGCATGTTGAAAGAGAGCACCAGAATGTTTTGAGTCGCCACTTCACCGTTTTCGTAACTGCCCCCAATGCCTCTCGTGACAATACATCGTGCGGCAATCTTCAGCCCGCGAAAATACTCCAATATGGCCTCGGGCAACGGTTTTCCCTGGCAACGTGCTTCTTCGTTACTATAGATTTCGATCACACTGTATTTAAGCGGCATGTTCCTCTGTCTCCTTGCATGAAAAAGGTTCGAAACATGATCAGGGGCGGATGAGCCGAATGGTCCACATTCCTGCGAGTACCAGTATCAGACCCAGGGCATTGTTGAGAAAGAAATTCAGAAAAGCGATTGAGGACGTCTCCCCGCGTACAGAAACTACCGTTTCCAGGGCATAGGTTGAAAACGTGGTAAGAGCGCCGAGAAAACCTGTCATGAAAAACAGACGCGCTGAAGGACTCAGCAGATTGGTTCTTTCAACCAGGGCAAATGAAATCCCGATGAGAAAACAGCCCGTCAGGTTTGCCATTAAGGTGCCCCATGGAAATCGAGTGCCGATAAGTCGGCCGGCCATCAGAGCGAAACCGTATCGGCATAGAGAACCGAGGCTTCCCCCAAACATCACCATAAGGATTTTTATCAACGACGGTTTGAGTACACGTAGCATTTCAGGTATCATTTAACACATATCGACCCAGATATATTATAGAACCGCGTTCAACGTCCGGATTCCTTTGTTCTGCACTTCAAACGGAGAATCTCTGCCCCATATCGACCACACCGAAACAGGCATGCTTACACCGTTTGCCTATATGCTTACCCGCTAATTCAATATGACGTCAAGCACCTTCTGCACAAACGCCGGGGAAAAAAGGTGCGAAACCTCACTCATAAGCCTTTTTGCAACTCTTCCAGACGTCTGCTGAGCCGAACAGGGTATGCCGTATATTCCCGGATGGATTTGTAAGTGTCCGGCAGGGAAGAAAAGTTGTTTTTAAACCGGTCCTGAATGGCCTGTAGCGGAAAATGTGGACGCCGTATCTTCCCGTCCTCCATCACCTTTTCAAGTAGGGGAACAGCACCGTCAATGCGCTCGTTTCTCAGCCCAACGATGTCCTCCTGATACTGCCCGCTCCGGTCCGACTTTCTGAAAACCTGCTTCTCGCCAGCCAGTGTGACTTTGCCGGGACTGAGCTTCCTTTTGTCAGATCCTTTAAACCGTACCATCTTGTATACAATATCAACAAAGGGGGCGTCTGCAGACACCCCGACCTTGGTGCCGACCCCGAACGCATCAATGCTTGCACCTTCTGAAATCACCTTGGCGATCTTATATTCATCAAACCCGCTGCTTGCAAATATTTTGACATCATAAAGTCCGGCCTCATCTAAGATGTTTCGGACCTTTCGGCTCAGCTCCACCATATCTCCGCTGTCAAGGCGAACGCCGATGAGGGCGCGTCCTTTTTCTTTCATCTTTTTAGCGACGGTGACGGCGTTTACGGCGCCTTCGAGGGTATCGTAGGTGTCGATTAAAAATATGGATTGGCCAGGGAACGTGTCTGAATAAGCAAAAAATGCCTCGATTTCACTGTCAAACGCCGAAACATACGAATGGGCCATGGTTCCGGAAATGGGAATGTCGTAAATTTTACCGGCCAGTACGTTGCTGGTCGCTGAAAATCCGGCAAGAAAGGTACTTCGGGCAACTTTAATCCCGGCATCCCGGCCCTGGGTCCGACGAAGGGAAAAGTCTATCAAAGACCGTCCGGCGGCGGCGTGGACACACCGTGCCGCCTTGGAGGCAATCATGGTCTGGAATCCGATAGTGTTCAACAGAAAGGTTTCGATGAGCTGGGCTTCTATAATCGGCGCACTCACTTCCAGGACCGGCTCATTCGCAAAAAAAACCGACCCTTCAGGCATGGCATAAACTTCACCGCTAAATCGAAGTTTTTTGAGGTAGTCGATAAAATCCGTTGAAAAACGGCCGGTTGTCTTCAAGTAGTTTAGTTCTTGCGAAGAAAAACGAAATGACGACAGCTCCTCCAGAACCTGCTCCAGGCCCGTAGCGACAAAAAAGTTCCGTGTGGATCGGTTGTCTCTGACAAACAGAGAAAACGTCGCCTTACTGAAAACGCTGTGAGCATAATAACTGGCCGCCATGGTCAGTTCATACAAATCCGTAAAAAGGGGGCCGGCTCTCTGTTCCATCATGAAACCTCAGCTTTATAAAAGGGAATAAACAGTTGTTTTCTTTTACCCTTAACATCTGTGTATACCTATGATATTGTGAGACATCACTTATTTCAAGGAGATTTTCGTCTGCAAGAATATTTGTTTTGGCATCCATTGCACTATAGCTGGTTTCAAAACCTCATAGTGAAGCCTTTTGACAATTTTGTTAAAAGTTCTTAGCGAAGCGGAGCGTTAAAATTTGCAACTGTTAGAGGGTGTTAGCCCTAATTTAAAGTTTTCGCGAAGCTCGCCCTGTGGAATTTCACTCTGCGAACCCCTGCGGGGACTCCACAGGGCAGACTTAGAACTTATCAAAATTTTCAAACCAGCGAACGGGAGGTTTTGAAACTGCTTCTAGGGGATTTTGGCTTGTGAAAATAACATACTTTTTTCGCTTTCTCTTTTTCTGGCTGCTTTTTTTAACCATCCAGTTGTCCGCATCTACAAGTATGGGCGAAAAGCTGCCGGTTATCGCCAGCATATTTCCCGTTGCCGATATGGTTCAGCAGGTCGGTGGAGAGCATGTTGATGTTACCGTTGTTCTTCCGGCTGGGGCCAGCCCTCACACATTCGAACCCAAGCCCAGCATGGTAAGAAAATTCTCTACGTCACGAATCTTCTTCATGATCGGTGCCGGCCTGGAGTTCTGGGCGGCAAAATTTGTTGAAACATCGGGCGGCCGCATCAAAAATGTGGTATTATCCAAGGGAATTCCCCTGATACACTTTGCAGGTCGTCATGCTGATCACAACCATCATACCGGAAAAGCTGATATATCAGAACATGAATTCCAAGTGGGTAACCCCCACATATGGCTGGACCCTGAAATCGCAAAATCAATGGTCAATAAAATTGTAACCGCCCTCTGTGAGGTTGACCCGCTTCGTTCAAAGTATTACATACAGCACGGAAAGAAGTATGTAGACGAACTGGGAAAACTTGACCGCTTGATCAAAACAACTGTGGATACCTTCAAAATCCGAAAATATGTATCCTTTCACGCTTCATGGGATTATTTTGCCAGGCGATACGGTCTCACGTCTGTCGGGGTCATAGTAACTGCTCCCGGAAGAGATCCCACACCGACTCAGATTGGGGATATCATCAATCAGACAAGAAAACACGGCATCCGGGCGCTTTTTGCCGAACCCCAGCTCAACCCCAAGGCCGCTGAAGTCATCGCCAGCGAAGCCAATGTCAAAATTCTTCTGCTCGATCCTTTGGGCGGTCCCAAATTGAAAAATCGCAACACTTATCTTGATCTGATGAAGTATAACCTGAATATACTGGAGAGGGCCATGAAATGAAGGATTCAGCTGCGGATATAGGAGATGAAAAGGATATTTTTGTCAACCTCCATGATGTCTGGGTCGCGTATGACGGGAAGTGGATTTTAAAATCCATATATTTCAAATGCTATGCCGGTGAAATTTTTGGTATCGTCGGCCCCAACGGCGGTGGAAAAACAACATTGCTGAATGTCATCCTTGGACTGGTCCGTCCGGAAAAAGGATCCGTGCAATTGTTCGGACGTAATCCGGACAAACGCAGCAGGCTTGAGGTGGGCTACCTTCCCCAGATTTCCCATGCAGATCAGTCATTTCCTGTCACCGTACTCGATGTTGTTCTCATGGGGCTTTATAACCGGATCGGGCTATTTAATCGACCCAACCGAAAAGACAAGGCGGATGCCATGGACCTGCTCTCCCAGGTTAACATGGTCGAACATGCCAAAAGGCCCTTTGGCGTTTTGTCGGGCGGCCAACAGCAGCGTGTAAACATTGCACGGGCATTGGCTTCAAAACCTAATCTTTTAGTCCTGGATGAGCCTTCCACCGGCATTGACAGCGTGGCTCAGGAAGACTTCTACGATTTGCTGGCAAAGTTCAGGGATGAACAGGGCATATCTGTAGTCATGGTATCCCACGATATTGGGGTGATCACCTCACATGCAGATCGCGTTGCCTGTCTCAATGTACAGCTTCATTATCACGGTGAACCGGATTCCTGTTTTACCTCCGATATAACACAAAAGACTTACGGAAAAGACCTGAAAGTGATTGTCCACGACTCGAAATGCGCAACCTGTTATCACTGGCATGATGAACATGATTGACATTTTCGGTTTTGAATTTATGCGAAACGCCTTCATGGCCGGGATGATGCTCAGCCTGGTCCTGGCTGTGGTTTCATTTTTTGTTGTGTTACGCCGTTTTTCCTTTATCGGCGTCGGCGTAGCGCATTCGGCTTTCGGCGGGGTTGCCTTGGGCTCACTTTTGGGCATATCACCCACAGCAACCGCCATTGGCTTTGCGGTGGTCGTGGCCAATGCCATCGGCTATATTGGAAAACAGGACAAACTGAGCACCGACACCGCCATTGGAATCTTTTTTTCCTTTGCAATGGCCCTTGGGGTTATTTTCATCGGAATGTCTGATCAATACAACGTTGATCTCTTCGGGTATCTTTTCGGGAACATTCTTGCGATCAGCAAGAAAGATTTGATTGTCATCGCTGTTTTAGGGGGAGGGGTACTTCTTTCTATTTTTTTATTTTTCAAGGAACTGCTGTTCATCGCCTATGACAGTGAAGTCGCGTTTGTCAGCGGAATGCCCGTGACCTTTCTGGATCATTTTTTCCTCACCATTCTCGCCCTGTCCGTGGTCATCAGCATAAAAATAGTCGGTATCATCCTTGTGTCGGCGCTTTTGGTCATCCCGGGGGCGGCAGCCTCCCAGATCACCGACCGCTACATTCCAATGATTGCAGCCTCCATTGCCATTGCCCTGATATCCACCATGGGCGGCCTGTTCATCTCGTATTATGCGGACCTTTCATCCGGTGCAACCATCGTTATGCTGGCATCTATCATTTTTTTTGTAACTTTTGCCATAGGTCAATTCCGAAAATAACCCGATTTTCTCATGGGGAATTTATTGAGAATCGCTCAATCGTCGCGCTCCGCTTAATTTTTTCAGCATATTCATTTGCCGGTTTCTGAACTTGTTTCTGCTTCAGATACTGGGCGATCTTGTCCCTGGCCTCCCCGTAACTGGTTGAAGTTTCTGGTTTTTTATCAACAACCTTAATCAGGTGAAAACCGATATCGGTCTCAACGACACCACTCACTTCTCTCGGCGCTAAAGCAAAAACCGCCGTCTCAAAGGGCATCGCCTTCTCTCCACGCCTGAAGTAGCCCAGGTCCCCGCCGTTTGCGTTGCTGGGTCCTTCCGAATACGCTCTTGCAAGTACCGCGAAATCTTCACCCTCTTCAAGCATTTGCCGGATCATTTCAATTTTGCGTCGTGCCTCGGCTTTCTGAAAATCATTCGCCTCAGGATCAACTTTGATCAGAATGTGACTGGCCCTCACCTGCTCGGGTTGTTTAAAATAATTTTGATGGCTGTTATAGTAGGCTTTGATTTCTTTTTCAGGAACCGCCGCCTGTTGCGCAAAGTTGTGATCGACGAATCGTTGGATCTCGATCCCCCGCCTGATTTGATGTTCTATATTTTTTTCAGTAAAACCCATATAGCCCAGCGCTCTTTTGAATTCTTCTTCACTGGGGAATCGGCGCCTTATTCTACTCAACTGATCATCAACCTCTGCCGAAGTCACTTTGAAACCGTCTTTTTGGCTTTTCTGATATAGCAATTCTCGATTGATCAGCTTTTCAAGAACTTCCTTTTTGATTTCTGAGAGTCGGGAAACACCAGGATCTTTTTCTGTATTGGCGAGCCTTTGCTCGACCTGTTTCATGGCCCTGTTGAAATCTTCTATTGTTATCACCGCTCCGTTGACCACCGCAACATAACCCTCTGACCGCCAAGTTTCCTCTGCCAAAGCCGACAGCGGTGTCATTATCAGCGCTAATAAGACCACAAATACCCCAAAAGATTTTTCAAGCCTTGCCTGCATTGGGATTTTTCCTTTCCATTAATATGGAATATTTCCGATTCTAATTTGGCCCGATATTCACAATACACTTAATCTCCACACAGGCCTCTCTTGGCAGAGCACTCACCTCTACCACAGCCCGAGCCGGCCGATGTTCTGAGAAAAATTCCTGATAGATTTCGTTGAACTCGGCGAAGGTTCCCATGTCGGTCAGGAAGACATCCACCGCAACTACATCAGTCAAGTCACCGCCTCCGGCCATCACAATCTGCCGAAGGTTTTCCAGGGCCTGCCGTGACTGTGACGCTATATCAGAACCCACCAACTCTCCTGAATCAGGATCCATTCCGAGCTGGCCGCTGACAAAGATCCAGGAACCGGCTGCTATCCCCTGAGAATATGGCCCGATGGCCGCCGGGGCTTTATCTGTCTGAATCACCTTATGTCCCATAAAGACAACCTCCTTATTGGTAAATGAGCGTTAAAATGGTTATTCTTTAATCAATTTTCTTACAATGTCATCCAGCGGTGTTTTCAGCTTACTCCATCTCGGGTTTATCGCCTTGTCTTCATGCCATGTAAATTCAACCGCTTCATATTTTTCCGGGATTACCTTTGCCCCCTGCGCCCCGTATCTGCTTTCCGGATAATATTCCACCCAGATCATACGATGCGGATCAATTCCGAATTCCCGGGTAACCACTGTGGCAATATGGGGTGCGCAGCTCTTTACTGAAACGTCCCCCTTTGATACATCTTGAACTATGATGATAATCGATTTTAAATGTGCCAGTCCCTTTGAACTGTCCCTGTTCAGGTCAAAGATGCGAAGTCTGCACTTGCCGCTTCCAAGGCGAAGTGCACCGCCCCATCCTTCCCATGTATAAATATCGTCATAAATAATCATAAGACACGCACCGTTTAAATTAGCTTCTTCTCCAATTTAGTTGGAGAAGAGAGTTCGAGGATTCAAGGGGTCAAGGGGTCAAGCGTTTGTTCTCCAACAATTTAGCGCTTTGAGCATCCTTCCAACTTCCCCTGTATCATCCTTGAGAGCCTTTAGATTTTCTTTGTTTACATAATTTAAATCACCTGAAAGCAAAGTTGAGGCTCCAATTCGCAAATAGAACCATAAGCGATATATAATGACCTCAAGTATTCTGCGGTTGTCTTTCTGCGATACTTTTTACTCTTTATGATTTTTTAAGAATTTCTCTCGAGCCCTTGAACCCTCGAATCCTTGGATCCTTGACCCCTTGAATCCTTTCAGAATCATCAACTCTTTTGGAGATGATTCTGAAATATAAAGCTGTTATCGGGTCAAAGCGCTGTAAATTCGCAAAAGCCTGTCCGGAAGTTCTTGAACGTCGGAGATAACGTTGTAGTGATCGTTGCCGTAAAGATCATTCAGCCGAGAATCCCCTGAAATATTGACTGTTATCGCATGGGCGTATATCTTTTTCGAACGTGCCTCAAATATGGCCTTTCGGGTATCCTCGATGGCGTAATTCTTTTTATAATCCAGATCATTGGGAAAACCGTCACCCAGAATGATCAACAAACGAACCTTTGATGAAACATTTTCCAACAGACTGGTGGCATGGCGGATTGCGGCCCCCATCCGTGTACTCCTCAAAGGCGCCACTCCATTGATTCGATGTTTTACACTATCATCCATCTCTTCGTCAAAATCTTTTATACGAAAATAATCGACCCCGAGACGACCGGTTCCGGAAAAACCGGCAACCGCAAAAGCATCTCCCACAACCGCGAGCGCCTCACAAAAAAGTACAACAGCCTCTTTCTCAACATCCAGTACCCGTTTTTTTGAGCCAAAAACAGTATTTGCGGTAGAACGTGAAAGATCAACAAGAAGCAGCGCAGCAACGTCCCTGTGCTGCTTTAACCGTTTGATGTACAGACGGTCGGACGGAAGCCAGCCCGCCTTTTTGTCGATGGCAAAGTCTATTAGCGCCCTGTAATCGAATTCGTCACCTTCCACCCACTGTCTTAACCTTTTCAAACCTTCGGGCTTCAAGAGTTCGAACGCATAACGAATTCTTTTAACCAGACCCCTGTATTGTTCTAATGTATCTGCGTAAAAGTGACCTTCACAGCCGGTTACAAATCGATCAAGCACTCTAACGTGAGCATGGAGATAATCCCCGATGTTACAGTCCCATTCCTTGTGCCAGAAAACAGGGCAGGAGGCTTCGTCGCTTTCAGGCAGAGATCGGCCTTCATCGCCGAGAAGGTTTGAAAGGTCAAGCCAGGATAAATCTGCATCTGAATCCGGGTGCTGCGACACTTCGACAAGATCATTTTTCGAACAGAACAGAATCTCTTTTATGTCATTCTGCGAAATAGTGCCATTATTATCAATAAGACGCCTTTTAATATCTGTTTTATAAACACTGAACCCGTTTTCCTTTAGTTTAACGCGTATTTTCTCTGCAACACAGTCAAAGTTTCGGTAAGTTTCAAAGAACAGGTCCGGCCGTATCCTCCGGTCAAAAGGGGTTTTCATGGGCCGGTAGAATTCCTCAATACTTTTGCCGTCTGATCTCTTCTTTATCAGTTTTGATACGTCCTGGTATGTTCTTATAACCAGTTCGGCACTTGTTTCGACGGTATCGTCTTTTGCGATGGCGTTTTCAAACAGCTCGACAATTTTTTTCGCGACCTTCATTGTTTTTTTACTAAAACCGATTTTCCCCACCGACAAAGGGCCTATGGCAATCCATACGTATAATAGAAAGACAACCTCAACCGGATGTTCGTGATGGAAAATACGCATTGCCTCGCGCTCCACCATTGGCATTGTCTCTCTAACAATGCCCGGATAATGACGGGACAGCATACGTCCGATACGGCCGTGTTCGAATATGGCAAATAGATCAGAAGCAAGCTGACGCACAGGAAAACGCAGAAAAAAGGAATCCAGGTCAGAAAGATTATCCTCTACCTGAGATTTAAAATTAACAATTTGGGTTCTTTCCAACCCGGAATTCGGTTCTTTGACTTTCATATTCCGCCTGAATCTTTCCATGGCTCTTTCCAGATCAAAATCGAAAGTCCCGAATTCGTAGTATCCGGCTTCAAGCCTTGCCAGGCATTTATACAATTTGATATTTTCAGATTTATGGGCGAATGTACTGATTTCACCAGGCAAATATATGAACTTTCCGTCTGAAAGTACTGCCGCCTCTTTATTGTACTCTTTCATCACTGCTTTTGACAGTGAAGACAACGGACGAACTGAAATTGGCAGACCGGTTCTGGCCCGAAGGTAGCGGTTCAACTGGTGCTGGACCTGAGATATCGGGACGGTCACCTGCATATCGGCAAAGGTGTCAATACCCAGTTTTGATTCCAGGGACAGAAACTTTTCAGCCAGTTTTCGGTCTTGCTTCAGTTTGGCCAATCCAAGGGATACGAATCTGCTCAAAGCGCCTTTTGAAAGCAGGTAGAGTCTATTCTCAAGGCCTTCGAGGAAGGGGTCTGCCAGGCGAAAATCAGCCGCTATGACGCGCTGCAACTGTTCGATCTGCCAGACCCGCCTTGACGATGAAAAGGCGAGCACCGCTTTGGGCAGTGTATAAGAAAAATGTTGACATTGGCCGTAGGACAGGTCCTGAGAAAAGGTCACGCAAAGAAGGTCGAGATAAACAGATCCTGCTTCAACATCCTGCTGGTTTAACAGCGATGACAGAGACTCAAGGGGTTTTTGTAAGGTATAGGCGCCCTTTTCCAACATGACATCAACAGTTTGCCGAAAGCTTTCAAGGAGCCTGCCGTCTCCGTATTTTAAAACAGGCACAAGATATGTTGCCATGAGCCGGCCCAGCATCGGTCCGGTCCGTCCGGCTTCGCGGACCAGGTTGCAGTATTGACCTAAATTTCTTTCGCTTTCCTCTCCGACGAGATGAATATAGCCTGTTGCAATTGCGTGTCCGAAAGAAACTTCCTGTGATAACCCCCACAGCGTTTCTTCGACAAGCATGGCGACACGCATTGGAGAAACAGAACCTGCTTTCTGCTCAAGACCCGCAGCGACCCATTCCGCAAGGTCCGGATCAGCTAAAAAAAGCTGTTCAAGAGGTTCTTCTTTTCTTTGGGACATCGTTATAGCGGCCTCCCTAAACATCTTCCTATTGATTCACTTTTGTTCATATTTTATTAATCTACCGGCTACAACGGGACGTTATTTTGACCACCGCTATAAGCTTACTCATAGAAACTATTCAAATATCAACAAGCGGACGGCTTTGTAAAAATTCATATACAAGGCGCGCAAATCCTGAGAAATGAGGTGTACATATCGTACGCCGTAATGACGAAGGATGAAGTGCAACGCAGTAGATGGGTTTTTACGAAGTCGTCAAAATATGTCTGCGATAAGATCATTCATAGTCTCCTGAAGCCCTTCATCATCCGTCAGCGGGAGGCATATGGCCGATCTACACGCTTCATGCGCAGGGATATCTCTTCTGATCATCTGTGCGGCGTAAATCAACAACCGGGTGCTTGCGCCTTCGGTCAGCCCGTGCTCTCTGATGTTCCGTATCTTTCCTGCAAGTGAAACAAGCTTTAAAGCGGTTTCAATTTCAATATCCCCTTCGTGTGAGACAATTTCAGCCTCTTTCCGGGCTTCAGGATAGTCAAATTCAACCGAAACAAAGCGCTGGCGCGTGCTCTGTTTGAGATCTTTTAAAACCGACTGATATCCTGGATTATAGGAGATCACCATCATAAATTCCGGGTGCGCCTGAAGCACCTCTCCTTTTTTGTCGATGGAAAGCGCCCTTCGGTTGTCGGTCAAAGGATGAATGACAACAGTGGTATCCTTACGGGCCTCTACGATTTCATCAAGATAACATATGGCCCCCATGCGAACGGCTTTCGTCAACGGGCCGTCCACCCACACGGTTTCGTCTTTGATCAGCAGATAACGTCCGATCAGGTCAGATGCGAACAGGTCTTCATGACAGGCAACAGTGATCAGGGGGCGCTTTAAAAGATACGACATATATTCCACAAACCGGGTCTTACCGCATCCGGTCGGCCCTTTCAGCATAACAGGAAGCCTGGCATCATGGGCCGCCTCGAACAACCTGACCTCATCTTTCGCTCTCAGGTAATACGGTTCAGTCTCTATCAGATGGTTTCCGATATCTTTTTGAATTGGGCTTGTCATGGACAGATAACCTCCGATCTTTCTCTTGCATAAACAAGGCAATTATAGTTATAGGTTTTCAGACCCCTTCAAAATGTTGAAAATGTCTGGAAGATTGAGCGTATTGCCCGTCTTCACCAGAAAAAAATAAGGATACAGAAAAAGCGCTTCGATTGTAAAGAAAATACTACCTCAATAACCTAAGAACTCTCATCAAAAGCAATATCCGACGGCAAGTCGTTACGGTTCGGTCAGATAAAGGAGGAACCCATGTTACCCGAGTTCTACCAATTTCATCATCCAACCAAAGTGATATATGGTGAAGGTTTAGTAAACGATTTTTCACACGAAGTAGAACAATTGAACGCAAAAAGGTATTTTGTTGTATCTGATCAAGTGCTGAACAACCTGGGTCTGGTTAAAGATGTGACGGAGGGGTTGACGCAGGCCGGAGTTGCCGTAACAGGTGAATTTCTGGATGTTCCCCAGGACGCCTCGATCGAAGCCATTGAAAAAATTAGCCGCCAGGCCATTGAAAGCGGAGCGGAAGGATTGATCGCCATCGGCGGCGGCAGTGTCATCGATGCGGCAAAAGCCGCCAATTTTGTGTTCTCGGAAGGCGGGGATCTCATAGAAGATTATTCGGGAGCTTCAACGCTGGCACGACCGTTGAAACCGTTTATTGCAATCCCGACCACTGCCGGTACGGGAAGCGAATGCACATTGGTGGCCGTTGTTTATGATGTGGAAAACAAAACCAAACTCTGTTTTTCCGACAAATTCCTTTTGCCCGACCTCGCCGTGCTGGATCCGGTAATGACACAATCCTTACCTCCGGGTTTGACAGCATCTACAGGCATGGACGCTTTAGCCCATGCGGTGGAATCCTACGTGGGGGTGGACACATCTCCGCACTCCGAAGCTTTGGCAATTTCCGCCATCGAACTCATTTTCAATAACCTTGTTCGGGTGACTGAAAACGGAGATGATCTGGAGGCCCGCGGTGCCATGCTTATTGCCGCCAATATGGCGGGCATTTCATTCTCACACTCCATGGTGGGATGTGTGCACTCCATGTCACATGCGATCGGTGGGATTGCCCGTGTCCCGCATGGTGTGGCGAACGCCATACTTCTGCCCCATGGCATGGAATACAATTTTGAGGTCAGCAAAGAAAAATATGCCCGGCTGGCACCGGTTATGGGGGAAGATGTGTCCGGGTTGTCCGTTGACGAAGCCGCCCGAAAGGCAATTAAGGCGGTACGGAACCTCAACCGGCGGCTGAACGCTTTGGATGCGATTCCGGTGAGCCTCAAAGATGCGGGTGTACCCGAAGAAAGCTTATCCTTGATCGCGGAAGCTGCGGTCGAAGACGGAACCATTGTGTATAATCCTCGTGAAGGTGTCGCTGATGATATATTGGTACATTTGAAAAACGCCTACTATAACCTATCTCAAAAATAAGCTTAGGGTTCAGGGCAAGGCGCGAAGCGTTGAAAAAGCGGAGCATACACGCGCACGTCGTATGTGAGCATTTTGAACCGTTTCGCAACACCGCCATGGGCAATTAGATTGTTTTTGAGATAGGTTCTATCAAAAATTTCGAGGTGTCTACACAACCACCTCTATTCCTGTCAGCCTGACTTACTATTAAACAACGCATTCTGATTCAGTATGGAAAAGCGTTGTATATCACAAAATTTAACAATTTTGTGGATTAAAAGATAGCGTCAACGATTCACCGGGGAACGATCAAATCCCGGCGGCATATGGGAAATATTTATATTATTCCACTAATCTAAAGCGTTAAGGTATTTTTTTCGGGCAAGGATTAAATGCCTGTATATTTCCGACGGGCTGAGCTCCCGGCCATTTTCATTAATGCGTATTAGAAATATACCAAGGTTTCCGGAAGCGCTCCGGACCTTTTGAAAAAATAGATGCATCTTAAGGGGGTTTTGGAATTCCTCATCCTTGATATCTACAACCATAACCCAATTATTCGAATTGACCCTCCGCCATTTATAGTCGACCGCAATCGTAGATAGATATTGCCAAAACAGCAGGTAATGCCTGGGGTTGTCTGAAGTTTTCAACCCGGCGTACGCTTTATCAACGTCTGTTTTTAAAACAACAGGGAGCGGGTCCCATTCAGCCGGCGGTTTATCGGACGGCACCCCCGGTGCTGACGCTGCAGGAACCGCCATAATCAAGAGGCTCAATAAAATCAGAAAAGGGAATCTGTTTCGGACCTTTTTCATATTTTTCCAAAAAAGGGCACGTCAGAGTCAACTACCACCCGCAAAGCGGGTGCCTTGAATTTTAGGCCATCAGCCGAAAAGGCAAAAGCACGTCGGTGCTTTAAAGTTGAGCTTGCATCCGGGTGCGAAACACCCTGTTTGTTTTGCAAGAATATGGATTCTTTATTCTTTGGGAAAAGATGTTTCCAGGCTCAACAGTTTGGGGCCCTGTTTGAGTATGAATTCATTATCAACCGTTTCCCAGATCCAGCCTGAAAGACCATAACCTCCCACAGGTTTGGACACAAAGGCGCTGACCCAGGTCTCTGATCGGGGTTGATTCACGCCGACGGTACCGAAGCGTCCATAAGTGACTTCAGACACCCGGTGACAATAGGATTCACCCATCAGTTTTTCTGCAAAATCTTCCGCGGTATCATCTCCGTAAATCGAAGCTCTCAGGCCGTAACGACTGTCCCGGGCCAGGTGAAGGGCCTCTTCGGTCTCGTCAAAGGCGCTGATAAATGTAACAGGCCCAAAGGTTTCTTCCCGCATGCCCAGCATATCGTTACGGGTCTCGGTCACCACCGTAGGATAGACCCGATTTCCTTCAATCCGTCCGCCCAGTGCAATCCGCGCGCCCTGCCGGACAGCGTCATCTAATTGAGCCTTTATCGCCGCTACGGCCTTGGCGCTGGCCACCGATCCCATATCGGTGTCCGGGTCTGAAGGATCGCCGACGTTCACAGCACGGCTCAGGTCAAGAAACAGCGCTAAAAAGTCATCATGAATCGACCGGTGTAAATAGACGCGCTCCGGAGCGGTACAGGTCTGTCCGGCATAGATGTATTTAGAGAAGGCGAGTTCCCGGGCCGCTGCTTCCAGGTTGGCGCCGGGCAGAACGATGAACGGGTCTTTCCCTGGCCCTTCAAAGACAAACGTCTTTCCCTGCGCTTTAATGGCGTCCCGGTACTGACCTGCATAATCGTCGGCACCGAACAGACAGATGGCCGGTGTTGCCGGGTCAGCCACGGCTTTTTTAAGGAATGTTCTGCCGTCGGAATAGTCGAAACAGATGGTATCACCGAAGATAGGCTGGTAAAGAGATTCCGTAAAACGGGCGATAGCGGAATCCCGAGATGCGAACTTTACCCGCATCGGATTTCCTACCATATATATTGAAACAATGGCGTTATTCAACCATGCACTGCCGTTGTATGGCAGCACCAGAGCAACCGCCTGGCCGGCCTCACAAATCGGCTGCCGAAAAGCAAACGTCTCGGTCATGGTTTCGAAATCTTTCAGATCCCTCAAAATTCCATCCACTTCCATGTTGCACTCACGACAAGTAAAGCCGGTGTCCTGTACGGCAACCTCGACCAGCCTGTCGCGATTCTCCCGTATGGCGGTAATCAAGGCATCGATTTTTTCGAGTCGACTATCAAACGCTTCCATAATGGACCTCTTTAAATAGGATGAAAAAATCCTGTATACCACATAATTTAACAATTCTGGATTTTAATAACGCTTCGGCGGTTTTACGAAAAAAGTTTATGAATTCGATATATAAGAAATTATACAATTTACACAAGTCAATATAAATAGAGTGAAATTTAGACTGGGGACTTGAAGCAGGACGGTGGAATGTATTTTCAAATACAAAAAGGGGCTGCTGATTCGCATAACCCCTTGAAATCACTGGAGGCGGCAACCAGTTTCGAACTGGTGAATAGCGGTTTTGCAGACCGCAATTTATTTCTTCTAACAAACTGAATTTTATATTATTAATGACCTATCCACATCCCCTTTCGGTGAATTTTGAGGGGAATCCATTCTCAAATAAATATCACAACTTTTGAACCGACTTCAAAACCTGTGATATAGTCGGGTAGACCGGAGGAATCTCACCTCCAGTCCTCCACAGTACCGTACGTGAACCTCTCGATTCATACGGCTCCTGCCAGCCATTCTCTTGAAACC
>JBHPCZ010000048.1:0-23112 GCA_042573625.1 Thermodesulfobacteriota bacterium
GATTCCTTTCTGAGCCCGCTCGATGCGGCCAATTTTTCTTTTGATGGCACCCGTAAAGGCGCCTTTTTCATGACCAAAAAGTTCGCTCTCTAGCAGGGTCGGCGAATAGGCCGAGCAATTGGCAACCACAAAGGGCCCGTCTTTTCGGTAGCTCTGCCGATGGATGGCCTGGGCGACCAGCTCTTTGCCGGTGCCGTTTTCTCCGGTAATTAAAACGGTTGCGTCGGAACCTGAAATCAGATCGATCAGTTCATAGATGTTTTGCATTTCGTCACTCTGACCGATGATTTTGCCATATGAGGGTCTTTCGGCTACTTTCTCCTTAAGGAGACCAATTTCTGATTCATAGACAATAAGATGTCGAACATGTCCGGCAATCTGGCTGAACAAAGTTAAAAAGAAATGCATATCCTCCCTGGAGTATTCCTGAGAAACAGGTGACGCCAGCGCGAAAAAACCGATGCATTGCTGTGGTGATGAGATGGGTAAACCAAACCAGCTTGGGTAATGTTTTGAAATGAGATTGTAAAAGGGAGGATTGTCATTATTGTGTTCCGGACCAATGATGTGAGGCTCGGTGATGTTTCTCGAGTATTGAATAAAATTTTGAGTCAACCCTGATTGTTTGAGTTCCTGTTTCATGCGATGCAAGGGTTCCTTGACGTTTGGATTGCAGCCTTCCAGGTCGAGAAAGTCCTGGTTTGTGGCATCCAGGAGAAACAGGAAAAACTCCGAGTCGGGAAATATCCCCTGACTGATTTCTTGGACAAAAGCAACAAGCTCTACAAGAGATTGCTTGGCGTTCACCTGCCTGGATGTTTCAAAGAGTGTCTCCAGCTGATGCTGGGTTCGCTGTAATTCCTTGGATCGGAAAGCCAGGGCTTCCTCCATCTTTCGCTTTTCGGTGACATCGCGCTCCAACCGGATGATGGAACTTATCTCACCCTCAGCATCGAGGATGGGGTAGGTAAAAACTTCCAGCATACGGTTTTCGCCCTCGGCATTCGGATATATTTTATCCGACAGGGCCGGTCGTTTCGTCCGGATGGTTTCTTCCATTGGACACGGGATGCCTGTTTCCTGGCAGGCGGTGATGTTTCCGAGCATAATTTCATGGCATCGTTTTCCCACCGCGGTGGGCGGTTTCAAACCTGCGCGATGGTGAAAGGAATCGTTCGCCTGGAGGATCCGAAAGTTTCCCGGGTTCACGACAACGAGGCTGTCCGTAATGTTGTTGATAATCTGGTCGTTGAATTCTTTTGATGCAACGAGTTGGGCTTCAAGGCTTTTTCGTTCGGTGATGTCTCGCGCATGCTCTACAGCCTGTATGGTTATGCCCTTTTCATCTTTAATCGGGTATGATTGCACTTCAAAAATTCGTTCCCTTCCATCCGGCATCGGAATTCGCTTTTCCAGCATCCTCGATTCACCGTTTTCGAAAACCGTTTTCACATGGCAGCCCTCGCACATCGTTTTACGGTTGTAAAAAAGTTCATAGCAATACCTCCCCACAACCTGTTCTGCGGAGAGATTAAAAAGGGTCAAAAGGGCCTGATTTGCCCTGACAATCCGAAAGTTGAGATCATAGATAGCAAAGGGATCAGAAACGCTGTCAAAGACTCTGGAGAGAAATTGCTCATCGTATGCGGTCATTTTTGCCTCCACGCGTTTAGGTTGGAAACCGGGGCGGATTCGGCAACACCATCCAGAAGCAGCAGGGCTGTCAGGTCGGATCCGTGTTCAGGAGGAAAAGCGCTCTAGAGCTGTTGGGCTGCCACGAAGAAATACACAACGAAAAATTGAATTCTATCTGCGATTGCCGGGGTGATGCAATAGGGTCGCATTTTAAACGTTCTGATATTGTACTATTGGCATGAAAATAAATGTCTGTCAAGTAAGAATGTTATATCAGATGAACAGGTGTTTTGTTTAGAAGCAGTTTCAAAACCTCCCGTTCGCTGGTTTGCCAATTTTGACAAGTTCTAAGCTTGCTTCGCGAAATTTGCAAAACTCGGGCTAAAGCCCTCAAACAGTTGCAAATTTTAACGCTACGCTTCGCTAAGAACTTTTGAGCAAAATTGTCAAAAGGCTTCACTATGAGGTTTTGAAACCAGTTCTATCATAAATACATTAAGGGGCGTAAATAAAACATTCCAAACTCCCTTTTTCTTGCAAATGGATGGGAATGAATATAGTTGACAACTGATAGACTCGGATTTACTGTGATCACATGGAACACTCTCTTGAAAACCAGACCAAAATCATTCTGGACAGTATCGCCGATGGTGTTTTTACCGTTGATATGAACCGAAAGATTACCTCATTTAATAAAGCTGCGGAGCAGATCACCGGAATCCGAAAAGATCAGGCCGTCGGAAGATATTGCTGGGAAGTTTTTAAAGCCAGTATATGTGAACAGCGGTGCTCCCTTCTGCAAACCATCGAATCGGAACAACCCATCATCAATCAATCCATTTTTATTATTAATTCAAAAGGGGATCGTATTCCCGTAAGTATTTCAACCGCTATCCTGAAAGACAACACCGGCAACTTAATTGGTGGGGTGGAGACATTCCGGGATTTAAGTGTTGTTGAAGAATTGCGCAAAGAACTGGCCGGCCAGCACACATTTGTTGATATAATCAGTAAAAACAAAGAGATGCAGAAACTGTTCGGCATGCTGGAACTGATATCTGAAAGCGACTCCACCGTCCTTCTTGAAGGAGAAAGCGGCACGGGAAAAGAGCTTTTTGCCAAGGCCATCCACACGCTCAGTCATAGAAAAAAAGGTCCCATGGTCACGATAAACTGCAGTGCGATACCGGACACACTCCTTGAATCCGAACTCTTCGGATATAAAGCCGGTGCCTTTACAGATGCCAAAAAGGACAAACCCGGCCGTCTGGATCTGGCCGAAGGCGGCACGCTTTTTTTGGATGAAATCGGGGACATTTCGCCCTTGATCCAGGTCAGGCTTTTGCGTGTGCTCCAGGACAGGGTCTATGAACCGCTGGGAAGCACTCGATCTGAAAAGGCGAATGTCCGCATCGTGACAGCCACAAACAAAAATATGGAGAACCTGGTTAACAAGGGGCTGTTTCGAGAGGATCTTTTTTACCGGATCAATGTTGTAAAACTCGTACTTCCGCCGTTAAGAAACAGAAAAGAGGATATCCCTCTTTTGACACAGCATTTTCTTCGAAGATTCAACAGTCTGCGCGGCAAGGAGATTCAAGATATTTCGCCGAATGTCTTGAATATTCTGATGTCACATGATTTTCCGGGCAATATCCGGGAGCTGGAAAATATTATCGAATATGCGACAGTGGTTTGTAAAAATCATCTCATAGAAATTGAACACCTTCCCGAGAATCTTCGCCGGAAACCGGACAGCAGGATTAAAAGAACAACTGAAGTGTCAGGCGAAAAAGCCTTTTCCCTGGTTGAAATGGAAAAAGACTTTATTTGCGATATGTTAAGAAAAAATAACTGGTCCCGAAAAACCACCGCCGCCCAGATGGGTATCCATCCCTCCACCCTGTGGCGCAAAATCAAACGCCTTAATCTTGAAATACCTAAACAGGACGGCCGTTCAAAGAAATAAGGTCGCTCCAATCCGGCAAGATAGACCGTCATTATTTTAGCATCGAGCGGGCTCGCAATGAGGATATGTTATGAAAGAAAGCCCAGAGATTGAACCCTATAAACAGATGGTCATAAATTGGAAGGCAAGTTACTTGTTGCTGGTTGAAGGTACTAGCGGCAACGAATATCTGGTGAAGGATTTTTGGGAAGAAATAGAAGAGGGCATATTGCCGCATGTTGAGAGTGCCGGTTTTGCAGGATGGGCATTTCAGCAGGTTAAAGATTTGGAAAGGTTGATCAAGGAGATCGAATACAAGGGCTCGTCTGCCGAATCTATTATTAAAGGGCCCGGTTAGCGTTCTCCGGCCCTGCTTGAAAGATCGCTGCAATAGTTTGAAGTGAACCAAAGCCCGCCCCTCTGGACCCGGATGCTTTACACATCAACGTATTCGATATCGTTTGTTTCGCACCAGTCGATAACAATTTTCTTCATCGCATTGTATCTATACTTGTACCAGTCATCGACAACTCCGTATCGGTGAATACAGTTGTTGAATCTATTAAATGCACCTGCACCCAGAATTGCTTGACACAAAGGCTTAGAGATCTTCTGGTCCTTTAAGGAAAGACAGAAGTTTTCCATGGTGCTGTATTCATGGTAGAGAAACTTGGTAGGAATTGCTATGTATTTCTCTTCCTTTTCATCGGACAGAATATCGAGTTCCAATTCGATTTGCTGCTTTTGCCAATCGGTATAGTCCCCGGACCCGCCATCCTTTTTAGTCGCAAGCAATTGCTCTTTAGAAACAGGAAGCAGCCTTCCGTTCTCCCTATCAAGATAATATGCGGTGTTGTATGTTTGAAAACTAATAATGTCGATAATGTCGCTGAGTTTCACGCGTGGGCTCATATTTACTCCAAAAAGAAATAGTGCACCCATAACTTAATAATTTACATAGATTATTGGATAGCATGGCCCGCATCTTCAGGCCAGGGATTTCTCCATAACGGAATTTTCTTTTCCTTTCGTTTAGGCAATTTCAGGTTCATCACATAAAAAATATTAAACTCTTGATCACCCAGTAAGGGATTAACTTTTGTGATTTCAAAACCCAGTTTTGTATATAACCTTGTTGCACTTCTGTTTGAAGAATCCACATGCAGTGACACCTCTTCGATACAGTCTTTTGAAAATATCCTGATGCTTATTTCCAATAGCTCTTTGGCAATACCCTTGCCCCTGTGGTTCGGGTGCACGGCGATTCTTAATATTTCCGCTTTTTTCCCTTGCTCGTATAGACACGCAATCAGGTAGCCGATGACGGTTTTCTGTTGATAGACCAAAAAAATATCATTGGATACCGCCGTCTTGAGACAATGACGGGTCCAGGTCGCTCCGAATGACAATGATTCTATCAGCGAGACTCTGTCCAGATCTTCTTTTGTGGCGGACCTGATTACGGTCATATGCTCTGCCGCATAAAGACGCATCATGCCCTCCTTCCTTTGGTTTTTTCGCCACAGTGTGCTGGCGGATCTTCTTTCTTCCCACCGATCAACAGAGCAACTTTTGTGCCATTCAATCTCATTGGCTTAATGTCTTGATATTATGTGATTTAAATTTTGTTCCAGCACATTAAAGCATTGCAAATGTGCAAATTATGCAATGCTGACAATTGCAATAATGCAATAATGCAAGCTATCGCGCGCGCTTCACAACCAATTGTTGTTCTAAAATCTTTTATTAAATTCAAAAGGTTAGAGTTGTTTCTTCCATTTTTCCACAGCGTGGCATGGAAAATGCTCCTTCCCCTTTCATCACATTTACATGATCTTACACAATACAGCGGTTTAATGAACGCCATGCGGGGGGAGGGCAGTGCATCAATCACACCTGAATCGAATGAAAAGGGGGTGATATTTATGTTGGATATTAGATTCTATCCAAAAATAGACCTGAATACCTATCAGAAGGAAGCCCGACTTGAAGACGGGACCAAAGTGATGCTGCGTCCGATGGTGCCGGAAGATCAGGAGGCTTTATATGAATTTTTCAAAGGGGTTCACAGAGACGTCGCACGGTATCTGCGAGATGATGTCGGCAGCCGGCTGGTCATTGAACGGTGGGTGGAAAACCTGGACTACGAAAAGACGCTGCCCATTTTAGCGGTGAAAAATGGGGATATTATTGCCGATGCTACGATCAATCGTAGGCGGTTCGGCTGGAAATATCACCTGGGCACCGTCAGAATTTTTGTGCACAGAGACTACCGGAACAGGGGGCTGGGGCATCTGATGATCAAAGAGATTTTGGACATCGCATACAAGCTCGGGATTGAAAAACTCATTGCTGAAATTCCCGATGTTAACACGGCCGCCGCCAATGCTTTTACCCGATCAGGGTTCTATCGGGCCGCATTGATTCCGAACATGGCCAAGGACAGGGAAAACATGCCGGTGGATGTATTGGTGATGATGAAAGATCTCAGGCCGCCTCAGAACAATGGGTATGATTATGATTTCTAAAATCCTTTACAGCCTGAAATTAGTCCCGGGACTGGAAGGAACACTGCACCCCCTCACATGATGTTAACCTTTGGTTTGGCGCATATCCCAAGTTGGGATCGATGATGATTAACATATATTAAGCGTTGGATATATCAACGATTAAACTTGAACACTTGGAGGAACGTTAACATGAAATTCGCAATACCCTTTGCTGAAGGAAAACTGGCAGTACACTTCGGACACAGTCAAGCTTTTGCGCTCGTTGAAGTTGAGGAAAATCAGATCAAAAATACAGAGTATCTCGTACCGCCGCCCCATGAACCCGGTGTCCTTCCCAAGTGGCTGAGTGATCTGGGTACAAATATTGTTCTTGCAGGCGGCATGGGCCACCGGGCAATCGGTCTTTTTGATGAGTACGGTATAAAGGTTATCACCGGGGCACAGGAACTGGAACCCGAGGAACTGGTGACCAGCTATCTGGAAAACCGTCTGGTGGTCGGTGAAAACGTTTGCGATCACTAATCTGAAAATAAAAGGAGATTGAGCGATGAAAGTGGCCATTAGTTCCAGCGGTAATGATCCGAATTCTTTGATCGACCCCCGATTTGGACGGTGCGCTTATTTTCTGTTTTTCGAGACAGACGATATGAGTTTCGAAGCTTTTGACAATGAAAACAGATCGTTGGGGGGTGGGGCCGGTATCCAGTCCGCTCAATTTGTAGCGTCCAAGGGAGCCAAAGCTGTCATCACAGGGCGATGCGGGCCCAATGCGGTGGAGACCCTTACTGCAGCCGGGATTGAACTGTTTCTCGGAAACATCGAGACCGTTAAGGAGGCTCTGGAAAAGTTTAAAAAAGGAAAACTATCCACCGCGACCGAGGCCAATGTACCGGAGTACAGCGGTTTGGGAGGCATGCCCACCGGCAGCGGCATGGGCAGAGGCGTGGGCGGTGGTCGAGGTATGAGCGGCGGTAGAGGCATGGGCGGCGGCAGCGGCATGGGCGGCGGCAGAGGCATGGGTGGCGGCAGAGGCATGGGCGGCAGCAGGAAAATGCCATGAAACGGTTTCATGAAACCGGCAAAAAGCATCCTTTTGTCAGAGGATGGATTTGTCCGGATTATCTCACGATAAATTTATAAATAATTCAGATTTTATTGAGGGGATAAAAAGTGGAAAACAAATTAAATAATTTGTTTCAAAGGTTTAGAAAGAAAGGGTTCCTGCCCATTGAAATCCCTGATCTTGTCAAGGATGCTTTATCTCTCATGGAAAACGGCCGGTATTTGACAATAGGTGCCATTGACCAGGAACTGGAGGACCTGGGTTGGGGTATCAATGTCATGGATTTCGCAACGTTTGAATTGATAACCACTCTGGTTGAAACGTCCGGCATTTATGATGTCGAGAGACATATCCGTTACGGGTAGCTGCTTCAAGTCTTTGATGAAAAATTGGATGAACGTTTTAGAAAAATTAGAAAATAAGGCGAGGTATCATGAGGATAGCCCTTTCAATCTGGGGGGATAAAATTTCTCCTGTACTGGATACAGCCGGGAAGCTGTTGGTAGTGGATAACGAGAATCAAAGAGAGTCCCGTTTCGAAGCATACTTGCCTGAAAAAGACATATCACGGCGATGCGCCTTTATCCGCGGACTGGATATAGACGTGTTGATTTGTGGCGCTGTTTCACGCCACCTTACAAAGATACTCATGGCATCCGGTATTGAAATTGTGTCGGGAATATCAGGTCATGCAGAGGATGTTTTAAAAGCGCATCTTCAGGGTGATTTAGCTCAACCCAAATTTTTAATGCCGGGTTGGGAACGCGACAATATGTTGGAAAGAAATACCGCTTTAGCGTTAAAAAGCCCAAAAAGAGAGTAACCTCAATACAAGGAGGGAAAAATGACAGAAGAAAAGGAAGCCAGGACAGCGAAACCGAAAAAAGTTGCGGATCCCGGGATGGTTTCCATTGATCCCGCGACCCAGGAAATGCTGAAACGCGCACAAGAGCTCGGTATTGATACGGTTTTTGACAGAGCTGCAACCATGAAACCGTGTAATATCGGAGTTCAGGGAACCTGTTGTAAAAACTGTGCCATGGGGCCATGCCGTCTTCCCCTGCCAAGAGCGGGTATTGAAGGCGAGGATACTCGAAAAGGCCTGTGCGGTGCTACGGCCAATACCATCGCAGCCCGCAATTTTGCCAGGATGGTCGCATCCGGTGCGTCAGCCCATTCGGATCACGGGCGCTGTGTGGCCGAAGTCTTTATGTCCGCAGCCAGAAAGGAAACCGATGCATACCAAATAAAAGATGAACAGAAACTACTATCTATAGCCCCCTATCTGGGTGTTGTCACTACCGTTGAGGTCGACGGTCAAGTGCTGGATCGGGACATTGATGAAATTGCGCTCGAAGTCGCTGAAAGGGCGTTAAATGAATGGGGCAAGCCCGAAGGGGAACTTCGGTATCTCAAGCGAGCGCCAGAACCGCTTTATGAACGCTGGAAGAAGCTGGGAGAACTCCCCCGCAATATTGACAGGGAGATCGTAGAGATCATGCATCGCACGCATATCGGGGTTGACCAGGATTACAAGAACCTGGTCAAACAGTGCACACGTGCAGCCCTGGCAGATGGCTGGGGCGGTTCCATGCTGGCCACCGATCTCCAGGATGTTCTTTTTGGAACGCCCTATCCCCTGCAGTCAGAGGCCAACCTCGGTATCATGAAGGAGGATCATGTCAACATTATCATCCACGGTCATGAACCGGTCCTTTCCGAGATGATTGTTGTGGCGGCACAATCTCAGGAGATGCTCGATTATGCAAAATCAAAAGGCGCCAAAGGGATTCAATTGGGTGGTATCTGCTGTACGTCCAATGAGATGCTGCAACGTCATGGCGTACCCGCTGCGGGCACCTTCCTGCAGCAGGAGCTTCCCATCATTACCGGGGCCTGCGACGCCATGGTGGTCGATATTCAATGTATATTTCAGAACCTTGCCAATGTGGCCAAATGCTTCCATACCAAGCTGATTACCACCCACCCTATTGCCAAAATGGAACAGGAAAATGTTCTTCACATCGAGTTTGATGAACATTATGCCATGGAAGATGCCCGGCGTATCGTCAAAATCGCTATCGACAATTTCGAGAACCGGAGCACGGAGATCATGATACCGAAGTACAAGGCCACCCAGATTGCCGGTTTTGGTGTTGAATCGATCAAGTACCATTTGGGCGGAATGTTTCGGGGGTCGTACTATACCTTGAATGACAATATTATTAACGGTCGAATCAGAGGTATCGCCGGCGTGGTCGGTTGCAACAACGCCAGGACAAAACACAATGAAGGCCATATTACGGTTGTCAAAGAGTTGATCAAAAACGATGTCATTGTCCTGACCACCGGCTGCAACGGTATTGCCTGTGCCATGGAAGGATTGCTGACACCTGAAACCGCCCAGGTCTTCTGCGGGTCGGGGCTTGCCGAGGTGTGTGAGGTCGTTGGTATACCTCCGGTGTTGCATCTGGGTTCCTGCGTTGACAACAGCCGGATTCTTTTAGCGGCCACTGAGGTCGTCAAGGCCGGCGGACTCGGTAATGATATCCGTGACCTGCCTGCGGCCGGAAGCGCACCCGAATGGATGAGCGAAAAGGCCATCAGCATCGGGCATTACTTCGTCACTTCCGGTGTTTATACGGTTTTCGGTGTCCACATGCCCTTAGACGGCGCACCGGTCTTCAGGGATTATCTTTATAAAGAGCTGGAAAAGATCTACGGCGGCATGTGGGATTGTGAACCGGATCCGATCAAGCACGCACAGAAAATGATCGCCCATATCGATAAAAAACGAAAGGAACTCGGGATCGATAAAGCACGGGAGCGGGTCCTGATGGATATGGCTGATCGCCAAGCACTTGAAGCCTAAATGATGTTTTGACATTTGTGAATTTAGAAACGGATCAGATGAAGGAGGTTAAGGTGGATAAAGTTGCGATTGTCGGTTGCGGTGCTTATATGGACAGCGGTTACGGATGTGCGGGTGAATGGCGCTGTCTCAAAGCAGCAGCCCTTAACGAAGGTAACTTTGAAAACCCATCACAGGTGATTGCTTTTGTTAAATGTGAATGCCCGGGGCGATCTCTTGCCGCGAATACAGGGTTGGCGTTTAAAATGGCGGAGATGAAACCTGACGTGATTTATCTCAGTTCCTGTTTGGCCAATGCAAAACCGGGGTGTCCATACAGCGATCCACAGGAGATGGCTCAAATTCTTGAAAATAAAACCGGGGTACGGGTCGTTTCAGGGACACACGATTATATTTAATTTTAACCATAAGTTGACCGCCTCACCTCACGCTCCTCATTTTCCCCCCCACCACCATATAGGGGACTGACCGAGGTTAGTCCCCTATATCCTATCAGGGGGAGAGCGGGCGGGAAGGACAAAGTGATGACGTGTCGTTTCTTCAATAAAATATTCGAAAAACACTGAGACAGAAATGGTCCGGTATCCAAATTAAAATGATATTTGGCCTGCTGCGGAAATCAACAACCCGGAGAGAATATAAATGCCCCAAATTGCAATTACCTCTAAAGGACAGGATTTGTCATCGGATATCGACCCACGTTTTGGGAGAGCTGCGTATTTCATTCTGGTCAACCCCGATACCATGGACTGGGAAGTGTTGGAAAACAAGCAAAATCTCAATCTCCCCCAGGGCGCAGGCATACAGGCCGGCAAAACCGTCGTCGAGAGCAAAGCAAATGTCTTGATTACAGGAAATTGCGGTCCTAAAGCGTTTAAGGTTTTACACAGCGCCGGCATCCGTATCGCCATTGGCGCAAAGGGGCGGATCAAAGATGCTGTTGTACAATTTAAAAATGGAGAACTGGAATATGCAAAGGCGGCAAATGTCGAAGGGCATTGGATGTAGTTCGCAAGGTGAAAAGCGCGCGGCGCATGGAGCATAGCGCTTAGCGTTTGGTAAAGGAGGTGTAGGGAGAAAATTACCGTATTTGGCAGTTTAGTCTTCGATGAGATTACGGAAGGAAATTTATTCAAACTACGATGACGGAGGGAAAAGGGCAGAATGGCACAAATTCACGAGAGTATCGATGCTGCACAAAAACCAAGGCATACGGAATCGGATCAGGATGCATCGGTGAACGAATCTTTGAACAAAATTAAGCAGAAGTTTCTTGTTATGAGTGGCAAAGGAGGTGTCGGAAAGACCAGCGTATCCGTCAACCTTGCCTTGGCCCTTGCCAACAAAGGGTTTAAGGTCGGCATCATGGACGTCGATATTCACGGCCCCGACGTACCGAGAATGCTGGGAATTGAGGGAATGCTGTCTGTCAACAGCAATCGCAAACTTGAACCCAAGCGCTATTCGAAAAATTTGAGTGCTGTTTCCATTGAATCCCTCACCCAAAGCAGGGATGACGCCATTATATGGCGGGGTCCCATGAAGTATTCGGCGATCAAGCAGTTTATCGGTGACGTGGAATGGGGAAACCTCGATTATTTGATCATCGATTCTCCGCCCGGAACCGGTGATGAACCCTTGACCATTGCCCAGACCATTTCCGACGCCAAAGCGATTATCGTTACCACACCCCAGGAAGTCTCTCTGGCAGATGTGAGGAAATCGATCAGCTTTTGCAAAACCCTGAAAATGAAAATATTCGGACTTATTGAGAACATGAGCGGTTTTACATGCCCCCACTGCGATGAAATTGTTGATCTTTTCGGATCAGGCGGCGGTGAAAAAACAGCCCATACATCCGGCATCACATTTCTTGGAAAGATTCCGTTCGACCCGCAAATGGTTTCCTGTGGTGATAAAGGTATCTCTTTCCAGGAACAGCATAAAAATTCACCGGTCACCAAAGCATTTGCAGATACCACTGATATGATGACGAAAAACATCTAATTCTCTTTTATGCCGCAGATAACTGCGTTGCATAAAGAGGTAACGGAGGACAATCATGCCCCTTTTCGATTTTCTGTGCAGAGACTGCGGAAAGTTCAATGAAATTCTGATTTCCGGTTCAGGTGATGTGCCGACATGCAAAAGCTGCGGAAGTCATCGCCTGCAAAAACTCATTTCAGCACACTCCTCTCTGTCCGGGCCCAATCGAAACCGAATGCCCGGTACCGGAGATACGGCGTGCTGTGGGTCTGCTCCCACCCAGGCTGACTGCGCCGGGCCGGGAAGCTGCTGCGGGAAGCATCCGATGTAAGTACAATCACTTTGCAGTTTGATATGGAGTTTTCAAAATGATTATCAGTGTGGCCAGCGGAAAGGGCGGGACCGGAAAAACAACGGTGGCGACCAACCTCGCGGTGTCGATAGGTTCCGGCGTACAGTTACTGGACTGTGATGTCGAGGAACCCAACGCCCATCTTTTTATTCATCCGGTATTTGAAAAAACCGAATTCGTCACCACTCCCGTTCCTGAGGTGGATGAAAATAAATGTAACCGCTGCGGGAAATGCGATGAGATATGTCAATTCAAGGCAATTGCGGTGATTGGTGATATAGTAATGTCTTTCCCTGAACTCTGCCACAGTTGCGGTGGCTGCATGGCCGTCTGCCCGGAGGATGCGATTACATGGATGGGCCGCGAACTGGGCGTTATTCAAAAGGGTTCTCGCAATGGATTGGAGTTCATCCACGGGAAATTGCGAGTGGGTGAGGCCATGTCCCCGCCCTTGATCAAAAAGGTTCGCGCCCATTCACGCCCTGACACGTTTACCATTATCGATGCGCCGCCAGGCACGTCGTGCCCGGTGATCGCCGCTATGAAAGGTACGGACTTCGTACTTCTGGTTACCGAACCCACACCCTTTGGTCTGCATGATCTGAAACTGGCTGTCGGGGCTGTCAGAATTCTCGACATTCCGGCAGGACTGGTCATCAACCGGTCGGATATTGGGGATCAAAACGTCACGGCGTATGCAAACCGTGAAAACCTGCCGATTCTGATGGAAATACCCTTTGATCGCCGGATTGCGGAGGCGTATTCCAGAGGAGAGATGATCGTCGACGCGATACCTGAATTTAAAGAAAAATTTTATGCATTATATGAAAACATTATTAGCCTGTTAGAATAGAAATTTCTTATTTAAGTACCGCTCTAAAAGCGGGACGTCACATAAAATCGTGGAGCGATTTTATTAATGAAAGAGTTGGTGATCATCAGCGGCAAAGGCGGAACCGGGAAAACCTGTTTAACGGCCGCATTTTCGTCTTTGGCCGGGAAAAAGGTGCTGTGTGATGCGGATGTGGATGCATCGGATCTTCACCTGATCACAAACCCTGATTTAAAAGAAAAGTATGATTTTCAAAGCGGCCACACCGCCGTCATTCAACGAGATAAATGCTCGGAGTGCGGTTTGTGCCGGGATTTGTGCCAGTGGAATGCCATCAGTGATGGTTTTGAAGTGGATTCCCTGGAGTGCGAGGGTTGCGGTGTCTGTGTTTACTTTTGTCCTGAAAAAGCCGTCGATTTTCCGGTGAACACCTGTGGGGAATGGTTTATATCAGAGACGCGCTTCGGCCCCATGGTTCACGCAAGACTCGGCATTGCCGAAGAGAATTCCGGGAGGCTGGTATCCCTGGTTCGCCAGGAAGCCCGGAAGCTTGCTGAAAAAGAGAGTCTTGATCTCATTATCACCGACGGTCCGCCGGGCATTGGCTGCCCGGTGATTGCCGCTGTCGGCGGCGCCAGTGCGGTGCTTATCGTTGCGGAGCCAACGATATCAGGGCATCACGATATGGAACGTGTTGTCCAACTGGCCGCCCACTTCAATGTGCCGGTCATGGTCTGTGTCAACAAGCATGATCTCAATTCGGATCTCACCCGAAGGATTGAAAGAGATGCCGGAGAAAACGGATTGACCTGGCTCGGGAAGATTCCTTTTGATCCGATTTTCACCAGAGCCATGGTTCAGGCCCAAACCCTCTTCGAATACAATGGGAATTCAGCTACTGGAAGAGCCGTCAGAGAAATATGGAGGCGGGTGTCACAGAAACTCGAGCTGAAAAAGTGAGTGCATTTTCCGTTCAGGATGTTGATCAAAAGCATGAAAAACTTGAGGTGAAAAACGCGACGAGAGGGGGTGTTCAAATGGAGCAAGATACCATTCATAATCCGCCAAACCGCGTCACGGACCTTATCGCATTGAAGGAGAAGGGGCTGGCAGTCACCTGCCGGACCTCTTTTAGAATCCTGCCGGTCGATTTTTTTCACCGAAAAAATCCGTTTCAAGCCTATATATTTCTCTGCCATTATACCGGTGTTGTTGACGAAAAAGAATACTGCTTCAGAAAATGCTATGCCCGCGGTTGCCCGCACAACCTTTGCCCTCATGTTTCACAGGCCGTGATGATTGCCAATCGATATCTGCAAAGAGATTATTACCGGCTGGAAGCGGGGGGTATAGAGATCGAGAAGAGACTTTTTACACTTGAAGATATGATCGTCAAATTTAATGGCTATCAGGGGGAACACGGGCCGATTCTAACCATTCACGATTATATCAATATTGCCAAAGAAGGAAATGAAGTTTCAGTAAATGTTGACTTGGAATATGTTCCAGCGGCCGAGCATTTTGCAAATCATAAAAAACAGCAGATATTCCTGATGGTTGATTTTACGATAACATGCTTCGAGAAAGCGCACCATTATGAACGTTGTCTTGCCTGTTATCCGGCTGAAAAAGAAAAGAAAGAAAAACAGCAGAAGGCTCAAATCGCCAACGACCGGTTGAAGATTCTATATGCAGAATTCGATGAAGTTTCGATTAAATGCAACAAGAAATTCTTTTAGTAATATGGAATCGAATGTTAGAAATTTAAAATTTATTTATAAACGGTGAAAAGGTAAAATTGTGTAGCAAAAAGATGGAAAAAAAGGAATTTGATTTCTGTCAGGATCATTCTTTACATTATCTGGAGATGGCGTTTAGCCTATATAGGCGAAAAATTATAAATAATCCTGATGGATATGGTAAAAGGACTGGAGAATGCGGAGATACGATAGAGATCTTTTTAACCGTCCGTAATGATCGCATTCAATCGGTTGCATATGATACCGATGGGTGTATGAACATCAATGCCTGTGCCAATACTGTTGCTTATATGGCCGAGGGAAAAAGCATCGAGCAGGCTTGGGAAATAACACCTGAAAATGTTGTAGATTACCTGGAAACATTACCTCATGAAAAAGCGCATTGCGCTGAATTGTCGGTGGGCGTATTTTACCTGGCTCTGACCAATTTTCGGGAACTCGAAAAAGCTCCCTGGAAAAAATTATATCGGCGAAAATAGATAAATTTGATCCCGGTAAAGTTAATAGCAGGGGAGTCTGGCGCAAAATAGAATCGAAGGATAGATAATTCTGGCTTGAAAATGGACATTAACTAAAATCTGGAAATCTTATAATCCATAGCAAAGCCAAATCCCTCAAATTCATACGCATGCATTATCAGTAGCTTAATTTCTTTAGCAAAAGGTTGGGCTTTTTTAACAAATTGGATGCGATCTGCGTTTCATCTTACACTTATCGCATTACGCTGACTGCTCCTTCTTGGCCCAGATGTTTGTTGCTTTGGAAGAAGGACAAGAACATGCACTCATACTCAAATATTGGTGACTCCCCGGCAGTCTCCTCGTGGAACACGACGGCCATTGCCGGGCTGGATCTACAGGCCCTTTCGCGTTGCTTTGCTGGATTACCTGATCCCGTTTTGGTGACCAACAGCCGGCGTCGGGTGGTTTTCCTGAACCCTGCCGCTGAAGACCTCTTCGGTTGTACCGTGCATCCCGAACAATCCTTCCCGCACTGGACAGAAATTATGGAAACCGACTTGGAAACCGATTACTGTTTCGTTGAGCAGTGCCTCCGGGACAAAGAAGCCCTGAACCGCATCCCGATTCGACTGCGCAATCGCCAGGGCGGGTGGTCGTCTTGGTCGGTTACCGCCACCCCCGTCAACGGCGAGGTCGGCAATCCGGCCGGTTGCCTTGTCATCCTCAGGGATATCCAAGCAGATCTTTTTTCTCAGATCCAGATCCGCGACCGGCTTGCCACTCTGTCGAGTATCCTCGACAATTTTCCTACTCCCTTTTTCACCGTGGATCCCAATCTGGTGATTACCTACATGAACGAGCCCATGGAGAAGCTCACGGGTTATACTCGCGAGGAGGTCGTCGGCCGCATTGCCTGTGCCATGGTGCTCTGCACGCCCCAATGCCGAACAGAAGAGTGTCTATTGACACAGGCCATGGCGCACCGGCGGTCTGTTGCCGGGATCCGACGGGTGATCCGGGATCGTCAGGGCGTGGAGATCCCGGTGGTCGTAAATGCCTCTCTCATTACCGACTCCGACGGCAATGTCATCGGGGGGTTTGAGGCCGTTCGCAATATCAGTCGCCGTGTGGAAGACGAAAAGAAGATTGAACTGCTATCAGAGATGACTCAAGAGGGCATCCTGATGGCGGATGAAAACCATCGTATTGTATTTGCCAACTCACGGATGGCAGAAATCACAGGGCGGTCGAAGAAAGATATTGCCGGCATGGGTGTGAGCGAACTCCTTTCATCTCATCATGAGGAGATAATATCGGACCTGTTGAGCGAGACTCACCCGGAGAATCAGCCGCAACTGTGTTTTTGCAGTGCGTTTCAGTTAGACTTCAACCAGCAAGATATATACCAGAATTTCGAGACCTGCATAGCGGTATCCCGTGTGGGCAGAAGCAGAATTACTTACCTGTACCTCCGCGATCTCACCGAGCGAATTGAGATCGAACGCGAACTCCGCAAGACCAACAGTTTCCTTAACAACATCATCCAGAATTCAGTGGCCGGTATTGTGGTGCTGGACACTAAGGGGATAGTCTTGATTTTCAATGAGGGGGCCGAACGTATTCTGGATTTCACCGCCGAGGAGATTGTCGGGAAACCGGACGCTTTGAGCCGATTCTTCAATCCCGATGTCGCCCGCGAGATGATGCGGTGGATACGCAGCAGCGACCATGGTCCTCCAGGAAAATTGAATCCGACTCGCATCGCCTTTACCGGCAAGAACGGTGAGAAAGTACCGGTGAATTTTTCCGCCACCACTATTATGGAAAAAGGCCGAGAAATCGGTAGCGTCGCCATTTTTTCAGACTTGCGTAGACACGAACGTATGCAGAGAGAATTGAAGGCCTTGCGTGAGAGTGAACGGATGAGAAGGGAGTTGGAAGAGACCCAGAAGCAGCTGGTGCAAGCCGAAAAGATTGCCTCCCTGGGCCGTCTGGCCGCCGGTGTGGCCCATGAAATCAACAATCCCCTTGCCGGCGTACTTATTTATGCCGACATGCTTATGAAGGAGATTAAAGACAACCAGCAGTGGCGCTATGACCTGGAGGAAATCATTAACCAAACCCAGCGCTGCAAACAGATTGTCTCGCGTCTGTTAGAATTCAGCCGGCAGTCTTTAGATGAGCAAGTTGTTCTTAATGTCAACGAGGTTATTGGCCGGTGTGTTGAACTTCTCCACCACCAATCCCTCTTTCACAATATCGAGATCTTTCAAGATTTGGCAGCCGATCTTCCCCAGATTTCGGGAAATTCAGGCGAGCTCGGGCAGGTCTTCACTAACCTCATACTCAACGCGGCAGACGCCATGGATGGTAGAGGCCGGATAACAATCAGCAGTCGACCGGATATAGAAGTGAAACAAGTGCTTTTGAAATTCACCGATACGGGCCCCGGCATCTCTCCGGAAATCAGGGAGAAGATATTTGAACCGTTTTTTACCACTAAACCGGTAGGCGTAGGGACCGGTTTGGGGCTGTCAGTGGTATACGGGGTCATTCAGCGGCATGGTGGCACCATCGAGATGGAGAGCCCCCCTGGTGGCGGTGCCACATTCATTATCAGTCTTCCCCTTGAGCCACCTTACGTTATTTCCTATATGTCAAATGAAGGCTTCGTTTAACATATCGGTTCCCTTTCAGTTGGGTAAAAAAGGACAGTATATGTCTGCACAAATCACCGTCTTGGTAGTGGACGATGAAAAAGTAATCCGGGATGGCTGTAGCCGTATCCTCAGCTCTGAGGGGTTCCAGGTATTGACCGCCGTAAACGGCCGGGACGCTCTGGAAATACTGGACCGCCAAGCCGCTAATGTCATTCTTTGTGACCTGAAGATGCCGGTCATGGGAGCCATTGAGGTGCTTGAGGCTGTCGGCCGGCGCTACCCTGATGTTCCGGTGATCATTATCACCGGGCACGGCACGGTGGAGAGTGCTGTGGAATGTATGCAAAAAGGGGCTTACGACTTCATCACCAAACCCTTTAGGGCCGACCATCTCGCTTTGCTTGTGAAAAGAGCGTTGGAAAAGCAGACTCTGGAACGCAGGACCCGATGGCTTCAAGAAGAGCGGGGCCGGAACCTTTACGATTTGGCCACTGAACAGAGCCGCATCCGCACCATTCTCACCTGTATGGCCGACGGGGTGCTCGTAACCACCCGAGACCTCGAAGTGGTACTTCACAACCCGGCGTGTATGAGACTCCTGGAATGTTCACCTTCAGCGACCCCCGTCGGAAAATTGTATGACTATATAGAGGATGACAACCTCTGCGAGGCGCTCAAGACCCTTTTATTGAATACTGAAGAGGAGGCAGAGTCTGTCGTTCAGGAATTGGTGCGAGGGCAAAAGCACCTTCGCGCGCTTTCTGCGCCGGTCTACGGACCCGAACGCCAGGTCATAGGCACCGTCACGGTACTCCACGACATTACTTCATTCAAGGAACTGGACCAAATGAAATCGGATTTCGTCCACCAGGTATCCCATGAACTGCGTGCTCCCCTGGCGGCCATCAAGCAGCAGCATACCGTCATTTTAGACGGCCTGGCCGGTGAATTGACTGCCAGACAGACAGAACTGCTGACGCGTGCCCAGGGCAGAATGCAGGGGCTGCTGGACATGATCAACGACATGCTTGACGTGGCCAGAATTGAGAGTACCCGTGGCGTGCAGCAACAAACGGAGTTGGGATTGGCAGATATCCTTGAAGAAACGGTTATCCTCATGCAAGCAAAGGCTCGGGAGCGGGGAGTTTCGCTTGAACTGGAACTGCCGGAACTGCCGTTGGTGCAGGCGCATGCCCGCAGTATGGAGGAAGTCTTCACCAATTTGATCAGCAACGCCATCAACTATTCCCCAGATGGAGGCACAGTTACCGTTTCAGCGATCCCCCACGGAGAATATCTGGAGGTCAGGGTGAGCGACACCGGTGTCGGCATAGAACCGGAGGAGATTTCCAAAATCTTTGACAAGTTTTATCGGGTTAAACATCCCCGGACCCGGCAGGTCATCGGAACCGGCCTTGGTCTTGCCATTGTCAAAGGAATCATAGAAGCCCACCGCGGATCCGTGGAAGTAGAAAGTGAACCCGGCATCGGCACCACTTTTCGGGTGCTTTTGCCCGCTGTATCTGGAGGAAAGCTTGCCGAATATGGCCAAAAATAAAATAAAACCGCATGTACTCATCGTGGATGATGAAACCGTGGTGCGCACAGGAATCTCCAGGGCCCTGCAGAAACAGGACCTGTCGATTCACACTGCTACCGGTGGCAGTAAAGCCCTGGAAATCATGGCACAACACCCCATTACCATCGTCTTGCTGGACATTAAGATGCCCGGCATGGATGGTATTGAGGTCCTGAGGCATATCCGCGCCGACTATCCTGAAATAGCAGTTATCATGATCACCGGTCACCCAACCATAGACAGCGCCGTAGAGTGCACCAAGCTGGGCGCTGTTGACTATATAGTGAAACCCTTTAGAGTTGACGAACTCGAAGCCCTGGTCTTCAAATCTCTGGATCGGGCAAGCCTGCAGGTCAAGCCCCTGGCCGTCCCGGAGGATGTGGAAGCGGGAGGAGACATCTCATACATTGTCGGCAAAAGCCCGCTTATCCGCGAGGTTTTCTCCAAAATCAGGAAGGCTGCCCCCAGCCACAGTACCGTGCTCATTATCGGGGAAAGCGGAACAGGCAAAGAATTGGCCGCCCGGGCAATCCATGCCCTCAGTAATCGGGCCGACAAGGAGTTTGTCCCGGTAGATTGTTCGGCCCTGGTTGAAAGCCTGCTGGAAAGCGAACTTTTCGGCCATACCAAAGGCTCTTTCACCGGGGCTCTTCAGACCAAACACGGTCTGTTCGAACTGGCTAATCACGGGACTTTTTTGTTTGACGAAATCTCCAACCTCAGTTCCAACATTCAGGCCAAGCTGCTCAGGGTGATTCAGGAACGGGAATTCATGAAGGTGGGCAGCCAGGAACGAATCAAGCTGGACATCCGGATCATCGCCTCATCCAACCGTGATCTCAGGGAAGCCATCAAAGAGGGCTCTTTTAGAGAGGACCTCTACTACCGACTTAGCGTCATCCCAATTCGAATGCCGCCCTTGCGTGAGCGCAGCGGCGACCTACCGCTGCTCGCAGATCATTTTCTCAAACAGCACTCCCTAAAAAACAACCAGCAGGAACGATCCATCTCCAAGCGAGCCCTGGAGTTACTCTCCGCCTATACATGGCCGGGTAACGTTCGAGAACTGGAGCATATCATCGAACGGATCCTAATCTTGGAAGATTGCAAGGTGATCGAGCCCGAGCACCTGCCCGCCTTTATCACTCAGAGACAGGGTGAGTTTCAAGTCTTTTCTGATGAAGACTTTAGTTTGGAAGATCTTGAAAGCCGGTACATCCAGTTCGTACTTCGGCGTACCAAAGGTAAGCGCCAGGAGGCGGCCCGTATATTGGGCATTAACCGAAAGACTCTCAGCAGCAAGATCAAAAAGTATGGGCTGCGGGTAAATTGGTAACGGCTGGGGCATTTTTACCCAACAATAAAATTATCCAAAGATTATGATATATTGAGAGACTATCCCTCCACGCAATGGGGTATATCCCCCTCTCTTCCCCTTCGGTTTACAGGTCCACTTCCATTATAACCCACCGAAATCAAAGTATTTTCTAAATTTACTCTATATTGGCACAGAGTTTGCTCATATTGAAAGCTATTGTTAGCAATCATTTTCACCTTTTACTTTATGGACAGCCGCCAATGGCCAAGAAAGGAACCTTATTAATAAGTGAACCCGGCTGCAAGCTGGCAACCGACCTGGCTATATGGATAGATGACAAGAAATACAGGGTCATAACAGTTGATAATATTAAAGACGTTTTTCTGACTCTCCAGTTTGAAAAGATTCATGTCCTAGTGATGGATGTTTGCATACTGGAGAAGATGGGCTATGAGGCCATTTCCATTATCAAGAAAATGTCTCGCAATCTGCCCATCATTATTACCACCGATGAAAATAACCCGGAACTGGAGAGTTGTGTCAGACAGATGGGTATCTTTTACTACCATGTGAAGTCCTTTGGACTGGATGAACTCACGCTCGCCATCACCAACGCCATGACGTGTTCCATCAGTTAAAAACTAGGGGGAGAGACTATGCAATTACAGAATAAACTGACTTCGGGAGAATTTCTGGTACTTGCGGAAATGGAGCCTCCAAAGGGAGTTGATGTTTCTTCAATGATAGACAGCGCCAACAAGGTGCGAGGCAGGGTGGATGCATTCGTGATACCGGAACTTAGCAGTGCCGTCATGAGAATGAGTTCCTTGGGAGGAGCCATCCTGTTGCAGAGAAATGGTTTTGAGACGGTCATGCAGATCTGCTGTCGGGATCGCAATTGCCTGGCTCTCCAGGCGGACCTGCTGGCAGCACAGGCACTGGGGGTTGAAAATGTGATGGCTGTTGCCGGAGCGGATACCAGCCATGGTGATCATCATCGCATCCGGGCTGTCAATGACGTTGATCTCATAGAACTGCTGGAGGCCATCCAAAACCTCAAGCGCGGTCGCGATATGGCAGGGGTTGAACTGAATGGTGCTCCGAAGTTCCTGGTGGGTTCCTCGGTAAATTCGGGAGCCAGTGGCGGCGCACTGGACCTGGAACTCAAGGAACTGGACAGGAAAATAGAGGCCGGCGCCGAGTTTTTTGTGACCTCTCCCGTCTTTGACCTGGAATCGTTTGCCGGATTCATGAAAAAGGTTGAGGACCGGAAAGCCAGTATCATTCCCACCGTACTCCTGCTGAAATCGGCGGGTATGGCCAGATACATTGACCGGCATCAGGATAACGTGAATATCCCGGCGGACCTCATCGACCGCATCAAGAAAGCACAGGACAAGGTCCGGGAATGCGTCAACATTGCCGCAGGATTCGTATCCGGCCTCAGGGACGCGGGATATAGCGGAGTACTTATCTCCCCCCTCGGTTGGGAGGATAAACTTTTGGATATTTTGGTGGGACCCAAAGCATAACACACTCTAAACCGATACAGGAATTAGAATAATGGAGAGCAGAAAGAACGCGCACCAAGCAAAAGGTAGCAACATGACTCAGCCCGTTGGATCAGTAATGGTAGTTGGAGCTGGTATTGCCGGCATGCAGTCCGCATTGGATCTGGCCGATTCCGGCTATTATGTTCATCTGGTTGAAAAATCTTCGGCCATTGGTGGTGTAATGGCGCAATTAGACAAGACCTTTCCCACCAATGACTGTTCCATGTGAATTATTTCTCCCAAGCTGGTCGAGGTCGGCCGGCACATTAACATTGAACTTCACACCTGTTCAAATGTTGAAGGCATCGACGGAGAAAATGGAAACTTTCAGGTCACCCTCCATAAAAAACCACGCTATATTGATCCTAATATCTGTACGGCATGTGGCGATTGTGTAGAAGTCTGTCCTGCATCGAGGCCCAGCGAATATGATACGGGACTGGTGAATCGCAAGGCCACTTATATCCATTACGCTCAAGCCATTCCCGGCAGCTATGCCATCGAAAAGCTCGACATGGCACCTTGCAAGATGGCCTGTCCGGCGAATCTGAATGTTCAGGGTTATTTTCATCGGTGGTAATAA
>JBHPCZ010000049.1:0-22973 GCA_042573625.1 Thermodesulfobacteriota bacterium
CCTATCCAGTCAAAGGAAAACAAAACGTAACACTGCAAAACCGTTTATTACTTAGGGAATAGTCATGACAATTATGAAACAAATCTTATTTTATCCCGTCGTATCTTAAAGATGTTACAGTCGGTTCAATTTTATCTGTCTAAACACAGGCTGAAAGCTTTTTTTCAATAATACAAAAGAATAAAATCATGTACAAGATAGGCATCATATCTGATATACATAGCAACCTGGCAGCACTGAAAATCGCGCTCGATATTCTGCAGCAGGAGAGCGTTAAGGAAATATTTGTTTGCGGAGATATCGTGGGATATGGAAAGTCCCCTAATGAGTGTTGTGAAGTGTTCCGTGATCTGGATTGTAAGGTTGTGGCAGGAAACCACGATTGGGCGGTCGCCGGTCTCACCGAATACAAAGACTCTTTTTCCGGAAAAGCGAGGGAAGGCATTGATCTCACGCGAGATGTGATTGAAAACGATAATTTAAAATGGCTTCAGGATTTGCCGGTTTATCATCGTGAAGGTGACATGGAATTCGTCCACTCATCCCTGATCGCACCGGAAGAGTGGTATTATCTAACGATAGGGTCCGTGTACGGAGATTCGATCTGGCAGGATGTGAGAGAAAACTTTGAGATTCTAAAGGGCCGATTCTGTTTTGTGGGACACACCCATGTACCGGCTATTTTTCTGGAGAGAAAACCGGGTAAAATCAAACCTATTGAACCGAACGCGCCATATTATGATCTGGAAGGGCATAGGGCTATCATTGACGTAGGAAGCGTCGGGCTGCCGAGAAACCGGTCAGGAAAAGCAAGCCTTGTTATTTATGACCGTGATATGGATAGGATCTGGTTTAAGCGGTTTAAAGAATAGCCTCTTTTTCTCCACCGAATATACGGTGCTTTCGGTTTCTCGGTGAAAAGGGTGATTGGAAATGTATCTGCCCCAACACAACGATGCATGCTTCAAAAGATGGAATAATACCTATGAAGAGATCCACAAGTTCCTGGATCAATATCAAGAGGCATATGTAGATAATCGTTATGCCCACCGAAGGCTTCTGCATCACAGTTTGGGTGTTGAACTGGTAGTTAAAGCGTTTGGAGAGGAAGCCCGCAAGGCCGCAGACCTGCACATCCGCCAGGATATATACGGAATGAAAGTGCAACCATCTGAAGAAGGGCAGTTGCCAAAGGATTGGACATTTTATAACTCCATAGCGGATGTTCAACGTCTTGATAAGGAATTGTTAGACAGGCAGAATAGAGAGCTCAGGATACTGTATGGAGATGAGGTTTTTGGTAAGGCTGAGGCCGGAAAAATCTAAATTCAAAAATCCCGTACATGATCGCCGCACCGACAATGATATCGCCGGGCCCGGTGAGCGCGGCAAACTGCTTTTTTGCCATGAGTGCCGTGCTGCAAACTGCCTACCGGAATGATAACCTGGTTAAAAAGGTGTTTTGTCCGGGCCTGGCTACCGGTACTGGGCGTGTAGATCCGACCATTGCAGCCAGAGAAATGGCCAATGCATACAAAAAATGGAATCAAAAGGTTGGCAATAAAAATGGATAAAAGAATAGAAAGAAACCTGTTATCTTACAGATCAAATTGGCAAGGCTACGAAGTACTTTACAGGGGAAGAGCAATTGGCTGGTGCGGTCTAAGCCGTGTCTATTCATTGTCCGATTATGATTATTGGTCGGAGGATAGGTTTAACGAATCAATACATAGAAATATCAAAGCCGCAAAGAAAGACGTTGAAGATTTGGTGAATGGGCGAGGAAAAGAAAAATATTTGGCATCAATCGACAAATTGGAACAAAACATGTTCTTTTGTGCCGCTTGCAAGAACCATTTTTATCTCTATTCCCAAACAAACATCCCCTGGTTTAATTCAACCATGGATATGATGGTGACAGCGGGCTTTTGCCCTACGTGTCTTCCCGAAGCCATTAAGGAGGCAAAAAGATTTATCGACAAGGCAAAACATCGTGATCAAAGCAAAAGCGGACATCGATTGAAAAACAATATCATTATAGAACACGTGGCAAGATTCTTCGAAAGATATTGCGAAGCAACCAGACACAGGGCTATATTGGAATTCAGCAATGAAATACGAGATGCCGTTTCTGCTGACGCTGCGACATCGAAGATAAACGACTACCTCGACAAACTATCTTCACGTGAGATTGAATTGCCGGTTCCATATTAGTGTCAGGTCTAAGGACAAAAGCCATGCCAAATGAACTGCAGAAGGTATATCAACCGTTAGAGATTGAAGAAAAAATCACGAAGCTCTGGATGGAATCGGAGGCTTTCACTGTTTTTTCCGATCAACGCGATAGAAATGATAGATATGTAATAATGATGCCATTGCCCAACGTGACCGGCGCACTCCATATGGGACACGCCATGGATAATACGTTACAGGATCTCTTAATACGCTGGAATCGTATGATGGGTAAAAACACACTTTGGCAACCCGGTACCGATCACGCCGGAATAGCGACTCAGGCCGTTGTTGAGAAACGTCTTTTCGAGCTGGATGGAAAGACTCGGCACGATATTGGAAGAGAAGCTTTGGTGCAACTCATCTGGCAGTGGAAGGACGAATACCAGGAAAGAATCGTCAAGCAGCAGATTCGGATGGGCTGTTCATGCGATTGGAACCGGCAACGTTTTACCATGGATGAGGTATGCAGCGCTGCTGTGCGTGAGGCGTTTTACCGGCTGTTTCGATTTCGTCTGATATACCGCGATTATCGAATAGTGAACTTGGATTGTGAGCTCCAGACCGTGGTGGCGGATGATGAAATATATCACCAAACCATCCATGGTAACTTTTGGTATATTCGTTATCCGGTGATAAACAGAAGGGCCGGTGAGCCAGAGTATGTCGTCGTTGCGACGACCAGACCGGAAACGATGCTTGGAGATACCGCGGTGGCGTGTCATCCAGATCCAATCAAAGAGCTGGAGCAGCGTATCAATGAACAAACTCAAAAAATAACTGGGGCAACGGAAAAAGATCGTCCTAAAGCTGAAGAGAAGCTCAAGCAGCTCAAGAAGTACAAAGATACTCAATATGAAAACCTTAAACAATTAACTGACATGGCCAAATCCGGCAGGAAAGTTTTACTGCCAATAATGAACCGCGAATTGCCCTTGATTATAGATGATTGGGTTAAGCCGGAAATGGGCTCAGGCTGCGTTAAGATAACCCCGGCGCACGATCCAAATGATTATGAGGTATGGAAACGCCACAAAGGCGATGTTGATATCGTTGGTATTATGAATTCAGACGGTTCACTTAATACCCATGCCGGCAAGTATGCCGGGCTGGATCGGTTTACGGCCCGAAAGAGAGTAGTAGAAGACTTGCAAAAATTAGAATTAATCGAAGCGATTGAAGAAAGAGAAATAGACATTGGCTATTCCGATCGATCAAAAACATTGATTGAACCATTCCTGTCCAAACAATGGTTCATACGTATGGAAGATGTAGAAGGCGGGGTGGTCTTTGGGCGTGATACGGAAAATGAGTTCAAAGAAACAGGTCTTGCCCAGGCAGCTGTCAACGCTGCCAATGGTGCCTGGAAAACGCCCTCAGGAAACAGGCTCACATTTCATCCAGAACGTTATGAGAGGATGTACACGAATTGGCTTTCAGAAAAGCGCGATTGGTGCATCAGCCGACAGCTTTGGTGGGGGCATCGTATTCCGGTATGGACCATCAGTTGTGAAAGCGTAACATCCCTGATTGAACTGTTGGATCAACTGCCCGCCCACACTAACCAAGGCATGTGGGTATGGATTGTTGACGCAAACGGTGAACAGCATCTACCGGATGATGCATTCAAGCTTGACACCAAAAACAAGGGTCCTATTGAGATTCAAGTCTGCCTTCGAGATCAAGCGTCCGAGGATAGGTTTGCAGATTCACTGGAGGCTTTGGGTTTGAAGCAGGATCCGGATGTTCTCGATACCTGGTTCAGCTCCGCCTTGTGGCCGTTTAGTACTCTTGGGTGGCCTGACCCTGAAACAGCTCAAATTGACCGAGGCCAGACGCCGCTCGCCTCAATGGATGGGAAACCCGACGCTTTTTCTTACTATTACCCCGGCTCATGCTTGGTTACTGCGCGGGACATCATAACCCTGTGGGTGGCAAGAATGGTCATTTTGGGGCTCTATCTCCATGGTGATTTGCCTTTTACTGATTGCTTCGTACACGCTAAAATCCTTGACGGGAAGGGTGTTACGATGTCCAAAAGTAAAGGGAATGGAATTGATCCTGTTGATATTATTGAACGATATGGTGCTGATGCAATGCGGTATTTGCTTTGTGACATGGAAACCGGCATGCAGGATGTTCGACTCCCCGTACAGGCGACCTGCCCGCATTGCGATAAACTGGTTGAACTCACCGAAGCCGAGCACGGAAAAACCATATTTACCTATGAATGCACATCATGCAGAAAAGAATTCGATGTTTTAGGAACGATGCCAGACATTCCCAATGCTGTTATTTTTAGTGACAGGTTTGAAAAGGGCAGGAATTTTTGCAACAAGCTCTGGAATGCATCTCGTTTCGCCCTCATGAACCTTAACAATATCGAGTTCAAACCAATACACCCGGATGAGCTTGAACCTGAGGATCAGTGGATTTTATCGAGACTAAATCGAGCTGTCACAGCGGTCACAACCCATCTGCACGCCTATCGACCCTCAGATGCTCTTAAGGCCGGAAGGGATTTTTTCTGGGGAGAACTGTGTGCCTGGTATTTGGAGTTGATCAAACCTAGGGTGTATAGCAGCACTCAAGCCCCGATAGCCACACAAGTTCTTGCATTTTGCATGGACCAGGTAATTCGGCTTTTACATCCTTTTTTACCGTTTATTACCGAAGCATTATGGTCATATTTAAATATAAAAGCGCCAAGACGGGGAATTCATTCAGAACTGACTGTTTCTGAACTGTGTGTTCATGCGCCTTGGCCCCGGACACAGTCGGAATGGATGAATGAAACTATAGAAAAGGAATTCAGCGTTGTTCAAAACGTGATAAGCAATCTTCGCGAATTGCGATCGCGTTACAATGTATCCTCCGGAATTCTCCTTCCTGCTGCGGTTAAATCCACGGGCCCTATTATCAATTTTCTAAAAAAGTATGATCATTTGATTTCAGATCAAGCCCATCTCTCTGAGTTGGAATTTGGGGAAGAGGTGTGCATCCCTCATCATGCAGAAGTCAAGAAGGTCGGCGACTTGGAAATATATTTGGGCAACCTGTTTAATAGAGGCGAAGACCGGGGTAGTCTTGAAAATAAGCTTGCCAAATTGAAAGTGAAATTCGGAAAAAGTGCCGCGAAGCTTGAAAATCCGGATTTCCTAAACAAGGCGCCTGCTGAGGTTGTTGAGTCAGAACGTAAGAAAATGCTCGAACTTAAGGCTCAGATTGAAACCATAGAAAAAAACTGAGGGTTATTGGATAGTAAAATGACAAAAATTATTAAAACTCTCTTGGTCAATGTTATAAAAAAAGAAGCAGAAGAGTTAAGCAGGTACATACAAGAAGAAATACATAATATTGCGAATACCTAAATTTCTGGATAGAATTAATACACCAATCCCACCCGCTCCCTTACTATATGCAAGGTGGGAAGCGCCTTGATCCTGGCTTTTTCTGCACCGGTACGAAGGACTTCCCTGACATAGTCGGGATTGCGTTCCAGTTCCCGGCGCTTTTGGCGCGCTTCACCAAAGTATTCATACATCCGGGCAAAAAGGTTTTTTTTTACCTCGCTGTATTTGAGCCCCCCGGCGCGATAATGATCCGAAAGCTCTGTCTTTTCCGTTTCATCCATAAACAGGGAGATGACCGCAAAAAGATTGCACTTATTCGGGTCTTTGGGGGCGTCGACAGGTGTGGAATCGGTGACGATTCCACCTATTTTTTTCTTAAGATTCTTCTCATCAGCAAAGATTTCGATGGTGTTGTTGTATGACTTGCTCATTTTCCGGCCGTCTATGCCAACCACCGTAGGAAGATCGGGGTTAATCTCCGCTTCGGGGATCACAAAGGTCTCTCCAAACACATGATTGAACTTGATGGCAATATCACGGGCGATTTCGAGGTGCTGTTGCTGATCTTGTCCTACTGGAATTTTTTCCGACTGGTAAAGAAGAATATCGGCGGCCATCAATACCGGATAAGACAGGAGACCATGGTGAGGGAAGATCCCCTGGGCGATTTTATCCTTATACGAGTGGCTTCTTAGCAGGGTCCCTACAGGTGTAATATTGTTGAGGATCCACGTCAGTTCCAAGACCTCCGGCGCATCGGATTGCACCCATAAGATAGCCTTGTCCGGGTCAAGTCCTAAAGCCAGAAAATCTACGGCAGCCTCAATTGTTCCCCGGGCGAGCTGCTCCCGGTCTGTCACCGAGGTCAATGCATGATAATTGACGATAAAGCAGTAGAGCTCTGCGGCTTCCTGATACTGAATCATGGGCTTCATCATCCCGAAATAGTTGCCAATATGCAGGCTTCCTGACGGTTGGATACCGGATAAAACGCGCATAGCAGGACACTCCTTAATGAAACATAAATTTGAACTCCCCACTGCTTGTCGAAGCTGTGCGGAGATTCCGCGTCAACGGGGCTGCGGGGGTAGGAAATTTAGCCTTTCGCCCTTTGGGTTCCGCAGCCTTGGCTACTGGAGTTTGACAAAACCGTAACACGGTTTTATGCAATACTTTCTTTAATCTATCTGTAAAAAAAATCAACCTCTATATGAAACACAATTCCACAACACAAATAAGGTGATATAAACAACTTCTTAACGTTTCTATTAATAGTTGAGATTGAAATGTAAAAAAGCTGTTTTCTGCAAATACAATGATGATATTTTGAGAACATAATATCAAAGAAAACATAATGGTGGTTATAATCTTTTGGGTTTTGAGTTGATTTTAATAAATTCAAAAATTCTGTCATTTTTTTAAAAAACCTGTGAAGTATTTAGTAAATATAATTTAATTTGTCGACTATCTTGTAAATTATGCGAAAAGCGTTGACATTTAGACTCGTTAGGATTAAAAAAGCCTTAATTTTATTATATAATAAAATTTCTATCATAAAAATAGGATTCTTTTATTGAAAAAGCCTTCCAATCCTTTATTTAGTTAATGGGAATGTTTCTCGTCTGATAAGGATGGAAATTTTGGCTAAAAAACTAAACGATTTGCAAAACCTCCCGCCTGATGAACTGATCAAGCTATGCCTGGATGGAGATAAACCGGCATGGAATGAATTCTTTCGTCGTTATACAAACTTCATAAACCAACAGACAATTAAGGTTTTTGTATTTTACAGCTGCCTTGACCTCGCAAAGGACACAGATGTTATTCATGATGTTTACGAACAAATAGTCATAAAGCTATACAAGAAAAATGCACTATCCCAGTTGAAAGATCCTGACAAACTGATCCCATGGCTCAAGACCGTGGTTAGAAACAAGACTAAAGACTGGGTTGGAAAATATCTCAGCAAAAAAAACCTTCCTGAAAGACAAGCCGAACATTCTACTAAATCCCTTGAAACACCCATTGGTAAGGATGGCGCTCGCAATTATATAGATATCCTGCCGCATGAAAGTGAATGTGATGCAGAAACGCAGATGAAGCTGAAAAAATTGCTCATTGCCATAAACAAACTCCGGAACGAAGAGCTGTGGGTGTTTCGATTAAAGCTTCTGTTTTATAACCCATTGGATAAAGAAGAGATCAAACAATTGGAACAGTTTACCGGAAAACCTTATAAACGGTTGAAAACCCGGCTGGATGAGATAATGGAAAAACTGTTGAAAAAAAAGAATAAAAAAGAGCAAGATTTACAATCTTCTTCAAGGGTTTGGTCTCTGATCCGTTACCTTGAGACTGCTCTTCTCAAGGATCTCAAAGAACAGAGTTTTTCCGATGATGAACGGCGAGAAAGGGAAAGTGAAATTGATCGACGTAGGAAAAGAATGGAAGCTCTTTTGCGCTCCGCGGAACAGTTCATAGAACCATCAAACGAGGAAGTCGCAGACATACTGGATCTGGAAGTCGGGCAGGTGAGCGTGCTAAGGCATAGGGCCCGGAAAAAACTCAGATCGATGAATGAGAACGGGTCGGCTGAAAAGAGAAATTGAAATGAGGTTCGAATACTTTCGTCTATTAAGATTGAGGATTTCAAATGGATAAAAAGCATTTATTTGAAAAGACCGTTAATGCATTTCGAATATCCTTAGAAGCCGGCGATGAAATTTTTCTAGAAACATGTGAAAAATATAATATGGACGATTTCGACAATTATTGGGAAGGTTTATTGCCAAAGGACAAAGCCCGAGAAATTGAATCACACTGCCTTGATTGCCCTCTTTGTATTAGGGCCATGGCTATAGCGCGGGATGTTCATGAGAAAACGTCAAGTATTTTACGGGAAGTGAGCGATGATGATTTTATTAATATCGCAGCTGATTTGATTCAACAAGAGGAAATAGAGTCTGACATGTTTCACAGGGAAACCGCCATTTCACCTTTACTTGAGGAAATGCAGGAGCTGGCTCGAGCCGTTGACGTATTGGAGCAACGGCTCGAGACCCGGATATTCGGGCAAACATCGGCGCTTCGGGCTTTCGTCAATGGGCTTCGGGCATCACTTGCCCGTCCAATAAAAGAAGGATATATTAGCGGAAACTTCCTGATCTTTGGACCGAATGGTTCAGGAAAAAGCGAACTTATAAAGATCTTGGATAAATGGATAAATGAATACAAAGCCAATCTAAAGATTAAACATTTAATCCACTGCGAGGGTTACTTGCAAAATGTTCTGCCCACCTTGAGAAATCGCATTCTAAGCCCTGAACCGTCAATCATCGTACTGAGTGAATTCGAGAAATATGAGCCAATGGTGCTCGACGTATTGATGGGAGGTATGGACCGCGCAGTGCTTCAACTGCCGGACCGGCATATTAGCGGCAAACTTCATGCCACGGACATTCGCGGGACAATCATTATTTTAATCGGAAATGTGGGACGCATATTTTGGGGCCGGCTTCCCTTCAAGGAGATGGAAATACTCCCGGATCGAGAACGGGTGAAAGAAATCTTGGAAGAGGAGGCTTTGATGGATCAGCACTTGAAGAGTGATGTTTTTCAGCGTCGCTTGAGTCGGGCTTTCCTAGACCGCATTGACCATTTCATTCCTTTTTGTCAACTCCGTTATGCAGATGTTTCCAAAATATTAGATAGAGAGGTGACCAGCTTTGGTGAGGAGTTAAAGAAACGAGGCATCCAGCTTGACATCGATCTCCGAGTGAAGAACTTGGTTGTGCTGGCTTCATACTACAAGCGTGCATGGAGCGCTCGACAGGCTCAGCGTGGTTTTAAAGAGCACATTGAAAATCCGGTTCAGAACGCTCTAATGAGATTCGGTATGAAGAATGTAAAACTGGTTTCAATGGACAAGACGTTTAACCTAACATTGCGTCAGTGCAAGCCAAAAATCCTTGTGATCGACGACGATTGGCAGAATGTGTGTGAGATCCTTACGCGAGGACTCGACGACACAGCAGAAGTAGTTGGTGTTCCGAACGCGAATCAAGCTCTAAACTACGCGGCTGAAAAACCGTTTGATCTTGTGCTTCTCGACCTATACTACAATGGTGAATTATTATGGAAAGACTACCTGTTGACCTGGCGATCCGCTCAGCCGGAAACGCCGGTTGTTTTGCTTTCAGGTAAAGTAGTATCTTCGGCCGAGCGGTTGGAGATTGATCAGATGGGAGGTGTCCTGGGGTTTTTGGAAAAGAGTGCAGACCCCACGGTAATGGTTCGGGCACTTACTCCTTATATTGAACACGCGACATGGCTGGCAAGGATTCGTGCGTTCGAGAACCAATACGGGTTTGGCGGCGATCGAGTTTTATTTGACACCCGTATTTCTGAAGATTCCAACGACATTTTGATTCGATATTCTGAAGTCGGAAGTGTTATTAGTGAGAGTGATTTGGGGGATTCGGAATCGCCGATCCTGCCATCCGAAACACGTCGAGAAATCGACGAGTTCCTCGATATTTTTCTTGATGCCAGGAAGCGGACTGAACTCAATATTCAACAGCCGAAAGGTCTTCTACTTTATGGTTCCCCCGGGAACGGGAAAACCATGATAGCACGTAATGTCGCACAAAGAATGCGCTGTAATTTTATTGCTGTTTCGGCAGCAGATTTTCAGAGTCGCTGGGCAGGCGTCGCTTCTGAGCGCCTAAAAGACCTGTTCGAAAAGGCCAGGACTCGTCAACCATGCGTTCTTTTTATAGATGAAATCGATGCTGTTGCGCCACACCGTGAGGAAAGTTCTGCCAGCGGCCTCATGCGGGATCAGGCTGCTACAGTGGCAATGCTATTGACCGAGTTAGACGGTTTTACCGGCGCTCCGGATATTTTTCTTATCGGTGCGACAAATCGAAAAGGGGCGATTGATGAGGCGCTGTTGCGACCCGGACGTATAGACCGGTTCATCGAAATGGAGAATCCGGGGTTGAAAGAAAGAAAACAACTGCTTGAAAGGGCGCTATCGCACATTTTGCATGATCCTATTGACTTGGATTGGGCAGCCGGTGAGGCATACGGACTAAGTTGTGCTCAGATTATTCGATCGGTACAAGATAGTGTTCTGGTAGCGTCAAGACGTTTACAAGAGAATCAAAAAAAAGGTGATACAGCAATTCGTGTAAGAAAAGAAGACCTGCGTCAAGCCATGGACCGCCTGTGGACAGGGGCAAGCCTGAAAGAAGATAGTGTCAAGGAGAAAATGCTAAAAGAGTCCCGGGAAATGAGAGCCTGGCACGAAGGCGGGCACTTAATTCTAAGCATAAGTCTGTTGGGTGAAATCCCGAATCGTGTAACGATTATACCGCGCGGGAGAGTCAGCGGATATGTCCGATATTCTGAGGAGGATATCCTTCGGAGAAAAACATTTCGGCGAAGAAGTTCCTGTCTGGCAGAAATTAGTGTTTTACTTGCAGGGGGGGTGGCAGAAGAACTAAAGTTCAAGGAGCATTCCTCTGGTGTATCAAACGATCGACAGGATGCAATGCGCATTGCCCATGCAATGATTGTCAAGTGGGGGATGGGCCCGTTGGTGGCTGAGGTAGAGGGATTTTTATCAAGGGCGCGTTTTGAGCCGGAAGAAGATACCGCCGTCCAAATTGTTGCTCATCAATCAAACCAAAAAGCTGTGGCAAAAGCAGTCTCAGATATAATAGAGGAAGCAAGGGAGCTCTCTGCAAAGGAATTGGAAAAACACAGAATCCATTTGGAGCATGCAGTTAATCTATTATTGGAGAAGGAGGAATTGGAAAAAGCCGATATCGAAAAAGAGTTTAAGGACCTCATCGCAGAGTTATGAATGAGAAAAATTAGCAGAAACCGGTAAAATCAGAGGTATGACACTGATGTTTCGAAACATCAATTCCGGTTCAGGAGAAATCCTACTCCATGATCTGAAAAACTGGGGCATCAACTTAGCTGCCGAGGTCAATGCGCCTCACAAGGTGGTGCAGGAATTTTCCGAAAAAGCCAATCGATTCTTTAAGGAGGCTGCGGCTATATGCAGTCAATGTGAAGAGGAGGGTGATTTACTGCCGGGGACAAGTGATGATCTTTCCCGATTGCTGGCTATGCCAAAAAGATTAACAGATGTGCTCCTTAGCAGCTCACCGGATGAGAAACGGTCAAAAGAACTGGGTCAATTAAAGGACTTTCTTTGCACACAGTATAGCAAAAGGGGGCTCCTGTATGACATCGTTGCAGACCAGAAGGTGGATTTGCATTTCGATGTCCAGCAATGTCCTCTTGCTGGAGTAGAACGTGCATTGATGAAAGTGATAACGACCCTGCTATCCGGCGCATTGCTGGAAAATGGACGCATACTGTGGAAAAATGCCGGCTATGACGGTAAAGAACTCTGTGTCATTATTGATACACCAAAACGCCTGTATCGATCAGGAATCGTTGTGCGGCCCCGTAACATGATACCAACGCACATTAAATTATGGGGCTTGACTATTAAGGAGCCTTCAGGCAGGAAACAATAAAAAACCATAAGCTGAATTTTAATTTTATATAGATGACAAAGATTGAAATGGGCATTTTAAGGAAAAATTATCTTTTACTTTATTGTAAATCTATAACTTAATAAAAATCTTGAAAAATATTATTAATGTTTCCAACCAAGAGGCAAGGAAATGGACAAGAAAAAACTTGCTAAAAATTTAAACGTGCTTGAGTTTCTGGACCTTGATCCGGCACTTTCAGCCTATCTGGAGGAAAACGGTTATCAAACCGTAAAGGAACTGCTGTCCCTTTATTTTTCAACAGTAATTAATGATTCTAATTTGAAAGATTACATCTTAAAGGATATTATGCCTCTGCTAGAACAGTTTATTAAGTCTTTCGAGAATTTTGAAGAAAAGCTTCTTGATGAGGGGAAAATACGTTCTTTTCTTGATGCCCTGAATGTGTCATCCGATATCGATATAGAACACACAAGAAACCATCTCAGGGCTTGTTTTAAGGCTCTTCAGCCGTCTGATTGGAATAGCCTATTGGAAACCTTCAAACAGGAATACGCTACGGGTTATCTTGGTGTAGAATTTGAAAGCCCAATAAATACTGATGAAGAAAATGACCTTACATAAATATTCTTCGAGGTTTTGTGCAAATGAAACTTTCTGAATATAAGTGGTTAGCAGGTCAGGTCTCTGAATTGCCGGAAGATTTAAGAGTGGCTCTTCAGGATATGGGCATTGTCACGCTGGAGGACTTTGCAATCTTTTTGAGTATCAAAGAGACAACTGATGTGCTGATTGGATTCCTAAATGAAACAACAAAAGGTACCTATCACAAGGACAATCTTGCTCAATATGCAGCAAAAGTAGATATCGCTGTTTTGAAGGAGCTAATGAAGATTCCGGAGGACATACGGGATGGACTGGATCGAGGAGAGATATTTCCACACGGCTATTTAATTGACCATGAAAGTGTCCAGAAAGTTGATGAAGATAAAGCGATCCACCTGCAAACACGCATTTCTTTCCCGGATATATCGAAGCAGGATATAGATCTTCCACCCTTTGTTGACCTCAGGAAAGGATTGCCTCCGATAAAAGATCAGGGGGGCAGGGGGACATGCGTGTCGTTTGCTACAACGGCACTTAGGGAATATTTTGAAAGCAATAACACAGATTTTTCGGAAAACTATCTCTATTGGGGATGCAAACAGATAGACGGTATCAAAGAACTGCCCGGCACTTACATAAGATGTTCGTTTGAATGGATTACAGGTGAAGTCCCTTCTGAACATTCAAATGTGTCAGGTATCTGCTTAGAGAAACATTGGCCTTATGAGAAAGAGAGACGTGGAAATGAAACCAATGGGGACCCTACCGGAGCAGCGAAGAAGGACGCCCCTGAGCACCGAGCTAAAAGCTTTCGTCAATTTTCCTCCTCGGATATCATGGGGGTCAAGTCTGTTTTGGCGGGTAAAAATGGTATGGCAAAAGGAAGGCCTATCACCTTTGGTGTCCCGGTATTTAATTCCTGGTATCGTAATCCCGTGACCATCCAGACCGGACGCATACCCATGCCGCTGCCAAACGAAGGCTGGATAGGCGGCCACGCCATGCTAATCACGGGATACATAGATGACAGCCGTTTCCCGGGAGGCGGTGTCTTTATCTTTCGTAACTCCTGGTCTGAAAGGTGGGGAAGTGAAACCATCGAGCTTAAATGCAAAAAGGGTAAAACAGTTGAAGTCCCTGCCGGTTACGGAATTGTGCCTTATGCTTTCATAGAAAGGCATGGTCGTGAACTTTCGACTTTGGAAGTTGATAAATGGAAAGGCTGGCATAAATCTATTTTGAAGGGCCGTAAATATATCATTACCTTCTTTCTTCTAATGTGTTTATTGGCTTCTTTATTTATTTTATTTAAAGAGTCGACACTGCTAGAGAAGACTCCGGATATCAAAAATGCGGTTGAAGAGACAATTTTTAAAATTCAAAAGCCTATTGAAAACTTTTTTCTCCCATCGTCCCCCATGCCGCCTGACGAAAGGAAGAAATACCGCCACCCATATCGCAAATTCAACTACAAATTTCTTGCCCAGAGATATATAAAATATATTCAATCAGAAGCGAAGTCCCCCATTCCTTTAGAGATGGTGGAGTATAACTATCGCTGGGTGGTTTTCATCCACTACAGTGATGAAGACGAGTTAGAAAAACATATCGAATCAATTGAGAAAATAACGCACTATGTGGTTAAACGTAAAAAGAGTGGGAAAATCTAAGAGATGATTTATGATGTGTTGGTAAAAATGTGCCATACGAAAAGAGCTATCTTTATTATATTGTGTGACTAAACATTTTATCAAAAGGAGGTATAAAGATGAAGAAAATCTGTTTATTGGTTATTCTTTCAATCATTTGCACTGTATTACCGCTAATGGCGGATCCTGCGCCAACTCAGCCAACAGTAGAAGAAATATTTACGCCGGAAGTTATCAGCCAGACAAAGAGATTGCCGGAGATCAGGGACGAATTAGAAAGTACAATAAACCAGAATGTTGAGGAACTTGATGCGCAATATACTGCATATCAGGAAGCCGGATGTGAAGCAAAAAGTAAAGATAGAGAATGCTCGAATATGGAAAGCCAGATGAGGGAGAACCTCATCAGTTTGCTAGAGTCGGTTAGAGCGGAACTGTCTAACATGAAAGAAGCTGTCGATGCAATATTACCCAATTTAAGGAAAAGTATCGATCACTGGAAAGGAGAGTTTCCCTCTTCTCTCCATGATGAAATTGTTCGAACCGATGAAGTGCTTGACGCACCTGAAGAGTTCTCTTTTTTACAAGATATTTCAGACGGTTTTGGACTGGAGATGACCCAGTCACTTTTGACATTGACTACAGGACACTACGATGTTTTAGCTGGAACAAAACAATATATTGATACTATGCTACCCCAAATTGATCAACTGATCGCGCAAGCACGAATAAGTAGCAATCCACTTTCCGAGTTACTTAGCCCCGGCCAAAAAGTTAGGATAAAAGCAATTACAAAAAAGTTACTTCCACGAACTGCTAAAACCAAAAAGAAACGCTTACAATCAAAACAAAAAAAAGAATATAGTTATTAATAGTCTGTTTAAACATAGGGAGGGTAATCAAGATGAAATCTTTTGTAATTACTGTATTTATTGCTGTCTTCGTATCCGGTTCTTTGCTGATCTCTTCAGGTGGGTGTGCAAAGAAACATGTAATTGGTCAACATCCGACAGAACAACCCGAGCTTGTCGCAGTTGATCCACCAGCAGAGCCAACAACATCCCTGAATGAAAATAAAATAATAGCGCAATCAAAGCAAAGTCCGGCAGAACTGTACCCAAACGGTGAGAAACCGTTGGATAAAGTGCTTAAAATGGCCGGTAATTATTTCCGGAATAACAACGCGGTTGATTTTGATAAAGTTTTCTCGGAAGAGATTATGAAAAGTGCGGTAAAATATAAGAGCTTATCAAATCCTTCAAAAATAAAGGGTTTTCTGCGTTCTTTGGATCAGAAAGACATTATTACCGAAAGAGATGCAAAGGTGACATATCTGAAATATTTTTCACCATACGATATCGTCACATTTAAATATAATTATCCGGACAGGACCAATTCAGAGCTCTGTAGTATTAAAGGACAGATTATCAAGGAACTCGAAGAAGAATTGGGGGCAAAAAGAAGAGGAATGCTTAGCGCAACAGGGGCGAACAATACAAGTCACTGGCAAACCGCGTTTCAACAGGCAAAAGGAAATATCGAGAACTTGCAATATGAGTTTTTATCCCTGTGCAAGTATTGATTGTTTGTCACATATCCTACAAAATTCGTGGGTCAATAACCTGAACCTTAAGTGCTTTTTTTTGGGCCTCGTCCGTAAAGTAAAGCCAGCCTGATCGCAAAGCGGGATGAGAGTTTGTCCATCCAAATGGGACCAAGGTAAAAGGGCATTCCCATCAAAGGTTTAAAACTATGAATCTGATAAAAACAATCCTCAAATGGAGCATTTGCTTTGTAATATTATCAATATTCATTATCTATTTGTTGGATATGTTGGCACTAATAACAATTAATCAGGAGTTTGCGGTTTTAAGATATTCTTCTAAATTTCTAAAAGATATCATGATGGGGTTAGAGACCTCTCCGGTTTTATTTGCCATTAATATTGCTTTTTTTATCAAATACCTTAGAAAGTTGCGAAATGAATTGGAAAAAAGACCACGAGATCCTGTTGAGATCGAGTATTGGGATCATAAATCAAACCTTGCCATCAGTTTGAGCTTTGCCATAGGTATCGGATACACTGCTTATGGCATGATGCGGGCACTTTATACCACGCTACATGACTTGCCGGGCAATTTGGAGCAGGTAGATGCACTTGAGTTGTTAAACGGTCTCGTTGAAGGCGGCATTATTCTGGCCCTGGCTACCACCATTGCCGGTATGATAATCGGCTACTCAATGCGTTTTATTAAATATGATACGGTCGGGCGAGATCTTATAAAATATTCAACAGAAGTTTCAATAAGAACAGTTAATAATTTTGAAAAGCAGTTCACTGATATCTATAAAACCCTGCTCCGGATTGAACAAGGAATGCGGCAATGACATATCCATTTTCATCTAAATGGTCTTTAAACATTGATGATCAGGAGATCGAATCTCTTAACACCGATGTGATGCGTTTTATGGCAATTATCGCATTTTGCTTGTTGGTGATCTTCATCCCCCTTATCCGGGCTTTACCGCCAATGCCTATTAAACATGAAATTAGATTTGCATCTGAAGGTGATTTGCTCGCCCTCGTGAGATATGAAAAGATATCTTTATATGCCTGCCCCCCTGGTTTGGTGTTCCGATTACAAATTGATCAAAGTGCTGACATCCATTTTTTAAATGTGCAATCTCCAGGCGTTCTCCACAACTTAAAACCGAAAACTGTTCCGCAGAAGGTGCGCACAGCATTTAAAAAGGAATTACCAAAAGTACAGGGTTTTCAAAAATCAGGCGCGTTAATAAAATACGGTGTGAACTGGTCCAAAAAGATTCAGAATGCCATAGATGAGGCAAAGACAAAATATAAAGATGTCAGTGGGATAATTATTATACATAAAGATGAGAGTGTAAGTTTTGTACCGCGTGCGAAAGAAGATAGATATGAAAAAAAATCTTAAGAAAAATACTATAATAAAAGCGCTGGGGCTGATTGTTTTGTTTTTGATCATATTTGTATCTGTCTTGTGCTCCCTAACAGATGTATGTAAAAGGATCCCTGAAAAAATCCAGGGAACTTCTGGTAAGATCGAAAAGATTCCTGAAAAAATCAAAAAGCCTCCTTCAACCGGTCAAATACACCATTTATTGAAGTTCGCTTCAGATAACGATTTGTTGGAACTTGTTAAAGATCACAAAGTGCCATTTTATATCTTCTGTGAAGATAAGAGTGAAAAGAGACTGTTTAAACTGCTTGTCAACACAAAAGGTATGATCACATTCAAAGAGGCGCCTTCTTCGGGCGAACTCTACAGACTTACTTATGAGACAGTGCCTCAGAAGATTCTCGAGAGTTTCAAGAAACGATTTCCCAAAATAAACCATAGGAAAGCTGACTATGGGTTGCGTTTTTCAGATAAGATCAAAGACGGTATCCAACAGATAAGAGAGAAACAGAAAGACAGAAGCGGCGAAATACACATATTCAAAGATGAAAGTGTAAAGTTTTACTAGAAGCTATCTTAAAAAAATAGTAGATCACGTCCAGGGGCAAGGTGCCAACCGACGAAAAAGCGAAGCATAAAGTAGTATGTGAGCTTTTGAGGAGGCTGGCAACGCCGCCATTGGGCGTCGTGTTTTTGAGATAGCTTCTAAAAGCCGGCAGAACATAGGCTATGAGAATAAAATGAAATAAGGATAACCGCGTCAACTATGTGTGTGAGGAAAAATATAGTAGGTTTGTTAGCTTTCGTCTGGCTTGTTTTCTCTTTACTCGTATTTGTAAAAGGATATAGTTCAGCCTTTGATCTCAGCAAAATTCATTGCGAGAGGTATAAAGAGTTAATCCAAGATATTTCGCAGCAATATGGCATTAACCCCAGACTCACTGCGGCGATTATGTATGCCGAGTCGGCTTGCGAGTCCAATGCGATGTCCCAAGCAGATTGCATTGGCCTTATGCAAATTCTGCCGATACCGGGCGATGCGCGAAGACGTTCTGATTATCTGACGGAACCTGAATACAATATCCGTTCGGGGGTTAGTATTTTTCGTGAATTTTATGATAGGGTGGACAGTGAAGTAAGAAGCCCGAACCCGGCCCGGACCTTGGAACTTGCTCTTGCCTGTTACAATGCCGGCCCTGAGAGTGTCAGAAGGGCCGGCTGGAATATCCCTGATTTCAGCGAGACAAAAAAATATGTCCCAAGAGTTATCCGGTTTTTTAAAAATTACGGAAACGGTCCCGCGTTGATCCGAAGAGATTTTTTCGATGCCTCAGGGACCGGGCCGATTCCCCGATTCGGCCAGATACATATCAGAGCGGTTGCTCTGCCGAGAAAAGGCGAGGAGCTTAGACTTGAAATTCATGCGTGGAATCTTGGGGATGAAACAGATTCTGGTGAACTTGTAGCGTCATTTCCAAAGGAAGCGTATCAAGCTGTCAGAGCCGAGCCGGCAGAAAATCAGAGTTGTCAAATAAAAATTGATGACGATTATACATTTGTTGAATATCAGCAGAGGGGCTGGCCCAAGATGACATCCGGCGCTCAAAATCCGCTTGTTTTTAGACTTGTGATTAAACCTGTTAGATCAGGAAGACTTGCTTATTATCTGCGATTGAAGTTGGAATGGCAACCTTACGGGCATGTTATTTATCCGTCAAAGGGACCTCATGATACAGCCGATGAACCAGCCCCGGCTATTAAACAGGTGATTGATGTACAGCCATAACATGCTTATATGTTGCCCTTTATTTATATCCTATTTCAACTGAGGATCCTAAATTTTTGTTAAAAGGGCATTCCTTAGAATTTCAGGCATTCTAGCACTTTCTTTAGTGTTGTACTCACGCAAGAAGCTTTTTTGACTTTCTGATATAGGTTGATTAACTTTTATCCTATTTGCTACAACGATTACAAGCTTTTCAAGAAACCACCAACTTCCCGCCAATTCGGCTTGCCAGTCTTCTATGTTTCCCGTGATCTTGACGTCGCCTGCCTTTTCCCAAATCTCGCTGGGATATTCATCCAAGTTTACTTCAAGATTGCCGTTTTCGTCGATCTCCATAAAACCATCCTCGGCCATATCATGAAAAATAGTCTTCCAAAGTTGTTTCATATCATGAGCTTCAGGCGTTTTCTCAATTTTGGCCAAATTGTCTTTTATTAGTTGAAAGTCGGCTTTTATATCTCTTTTGAAGCGCTCGCTCTCTCTGCCTTCCGGGCCGTCAAAGATTGTTTTTATCCAAGCTCTGTTTACCACCCAGCCAGAATCTCCGGGGTGCTTCTCCTGCATCATTTCAAGATAATTGCTTATGAGCAGATGGCGCAAATAATAGTCTGTGGGCGGATCATTTTCTATGTGTTTCAACAATACGTCCTCTTTGATGCTGACGGCTATTAAGCGGTTATTAAGGTACAATCCTTTAAGATCATCAATGTTGGCGAGAGACAAAATGTCTCTATTCTTATCCAAAATATTGTAGATAATCATAAGCTCCAAAAAGTACTTACTATTCATGCCAGTAACCTTGTGATCATAACATAAGTCTATGTAGTCCTCGGCATCACTGTAGCAATGGGGCAGACCATTATCTGCAAGGTTGTGTAGATATGCACTTCGCCATTCATGCAACGCACGAATGTTTATTACTGAAAACCCGCATTCAATATTCAGAAAAGTTACTTTATCATTGTGTACCAAAGTCTCTTTATCATTTCCTCTCTGGAAATCGGATGTTAATTTTAGCTGACTATCTGAAGGGTACTTTTTTGTTGGTGTGCTGGTCAATTGAATAAAAGGCTTGGAGAGAATTCGGAGGCGAGTGCGTATTTTATTGTGAGTATCTGTATCAAACGACAAGAGGTTGCCAAACTTGCCTGTTTCATATATATTTTGGAACGACTGTTGATTTATTTTATCCTGAACGCCGTACTCCTCAATCAGGTTTTCGACGAGCTCCTTCAGCCGGGTATAAAAGTCGTCGGTTATATCGTTATCGATGATGACGGACTGGTCTTCAGTACTTCCATCTGTGGAGAAATCCCGGACGATTTTGTCATATTTTCCATCTAAAATCTCTGCAAATTTTTGAGATAAATCTCGTATGACATCAATTTTTATCTCGCATTGAGTTTTTAACTCATGGAACATTTTGTCAAGATCTTCTTTTGAAGGCCATATTTTCCACCGGCTGATCCACGATGTTTTATCATCATCCGGTTTGATGTCAAGGGGTGACTCTGCCTGGTTTATTGTCTCATTTTTATTAGATGCGATTTTATCTTTGACTTTTCCCAAAATGATACTGCAGGTCTCTTTCTTTTTGCTGTCGAGAACCGTAATTGTAACAGTTTTGTTCAACCGTTCTTTCACCATGCTTTCAACGTCTTTTAGTATTTTAAAATGAACATCTGCAGCAGCTTTATTGTAATGTTCTAACACATACCTTCTGTGAGCAAGAAAAAAGTTCTTTAAGGCTCCGCCTAGATTTTCTACTTCTTTTTCATACTCCTCTATGGCTTCGTTAAATTTTTGTTTTCGTTTTCTGAAAAAAAACTTTGCTATCCTTGAGGTGTCTTTTATGTCATTCAATTTCTCCTGGACTTTATCTATATGCTTTTTGGCTGCTTTTTCATTGTTATCTCTAATTTGACTTATTTTTTTAACATCCCGCTCTTTTTTATTTTGAAGGCTCGAAATTGCCATGGCCAGTTCTTCTGCAACCTCTTTCAGCCAGATCTCTTCCTGAACAATAGAAATTTCCTGATCATTTCCAATGTCGGTAAGGCGCTTTTTGAATTCATCCTCGAAAGGTCCAAAAATATGAGGCTTTACTGCCTGTTCAATCTTATTTTCTTTGTTTGAAACTTCACATCCAAGACAGTCTTTTATACAGGTGTTAAAATATTCTATTGCCTTCTGTAATTCATTCTTTGGCAAGATGTCATGATGATATATCAGCTGGTCAATTTTTTCTCTCCAATATTCGTCTCCGGGCACTCTGTCTTCAGTGAACGCCCTTTTATTGAAGCCTCGTATTACAGGGAAATCGTACTCATTGCCGCTCAGTGGACGATACAGCATTGGTAAAAGGCTTCCAAGCAGGTTGGTATATTTTCCTAATTCGGGCTCTGAATTTTCCCATACAGACTCAAGATAATTTAAAGCCATATTAACGATCTGTACCATGAGGCCAAGTTTAAACACCTCAACAATATCGTTTGTTGGTAAGATACCTGTTGTAATGCCAAAGGAAGAGAATCTTTTTTTGCATGGGGGATATTTCACTCGTGCACTTTCTTTACTGTAAATGCCGTCCTGGATTACCCAGTTTATAAGTCTTCTAAAAAAATTATCATGATACTTGGAGAGAAAAGTAGCGGTTATGAAATCAGATATTGCATCACTGATCTCTAAGCGGGAATTAGTTACATTTGGGCTGCCATATCTAAGCGTTGTTTCATTGCTGGTACCTTCAAAAAGAAAAACATGCTGAAAAAGCATATCACTCTGTTTGCTATTGCTCACAGTTATACTTCTGCCTGTATCTCGAGATGACGGGTTGACAATTTGATACTCATTTCCACTTAAATAATGGTCAAGCTCCTTTAGGGCTGCATATGCGTTTGCTTGATTTATAATGATCTCGGAGTCGTCGTCTCCTTGGAGGCAGGATGGAAGAACAATTATTGCGCTAATTGTAACATGCCCCTGTGTATAGCCGTTCTCTCGTAATTTTTTATCTGTCTGGAGTAGATGGTTGATGGCCCCAGCAGCGTCTATGAAAGTGCCTGACCCCGTCCCCCCGGAAAGACTGCAGATGATTAAAATATGAGCCTTCCTGCCACCGCCCCCTTCGTTGGGCGAAAAATAACCCGGATAGTCGTTTTCAGGTATATTTAATTTTAACAGGGCGGTTTTAACTTTTTGCTGGAATTTGTCGAGATTGTCTTTCATGAGCAGGCAACACCGGCCGAACATACGAATTTGCCCTGCACCGTCTTGAAAGTTATCAGGCCGTTTCAATGCTTCCTGAACGGATTCTTCGCTGGATTTTAACAACTTTGCTTCTGTACAAAGTGAATCATTTGTAAGTAATTTCTGAACATCCTCAAGGGACGCGTTGCCAATATTCATGCGTTCATTTTCTGACAGGTGGTACTTTATGGTTTCTATATCCTCGAGATTATCTGTGTCTACACAAATGAACCGCGCAAATGAAAAATTATCGGCATCAAAATCGCTTTCAGGATTTCTATTGAAAATTCTGAATAATTTCCACCTGAGCAACAAAGCAGCATGTGATCCCATTCCCCCCATGCCGATACAGAGAAGGGGAGTATGGCTAAAGCGATAAGCATTGTAATCCGTTCTCGGCACTTTCTGCATTTTTCAATACCTCCAGGCAAATTCGGAAATTGTATTCCAGCGCTAAACATCAAATAAATTAAACAAAGGGCCTTCCAATGATATAGACGACTAAGCATAAGACGATCGTCAATACTGTGCTCAAGCGCACCCAGGCACCTTCTTCCCCATCGATGATCAGATAGGATAAGTTTGCCTCATTCTGCATTTTTTTGATCTTCTTTTCCATCGTG